>NZ_JBEUOQ010000017.1:0-126456 GCF_040489275.1 Rhodococcus baikonurensis | reverse complement strand
TCAAATCACTAGCAAAAAAACTCAACTAGCAAAAAATGTGTCGGCAACCATTCAGACGGAAGAATGAACAATCACCGACGAAAAATACTCACACCACACACAAACCAACCAAACCCCAAGAGGCGGTTGATCATTCGCGGATGTGAAGTACCAAATCAATTTTGGCACTGACATTCATCGACACACTGTTGAGTTCTCAAAGAACACGCACACACCATCGCTTCAACGTGGTTGAAAGCTCCGGGGCAAGGGTTACAATCTTAGCTTGTTTGCTCACGGGAAGCAAGTTCCCGCCGAGCTTGACTGTCTCCGACTTCGTCCAACCGCGTGTCCCCGGCCTGTCGGTCGGGGTTGGTGTCCGTGTCGCTCTGACTTGGACAAAGTTACGCGAATGAAAACTGAGCGTCAAACGTGCAGGTCGCGGATGTTCGTCAGGTTAAATCCGCTGGTAGCCCGCCCGTAGGCGGGCCACCAGCGACCACAGGAGCCCCGCGAGAGCACTGTGACCCCACACACGTCAGTTCGAAAGTATTTTCACGCCGGCGAAATTGCGCTTTCCGCGCCGGACGACCAACCAGCTGCCGTGAAGCAGATCGGATGCGGCCGGCTCCCAGTCATCGGTCGAGACCTTCTGGTTGTTCACCGAAGCGCCGCCCTCCTTCACTGCACGGCGAGCGGCCCCCTTGCTCTCACACAAGCCGCTTGTCACGAGCAGATCGATGATCGTGCGTGGCTCCCCCGGCGCCAGTTCGCTGACAGACGCTTCCTTCAGCGCAGCAGCAAGCGTCGACTCGTCGAGTTCCGCCAGCTCCGCCTTGCCGAACAACGCCTGGCTGGCGAGCTCGACGGCGCGGGTGTTGTGTTCTCCGTGAACCAAGGTGGTCATCTCGGCGGCCAACCGCTTCTGTGCTTCGCGCGCATGCGGGCGCTCCGCCGTTGCCGTCTCGAGTTCCGCGAGTTCGTCTGCGGTCAGGAAGGTGAACCAGCGCAGGTACTTGATCACGTCGGCGTCGCCCGTGTTCACGAAGTACTGGTACCACGCGTACGGGCTGGTCATCTCGGGGTCGAGCCACAGACTGCCGCCACCGGTCGACTTTCCGAACTTCTTGCCATCGGCCGAGGTCACCAGCGGAACGGTCATTGCGTGAACACTCTCGCCGTCGACACGACGGTTGAGTTCGACGCCCGCGATGATGTTGCCCCACTGATCGGACCCGCCGACCTGCAGCGTGCAACCCAGATCGCGTCGCAAGTGCAGGTAGTCGTTGGCTTGGAGCAGCATGTAGCTGAACTCGGTGTACGACATCCCGTCCGACTCGAGACGACGCTTCACGGTGTCACGCGCAAGCATGACGTTCACGGAGAAGTGTTTGCCGACGTCACGCAGGAAGTCGATGGCCGACATCTTGCCGGTCCAGTTCATGTTGTTCTCGATGACCGCACTCGTCGGAGAATCGTCGAAATCCACGAATCGTTCGAGCTGACCACGGATGCGTCCCGCCCAGTCAGCGACAGTGTCGGCGGAGTTCATCGTCCGTTCCCCGACATCACGGGGGTCACCGATCAAGCCTGTTGCTCCGCCGGCCAGAACGATCGGACGGTTGCCGGCACGCTGAAAACGCTTGAGCGCGAGAAGCGGAACCAGGTGGCCTGCGTGCAAGCTCGGTCCGGTCGGGTCGAATCCCGCATACAGCGTGACCGGTCCGGCCTCGAGATCCTTACGCAAAGCGTCGAGATCGGTTGATTGGGCGATCAGCCCGCGCCAGGTCAGTTCGTCGAGAATATTCTCAGTCACGGATTCGATCATCCCATCTTCACGAAATGGCCGGTGCTCGCGGGCTTCGGCGATACGCGGACACCGCCGGCGAGTCCGGAATCCAGAGGCGCCACGGAACCTCCGCTGCGGTACTGACCCCCACTCGCGGTCCGCTGACCCATTCCTCGGGCTCCCCCAATTCGAGCCGAATCCGTGAGGCTGAGTCGAAAACGTCTGTCCCGTTGTCCGCCAGCGTGATTGCAACAGACGCGCCGAGATTGCCTGGTCCTCTGGCCCATTGGTGAGATGGCCGATCCGGCGATCGCCGAGCAGACACCACATCGTGACCGGCTTCGATTTCAGCGGCTCGGAGCAGAACACCGCCCGCGACACCGTCCGGGCCGTACGAGATGTTCATACACAAGTGCATTCCGTAACTGCGGTAGACGTAGAGACGGCCCGCCCGCCCGAACATCACGCTGTTCCGCGGCGTTCGCCCCCGATACGAATGTGCTGCCGGATCCGGCCAGGGCCCGTCCTTCTCCCCGCCGTACGCCTCGACCTCGACAATCCTCAGCGAAATGTCGTCGACGATCAGGGTCGAGCCGAGAATTGTCAGGCCCGCTTCCAACGGGTTCTCCACATTTTCCAAGGTCTCGATACTCACCCCTCGATTGTGCCCACGCCGTTGACTCTTGGGTCAGCCGAGTCGCATAATTCAACAAGTGATGAATTATTGAAACGAGGCGCACCGTGACCACAACGCCGGCAATAGACATCCGCGGACTACGAGTCATTCGCGGCAAGCGCGAAGTTCTCCACTCACTCGACCTGCAGGTTTCGTCAGGATCGATCACCGGACTGCTCGGCCCGTCCGGCTGCGGCAAGACAACCCTCATGCGCGCGATAGTCGGAACACAGATCGTCGAAAGTGGCGAGGTCAGAGTCCTGGGGGATCTCGCCGGGTCCGTTGCCCTTCGCCGTCGGGTCGGGTATGTCACCCAATCCCCCAGCGTGTACGGCGACCTGACGGTTACTCGAAACGTCCAGTACTTCGGCGCTCTGTACGGCAAATCCAACGCAGACGTCGCAGCAGCGGTCGACGCCGTCGGTTTGCGCAGATACGCCGATCAGACCGCCGCCGATCTGTCCGGAGGTCAACGCGGTCGAGTTTCGCTGGCATGCGCCTTGGTGGCGTCACCTGATGTGTTGATCCTCGACGAACCGACCGTCGGTCTCGATCCGGTGCTTCGCGTCGAATTGTGGGAACGATTTGCCGACCTCGCTCGCAGCGGAACCACCCTGTTGGTCTCCAGCCACGTCATGGACGAGGCCGATCACTGCGCGGAACTCATTCTCATGCGCGACGGCCATCTCCTCGCACAACTCTCCCCCGACGAACTCCGCGCGAAAACCAGATGTGAACGCCTCGAGGACGCCTTCCTCGAACTGATTCGAACCTCACCCGTCGGAGGCGAAATATCATGAGCATCAGGATCTTCGGTGCATCCACCGTTCGAATTCTGCTTCAGCTCCGCCAGGACCACCGCACCGTCGCCATGATCTTGTTGGTCCCGTCGTTGCTGATGATTTTGCTGTATTTCCTCTACCAGGACGTCTCGACTCCGCCCGGCCAGGTTTCCCTCTTCCAACGGGTCGCGATCACGATGTTGGGAATCTTGCCATTTGTCGTCATGTTCCTGGTCACGTCCATCGCCATGCAGCGCGAACGCAGTTCGGGAACACTCGAACGTCTGCTCACCACTCCGATGGGCAAGCTCGATCTTCTTGCCGGATACGGTGCGGCATTTTCGCTCTCGGCCGCCGCTCAGGCAGCTCTCGCGTGCGCGGTAGCTTTCGGATTTCTCGGGCTCACCATCGCGGGCAGTCTTGCGTGGGTCATCGTGATTGCAGTTCTCGGCGCGATCCTCGGCGTTGCTCTCGGTCTGTTGGCCAGTGCGTTCGCGAAGACCGAATTCCAAGCGGTGCAGTTCATGCCTGTAGTGGTAGTTCCGCAGCTCTTCCTTTGCGGACTCCTCGTACCGCGCGACCAACTGCCGACCTGGCTCGAATGGATCAGCAATGTTCTTCCCTTGAGCTACGCCGTCGACGCTCTTCAGCAAGTGTCGATGCATGCCGACGCGACGGGCGAGATGTGGCGTGATCTCGCCGTCATGGCGGGCTTTGCCGCCGCAGCGCTCTCGCTGGCCGCGGCAACACTCGATCGCCGAACGCCATGACCGACAACGACACCGCCCCCGCACCGATTCGTTCCGGCCGTCGACCAGGCAAATCGGAGACTCGTGCGCAGATCCTCGAGTCTGCGCGACGAGCGTTCTCCCAGAACGGCTTTCGACGAACAACCATCCGATCGATAGCCGCGGCCGCTGACGTCGATCCGGCCATGATTCATCACCATTTCGGAAGCAAGGAGCAGTTGTTCACCGCTGCGATCGCGCTACCGATCGATCCGGCTCAGGTATTGGGACCGGTTCACGCCTCCCCGACGGAAGATCTCGGCGAAAACCTACTCAGGGCAGTGACGGGGCTGTGGGAATCGGAACATAAGCCGGCGATTCTGGCAGCATTTCGATCGGCCATTTCCGGCGACGGATCACAACTGATTCAGAGCTTTCTGCTCGATGTCGTCTTGCGCGACATCATTCCGCGGGTGGACACACCGACAGGCACCGGCCTGATCAGAGCGGAACTGGTGGCCTCTCAGATGGCCGGGCTGCTGGTCACGCGATACGTGCTCGGACTCGAACCACTCGCATCGTTGAACGTGGACGCGTTGGTACCGCTGGTGGCTCCGAACCTCCAGCGGTACCTGACCGGTGAATTACCGATCTAACCTTCGGCCCGTGCGAGCAGCTTCTCGTGCTCGTCGTCCGCCACGTCGCGTGCCTCGTCGATCAACAGAACGGGAATGCCGTTCTCGATCGGGTACGCACGCCGCAGGCGCGGGTTGTAGAGCAACTCGTCCCCGACCAGCAACAGCGGGCCTTTGTCCTGGGGGCAGGCCAGAATGCTGAGCAACGTCGAATCAATAGCCACGTGAGTCCTCTCGAACCGATCAAACAGAATGTCCCCAGGCTACCGTGCTCCGGTACCCACTCTCGTCGGCATCAACTGGGCAGCAATTGCCTTGGTCAGCCGCTTGTACGACTGCGTCTCGGAATCGAGGAACCAGGTCCGTGGGCCTGGCGCCGGCAATCCGGCCGCAGCTAACGCAGTGGAGCTCGGACGGTACGACGAACCCACCGGGATCTCGTCCACCACGTGCACGATGTCCGGACGAGCGTCAAAAGCGATGCGCGAGAGGGCATCTGCCAGTTCGGCGGAACGGAACTGCCGCCCCGGACGCCATGTCACGGCAGCGACCGCCAGCTGATGCGGTGCGTCGCCGATGCCGTACGCGACGGCGAGATCTACTCGCGCCACACTCGACAGCGCGTCCACGATCGGCTGGGTGAACACGGGTCCGCGGAGCGTGGAGATCACCGTGTTCTTGTGATCGATCAGCCAGTAGTCGCCGTCGCCGTCCCGGCGGAAGAGATTCTCGGTCGGAATCCAGGAATCACCGGCCTGGAAGAGACCTCGCATGGCACCGCCCGAGAGATCAGCGGTGAATCTGGCACGCCCGAGCAGTAATCCCACCTCGTCGTCGGCGCACTCACGGACAAATCCGTTACCGTTTTCGAGAAGCCGACCGCTGAGCGGGTCGTAGGCCGCCAACCGCACCTGCGCGCTACCCGGCAGCGGTCGACCCTTGGAGCCGACCTTGGAGCCGGCGACGTTGGCGAGAATCACGTCACCTTCGGTCGACGCATAGAACTCGAGCACCTGCGCGGGGTCGAACGCCTCCGTGGTCCGCTTCCACAGACCGTGCGGCATTCCCGAACCGATGAACAGTCGGACCGGATGGCTGCCGTCGATGAGAAGAAGATCCTCGTCGAGGATCTCGCGCATCATCGACCACGTGTAACTCACGACAGTCACGCCGTAGCGGTGGATCTCCTCGACGAATCGTGCCGGATTCAGTCCGCGCGAGAGCGCGATCCGTGACCCACCGGCCATGGCGCCACCGATGGTCGCGAGCAAACTCGACGAATGATGGAGCGGTGCAAGGCAGTACACAGTGTCGCCACGATCGAGATCTGCCGCCGTGGCCGTGCCGAAGGCCGACAGTGCCCACCGGTAGTTGGTGATCTGCTTGGCTTCGAGAACGCCGCCGGATTCCGCAAAAATGATGAAGGCGAGTTCACGGGCGACACCGGGATCCGGTCGGTACCAACCGGGCAGATTGACCTTCGTCGGATCGATTTGTTCGAGATCGATCACGTCGTGTGACGGATCCACCTCGAGGCCGCGGGCATCGCCGCCGCCGAGCACCAAGACCGGCCTACCGGTGACCACCGCAGCGTCGACGTTCTCCGGATCGGTGATGATCCGATCAACCGATCCCAGCTTGACCGCCGCCGAGATGTCGGACCCCGGCGGAAGCATGACGGCAACGGCGCCAAGGCGCGACAAGGCCGCGATGGCAGCGAGCGCGCTGGGACGGGTCTCCATCAGGACACCGACATGTGCTGCCGGACGCACTCCCACGGAGATCAATCCACGCACGACATTGTCGATGCGGGCGTTGACCGCTTCATAGGTGTGCACACGATTGTCGAAGAGGAAGCACTCTCCGTTCGGCGCCTTTCGACGCTGCTCCGCGAGCAATTGGCTCAGCGAGATCTTGGTGTGCGGCTGAATTTGGTTGAGCCGTGCCAAACGCGGCAATGCTCGTGCCGCTTCGCCGGACAATTCGAAAGTGCCGCGCAAGGCACCGGCGGCAAGGTCACTGATTCCCTTGGTGACTCCTGCTCCGACTTCGGCGACCGAGGCGACGGTGTGGATGATCCGATTGCTGATCGACACACCGGTCTGGTCTTCGAGGTCGGCGCCGTAGACCATGTTCGCGATACGGTCCGGAAGAGGCCCACCCGTCTCGGTCCACTGTACGAATTCACCGGTGGTCGGCCAGGTGTGATTGGCCGCGGTGGAACCGACAACCAATCCGAAATGACCTGCGCGCAAGGTAGATTCGTAGACCTTTGCCCGCGGCGCTGCCTGACTGATCCCACGGACCGCCTGGGGTTGACCGATGTCGTCGACCTCGCCGACGAATGCCAGGATGGGGCAGGTGATCTCGGCAAGCGAGACCAATTGATCCTTGATGACAAAACCACCGGTCATCATTCGGTTGTGCACGATGAACTGCTTGAGCAGTTCGGCAACCGCGGGCCCGGACCACGCGACCCAACCCTCGGTCGCGAGGAAGCGTCGCTGTTGTTCCCGCGGAAGCAAAGCCTCGCGGTCGTGCAGTTGCAGCAGGAAGTCGACGCGCATCTTCAGCGTCTTCACGGGATCGAGCAACTGGAACCCGGTGCGAGCCATCCACCCGGTGACCGCCAGGCGATTGAAGACGTGATCGGCGAGGAAATCCGCACCCTTGGTGGCCAATCCGGCCGGGATACCGAAGGGCAGCGCGGCGAGCGTGTCGACCGGACTGCCGAAGGTGATGACGCTGGCGATGTTTCGACTACGCCGATACGCGGCAGCTTGATAGGCGAACATGCCGCCCTGCGAATAGCCGGAGATGTGAACATCTTTACCGGTGTGACGGTGAATGTGGTCGATGATGTCACTGAGAGCGATGATGTGATCGGCGAGATTGCGATCCCAACCGCCCTCTTCGGAGTCGGGCGAACCGAAATCGACTACCCAGGGGTCCAGGCCCATCTCGTGCAGAATTCCCACAGCACCCTGGTCGCGGGTCACGTCGTACACGTTCGCCGACATCATCATCGGCGGGATCAGCACGATCGGTGCACCGACGGTTTCCGGATCACTGTCCGGGAAGTAGCGGCGGAGCCGGTACATCGCTGCGCGCTCGACGATCTCGAACGGCGATGTGGTCGCATCCGTTTCCAGCCCACCCAACCGGACGACCTCGAGGCCGTTTTGTGCTGTCGCAACCACCCGACGAATCGGGCCCAGCACAGACTTGGAATTCAATCCCACCATTTCACTCCCAAGTTTCTCACCATGTGACGTCAGTCTCATTTTTCCCGCGCGCAACAAGCCTACTGACGACGAATACGCGTACGCGGTCAGGGAGCAAATTCTGCTCCCTGACCGCGTACGACCGAAGGACTACTGCCGAAAAGAGAGGGACAACACTCGTGACCGCGAGGTCAGAGGGTCCATTCCCGCAGTGACTGCGCCACTGCTTTGACTCCGTCCAGCTGCTCGGCGACCCGCACCCCCGCGGTGCCGCCGCGCGCATTACGCGAAGCGATGGAACCCTCGACTGTCAGCACCTCACGAACAGCGGGCGTCAGCGCGCTGTCGACGCCGGCCAGTTCCTCGTCCGTGAGGTCTTCGAGTCCGACACCTCGCGCTTCCGCGACACGCACACACGCTCCGGCAGCCTCGTGGGCAACCCGGAACGGCACGCCCTGACGCACCATCCACTCCGCGATGTCGGTGGCCAACGTGAACCCTGCCGGGGCAAGTTCCGCCATGCGCTCGGTGTGGAACTCGAGCGTCTGCACCAGACCGGTGATGGCCGGGAGCAACATCTCGAGCTGCGCAACAGAGTCGAAGACCGGTTCCTTGTCCTCTTGCAGATCGCGGTTGTACGCCAGCGGCTGAGCCTTGAGCGTCGCCAACAATCCGGTGAGGTTACCGATCAAACGACCCGACTTACCGCGCGTCAGTTCCGAGACATCCGGATTCTTCTTCTGCGGCATGATCGACGAGCCCGTCGACCACGCGTCGGCAAGCGTGATGTAGCCGAATTCCGGGGTGCTCCAGATGATGATCTCTTCCGCCATGCGGGAGAGATCGATACCGATCATCGCAAGCACGAACGCCGCCTCGGCCGCGAAGTCACGCGAAGCGGTTGCGTCGATCGAGTTCTCGGCCGAGCTGTCGAACTTCAATTCCGCTGCGATGGCTTCGGGGTCGAGACCGAGTGAGGAACCGGCGAGTGCACCGGAACCGTACGGGGACACCGCAGCTCGCACGTCGAAGTCGCGAAGGCGCTGCACGTCGCGCAACAACGGATGTGCGTGAGCGAGCAGGTGATGCGCCAACAAGACCGGCTGAGCCGCCTGCAGGTGCGTCTTGCCCGGCATCACGGCATCCGGGTGAGCCCCGGCCTGAGTCGCCAATGCGTCGACCACGTCGAGAACACCGGTGGAGATGCGGCGAACCGCATCCCGAAGCCACATGCGGAACAGCGTGGCCACCTGGTCGTTTCGCGAACGACCAGCACGCAGGCGTCCGCCGACCTCCGGCCCGACGCGCTCGATCAGACCGCGCTCGAGTGCACCGTGTACGTCCTCGTCCGAGTCACTCGGCCCGAAGGCGCCGCTGGCGACATCTGCCGCCAGACGGTCGAGACCGTCGAGCATCGTCGCGAGGTCGGCCTCGCTGAGAAGACCTGCCTTGTTCAGCACACGAGCGTGCGCCTGTGAGGCCCGCACATCGTACGGAGCGAGGACCCAGTCGAAGTGAGTCGACTTGCTCAGCGCCGCCATGGCAGCGGCCGGTCCGGATTCGAACCGCCCACCCCACAGGGCGCCTTCGTTTGTTCCGTGGCTGCCAGTCACAGTCAGAGACCCAGATCGCGCTTCGCGGCGACCTTCGACGACAGACCGTGGATCTCGACGAAGCCCTTCGATGCGGACTGGTCGAAGCTGTCACCCTCGTCGTACGTCGCAAGGTTGAAGTCGTAGAGCGACTCGGGGCTACGACGACCGTTGACGGTGATGGCTCCACCGTGCAGGAAGAGACGGATGTCGCCGGTGACGCGCTCCTGCGTCTTGTCGACGAACGTATCCAGTGCGTCCTTGAGGGGCGAGAACCAGAGGCCGTCGTAGACCAGCTCGGACCAACGCTGCTCCATCTGACGCTTGTAGCGACCGAGCTCGCGTTCGAGGGTGACGTGCTCGAGTTCCTGGTGCGCGGTGATGAGAACCATCGCGCCCGGAGCTTCGTAGATCTCACGGCTCTTGATGCCCACGAGACGGTCCTCGACGACGTCGAGGCGACCGACGCCCTGAGCGCCTGCCCGCTTGTTCAGTTCCTGGATGGCTTCGAGAACCGACACCGGGCGGCCGTCGATGGCAACCGGGCGACCCTTGTCGAAGCTGATGATGAGCTCGTCGGGTGCGTTCCAGTTGACCGTCGGGTCCTGGGTGTAGTCGTAGACGTCCTTCGTCGGCGCGTTCCACAGATCCTCGAGGAAACCGGTTTCGACGGCGCGGCCCCAGACGTTCTGGTCGATCGAGAACGGCGACTTCTTGGAGACGTTGATCGGGATGTTGTTCTCTTCGGCGAAGGCGATGGCCTTCTCGCGGGTCCAGGCGTAGTCGCGGACCGGTGCGATGACCTGCAGGTCGGGTGCGAGGGCGCCGAATCCGACCTCGAAGCGAACCTGGTCGTTGCCCTTACCGGTGCAACCGTGCGAGACGATGGTGCCGCCGTGCGAGCGTGCAGCTTCGACGATGTGCTTGACGATCAGCGGACGGCTGATAGCCGAGACCAGCGGGTAGCGGTCCATGTACAGGGCGTTGGCCGCGATGGTCGGCAGGCAGTACTCGTCCGCGAACTCGTCGCGGGCGTCGACGACAACGGATTCGACTGCGCCGCAGTCGATCGCGCGCTGACGCACGACCTCCATGTCCTCGCCACCCTGCCCCAGATCGATGGCGACGGCGACAACTTCAGCGCCGGTCTCCTTACCGATCCAACTGATGGCAACAGAAGTGTCCAGCCCGCCCGAGTAGGCGAGTACGACGCGATCGGCCATGGTTTTTGTGCTCCTTCGGTTGAAAATCTCTATCAAAGAATAAGGGGTCAGGCGAGCGATTCGATCATGGCCGCGAGTTCCGCTCCGGAAAGCGGTTCTCGGGCCACCACGAAGATGGTGTCATCTCCGGCGATCGTTCCCACGATGTCGGGCATCGAGGACCGATCCAGTGCGCTCGCGAGGTAGTGCGCGGCTCCCGGCGGTGTCCGGAGAATCGCCATGTTGCCGCTGAAATCGGTGGAGACCAACAGCTCACCCAACAGCCGCGAGAGGCGGTCGGTACCGCCGGACACACCGCGTACCGGGTTCCCGTCCTCCGGCACCACGTAAACACCGGCGCCACCGTCGGCGGCGCGCAGTTTCACCGCTCCCAACTCTTCGAGGTCACGCGACAGGGTGGCCTGCGTCGCTTCGATGCCCTCGGCACCGAGCAACGCCGCCAACTCCGTCTGACTTCGGACGGGGTGCGCCGCCAGCAGCGCGATGATGCGCGACTGGCGACCGGCCCGAGTGGGAGCGACGCTCACGCCTGGTCCAGTTGGGTTCGCTGTTCCAGCAGCCACACGAGCAACGCCTTCTGGGCGTGCAGACGGTTCTCCGCCTCGTCCCAGACGACGCTCTGGGGTCCGTCGAGAACCTCGTCGGTGACCTCTTCGCCTCGATGGGCCGGCAGGCAGTGCAGGACGACAGCCTTCGGATCTGCCTTTGCGAGCAGTTCCTTGTTGATCTGGAACGGACGGAACGGGCCGACCCGATCGAGCCCGTCGTTCTCCTGACCCATCGAGGTCCAGGTATCGGTGACCAACGCGTCTGCACCGACGACACCGGCCTGCGGGTCCTGAGTCAGCGTGATCGTCGCGCCGGTTTCCGCGGCGCGTGCGCGAGCTGCTGCCACTACCCAGTCCGCCGGTTCGAAGCCCGCGGGACTTGCGATGGTGACGTCGATGCCTGCGGTGACTCCGCCGAGCATCAGCGAGTGAGCCATGTTGTTGGCGCCGTCGCCCAGGTAGGTGAGCTTCAGTCCCTTGAGCTCACCCTTCTGCTCGATCAGCGTTTGCAGATCGGCCAGAACCTGACAGGGATGAAATTCGTCGGACAACGCATTGACGATGGGAATCGTTGCACCCGTTGCCATTTGCTCCAAGCGCTTCTGGCCGAACGTGCGCCACACGACGGCGTCGACATAGCGGGAGAGTACGCGTCCGGTGTCCGCCAGCGTCTCTTCACGACCGAGTTGGGTACTGCGCCCGTCGACGACGACGGCGTGGCCGCCCATCTGCGCAATGCCCATCTCGAACGAGAAACGTGTACGCGTCGAGTTCTTCTCGAAGATGACGCCGACTCCGCGAGGACCCTCGAGTGGACGCCGAGCGAACGGGTCCTTCTTGAGAATCGCAGCGAGTTCCAGAACTTCGGCCTGCTGCGCCGGAGTCAGATCGTCGTCCCTGAGAAAGTGTTTCACCACGGTAGTCACTTCTCCCCCGGCTGGTCAGCCGATAGTGCACTGTCGAAGATGGCAGGTAGTGCTGCCACGAAGGTTTCGGCCTGCTCATCGGTAAGGATGAGCGGCGGCGCCAACCGGATCACTCCGGGTTGCGCTGCATTCACAAGGTACCCGGCTTCGCGCGCGGCATTTTCCACCGCGGGCGCGACGTCCTCGGTCAGCACGACACCCAGCAACAGTCCTGATCCCCGTACGTAGTCGACCAACGGATGGCCCAGATCTTCGATGCCCGCCGAGATCGATTTGCCCAAGCTGTCGGCGCGTGAGATCAGGTCTTCCGCTGCAATGGTTTTCAGTACGGCAAGCGCCGCCGCAGCGCACACCGGGTTGCCACCGAACGTCGTACCGTGCTTGCCCGGTCCGAACAACTCTGCCGTTGCCCCGGTCGCGATGCAGGCGCCGATCGGCATTCCGCCGCCGAGTCCCTTCGCGAGAGTGATGACGTCCGGGACGATGCCGACTGCCTGATGTGCGTAGAACCAGCCGGTCCGGCCGATGCCGGTCTGAACTTCGTCGAGTACGAGAAGTGCACCGCGTTCGGCGGTGATCCGCCGAGCCTCGACGAGGTATCCCTCGGGTGGCACCACGACGCCGCCCTCACCCATGATCGGTTCGAGGAACACAGCGGCGGTGTCGGAGTCGACGGCCTGCTCGAGTGCCTCGACATCGCCGTACGGCACGAACTCGACACCGGCGGGCATCGGCTCGAACGGCGCCCGCTTGGCCGGCTGACCCGTCAGCGCGAGTGCCCCCATCGTGCGACCGTGGAAGGAGCCTTCGGCCGCGATGATCTTCTTCCGGCCGGTGGCACGAGCGAGCTTGAAGGCAGCCTCGTTCGCCTCGGTACCGGAGTTGCAGAAGAAGGCGCGCCCGGTGACGTTGCCGAGATGAGCGAGCAGCTGCTCCGCCAACTCGACGACCGGCTCGCTGGCGTACAGGTTGGAAACATGGCCGAGTGTCGACAACTGAGTAGTGACGGCTTCGACGACGGCCGGATGTCCGTGTCCGAGGATGTTGACGGCGATTCCGGCCAGGAAGTCGACGTACTGCTTGCCGTCGGCGTCGGTGAGTACGGCGCCGTCACCGCGGACGAGAGCAACCCGGGGTACGCCGTAATTGTTCATCAGCGAAGCGGACCACCGCTGCTGCAGATCGATCGTGCTCATGAAGTAGCTCCCTGCTGGGGACCGGCGACCGAGGAGCCGGGCACGACCATCGTGCCGATTCCTTCACCGGTGAAAAGTTCGAGTAGGACTGAATGTTCGAGCCGGCCGTCGATCACGTGCGCCGACGGCACACCTCCGCGCACCGCGCGAAGGCAGGCCTCCATCTTGGGCACCATGCCGGCATCGAGACTCGGCAACAACTGGGCAAGGGCGTCGGTGTCGATCTCGGTAGCCAGCGAGGATCGGTCCGGCCAATCGGTGTACAGGCCTTCGACGTCGGTGAGGACAACGAGCTTCTCGGCACCGATCGCCTCGGCCAGTGCGGCAGCGGCGGTGTCGGCGTTGATGTTGTGGACGACACCGTCGGCGTCGGGCGCGATGGTCGAGACCACCGGAATACGTCCTGCCGCAATGAGATCGAGGACCGCATCCGGGTTCACGGTGGTGACGTCTCCGACAAGACCGATGTCGGTCTGCTCCCCCTCGACCGCAACGGTGCGTCGAGTAGCGGTGAACAGGTGCGCATCTTCACCGGAGATGCCGACCGCGTACGGGCCGTGCGCGTTGATCAGGCCCACGAGTTCACGGCCGACCTGACCGAAGAGCACCATCCGCACGACGTCCATCACCTCGGGCGTCGTCACACGGAATCCACCGCGGAACTCACCCTTCATGCCAAGGCGTGCCAGCATCGCGTTGATCTGCGGGCCACCGCCGTGCACGACGACGGGATGGATACCGACAGTCCGCAGAAACGCCATGTCGGCGGCAAATGCCGTTTTGAGCGTCTCGTCGATCATGGCGTTTCCGCCGTATTTGACCACGACGACCTTGTCTCGGAATCTCTGCAGCCACGGCAACGCGTCGGCGAGGACATGCGCTTTCTGATGCTCGCTGATCACGGGATACGTCTCGGTCATGACGAGTACGCCGAGTTCTCTTCGACGTAGGCGTGCGAGAGGTCGGTGGTGCGAATGCTCACGGATTCGTTGCCGATTCCCAGATCGATGTCGAGTTCGATGTCGATCCCGCTCAGGTCCACCTCACGTGCTCCCGGCGCACCGACGCCGTCGATGCAGACGGGACTCCCGTTGAAGGACACACTGATTCGATCGGGATCGAGCTCGATGGGAGCGATACCCACTGCTGCGAGAACGCGGCCCCAGTTGGGATCGGATCCGAAAAGCGCTGTCTTGACCAGGCTGTCGCGGGCGATGGTCCGGGCGCCGATCAGCGCGTCGGACTCGGATGCTGCACCGCGCACCGTCACCTTGACCCGCTTGGTGACGCCCTCGGCGTCTGCCATCAACTGATCGGCGAGATCGTCACACACGGCCAGTACTGCGGCGTTGAGTTCGTCCTGGGTCGGAGTGACACCGCTGGCGCCGGACGCCAACAGCAGCACCGTGTCGTTGGTCGACGTGGCGCCGTCGACATCGAGGCGATCGAAGCTCAGGTGAGTAGCGGCGCGCAGAGCGGTATCGAGCTGCTCGGCCGTTGCGACAGCATCTGTCGTGACGACACACAGCATCGTGGCCAGCGCAGGCGCAAGCATGCCCGCGCCCTTGGCCATTCCGCCTACGTTCCACTTGTTGGCGTGGTGCAGCGACGCCTGCTTCGGAACAGTGTCGGTGGTCATGATCGCGTATGCCGCGTCGGTGCCGCCGGAGATTCCGCCGGCAAGCTCGTGGACCACCTCGGTGACACCGGGGATGAGCTTGTCCATGGGCAAGCGGTCGCCGATGAGTCCGGTCGAACAGACTGCGACTTCGATCGCGCCCGTCTCGGTTCCCCAATTGCTCAGTGCCGACGCAACTTCCTCGGCAGTCTTGTGTGCGTCCTGGAATCCGCCCGCGCCGGTACATGCGTTTGCGCCGCCCGAGTTGAGCACGACCGCGCGCAGCTTGCCCGTCGTCAAAACCTGCTGCGACCACAGCACCGGAGCGGCCTTGACCTTGTTCAGGGTGAAGACGCCGGCAGCAGCCAGATCGGGCCCCTCGTTGAGCACCAAAGCGAGGTCCGACTTGCCGCTCTTCTTGATACCGGCAGCAATTCCGGCACCGCGGAATCCGGCAGGTGCGGTGACGCCCTGTGTGCGGAGCAGACGTCCCCCGGCGACGTGAACCACGTCTGCAACGGTCGCGTCAGGCTCGGTTGCGTTGTCGATCTGCTGCGGATTGTCGGTGCTCACGGAGCTACTCCCACGGTAGAGAGACCTGCGGTCTCGGGTAGGCCAAGGGCAAGGTTCATCGATTGCACAGCGCCACCGGCGGTGCCCTTGGTGAGATTGTCGATTGCCGAGATGACAACGAGCTGACCGGCGTCGGCGTCCACGGTGACCCCGATCTGCACGGCGTTGGATCCGATCACGGCGCCGGTCTGCGGGAAGACGCCGGCAGGCAGCACATGAATGAACGGCTCGTCGTTGTACGCCTTTTCGTAGATTTCGCGTGCCTGCTCTTCGGTCGCGGTGGTGGCTGCCGTGCAGGTCGCAAGGATGCCGCGCGGCATGGGCGCGAGGACCGGAGTGAAGGAGACACTGATGTCCTTGCCGCCTGCGGCCGAGAGATTCTGAATGATCTCAGGGGTGTGGCGATGGACGCCGCCGACGCCGTACGCGCGGACGGAGCCCATGACCTCGGAACCCAGCAGATCAGCCTTCGGTGCCCGGCCGGCGCCCGAAGTGCCACTGACCGCAACCACGTTCACGTGTGAGTCCACGATCCCCGCGGCAACGGCGGGAGCCAGCGCGAGGCTCGCTGCCGTCGGATAGCAGCCCGGAACGGCGATGCGGGTGGCGCCTACCAATTTCTCACGGGCACCGGGCAATTCAGGAAGACCGTAGGGCCAGGTGCCGGCATGAGCGCTCTTGTAGTACTTCTCCCAGGCTGCGGAATCCTGCAGCCGGAAGTCCGCGCCGCAGTCGATGATGACCGTCGATTCGGGTAGCAGCTTGGCGTACTGAGCCGAATTTCCGTGTGGGAGACCGAGGAAGACGACGTCGTGACCCGAGAGGATTTCGACAGTGGTCTCTTCGAGTACCCGCGACGAGAGAGGGAGCAAGTGCGGGTGATGCTCACCGAGCGTCGAACCGGCGTTGCCACCGGCGGTCAGCGAACCGATAACCAGACTGCCGTCGGTATAGGAGGGGTGCCCGAGAAGCAGACGCAGAACCTCACCACCGGCGTACCCACTGGCGCCGGCAACGGCGACTTTGATCGGCTTGCGTGCGTTCTCGGTCGTACCACCTTCAGTCATGTCACACAGTATGCATCATTGTGCATCGGAATGCATAATTACTTACCCATGGATCGCCGGATCTCCTCGAGCTTCGCTTTTGCGGCCTTCTGGCGCTCGTCCCACTGCTCGTCGACCGTTTTCCCGGCGGGACTCTCGTGAGCCAATTCGGCCGAACCTATGGAAGTACCGAAGCGTCCCTCTATCTTCTCCCGAACACGGTCGAAAGTGGGGACTCCCCCTTCGGTGTAGTCGGGTTCGGGAATTCTCGGATCGGTCGCAAGTACCACCGGGACGTCGATGATCTCGTCGACCTCCACAACGGTATCGGGCAGTTCGACTTCTTCTGCGTCGGTGATCGTGTCCTCGTCCGCGCCCTCTACACGGTTCGGGTCGAGGCTCGCGGCAGCGGTGTCCACCACGGAAAGAAGGACCGACAGGCTCGGACGACGCTCGACCACTGCGCGGACCACCGCCAGGAAGTCCTTGTCGTCGAGTGCACTCGCAGCTTCGACTACCTGGCGCACGGACCCATCATGTGCGGACCCATCAATTCGTGACACTGTCAGTCCCTTCTCGAAACTCCGACGGACAACTCCGATCCTTCCACGACCCGTCCGTCGAAGGGTCAGCGTGAGGCGAGGTAAGCGGCAAACGCGTCCTCGCTCGAATATTCGGGGACGTATCCGAACTGTTCCTTGAGCCGCCGATTGTCGAGAACGGGTCGGTACTGGAGAAATCCGACCCGCTCCGGACCGTGCTCCGTTACGCCCAATCGCCGTCCGACGCGTAGAACGCCTCGCAACAACCATGCAGGAAGCGTCACCGTTCTCTTTCCCATCCGGTAAGCCAACTCGTCGATTGTCAACGCACCGTCGCCCGCGACATTGAAGATGCCAACCTGGTTTCCGGTCACAGCCTCCGCGAAAGCGCCCGCGACATCGGTGTGCCAGACGAACACGAAGGGGCTGTCGCTCCCGGCTACCTTGAGCAGCTTGCGGCGATCGAACAACGCGGTGATCTGATTGTCGACGCTCTCACCCAAGATCGTGCCGATCCGGAAGACAACTTGTTCCAACTCCGGGTATTCGACGCGATATTCGGCGAGCATCTCTTCGACCAGGCGTTTGTGCCGACTGTAAGTGAATTCGTCGTTGCCTCGGACAGGTACGTCTTCGGTGATCCACGGTGGGTTGTCGGAGTAGTAGCCGTACGCCGCTCCGGACGAAGACACGACGATCCGTCCAACCCCGTGTTCGACGCAGGCCGCGAGCACGTTTCGTGTCCCGTCGACATCGACGCGGTACTCCTGCTCGGCTGTCGTGTTCTTTCCGGGATTCACGATGGACGCAAGATGGATCACGACGTTCGGTCGGTACTCACCGAACACCCTCCCCAATTCTGCGGGGTCGCAGACGTCCGCTCGAACGCGGTGGACGCGATCGTCCGGCGTTGCCTTGACCGTGAGGTCGGCACAGACGACGGAGACGCCCTGTGCGATCAGTGCGTCGATGACAGCGGTACCCAGGAACCCGTTCCCGCCCGTTACGAGTGCGACGGTCATGCCGGTACCGCCTTTCGGGCGCGTCGCTTGGACCAGATCGTGGCCAGAGCCAACCCGGCGATGATGTCCCAGATCCCCCACCAGCCGGCCACGACGGCCATGCCACCGAGCCCGTCGAAGAACGTGAACACCAGACCGAGCCCCAGTCCGGCATTGCGGATGCCGACCTCGAACGAGACTGCGCGACGGCTGTATTCGTTCAACCCGGTGACGGCGCCGCAGAAGTATCCCAGCGCGAGGGCAACCGAGTCGTGCAAGAAGACCGCGAGCAGTACCACCCCGATGTAGTCGACGAAGTACGACGCATTCCCCGACACTCCCGCGACGATGAAGATCAACAACGCCACCAACGAACCGTTTTTCACCCACGGCTGCGCTTTCGCGGCGATCTCCGGGAACTTTCGCGCCGTCCAGATGCCGAGAACGAACGGCACTCCGATGATCAGGGCGATCTGCGCGACCATCTCGAGTGCATTCAGATCGAAGGACTGCAACAGAGCGTCGGTCTCCGGGCGTCGACTCCCCCAGAACGCGAGATTGAGCGGCATGAGGAATATTGCGAGGACGTTCGACACCGCCGTCATGGACACCGAAAGCGCGACGTCGCCGCCCGCCCGGTGAGTCAGGACGTTCGAGATGTTCCCTGGCGGGCAGCACGCCACCAGGATCATGCCGAGTGCTACCGACGGAGCCGGCGAGAGAATCAGCGTCAGGAGAAATGTCACTGCTGGCAAAAGCAGGAACTGGGCAGCGATACCTACCGCCATCGCCTTGGGTTTGGTGAGCGCACGACGAAAGTCGTCGACCGAGGTGTCGAGGGCGATCCCCAGCATGATCGCGGCAAGCACCACGTTGAGGATCATCAACGACCCCGGGTTGAAATTGAGAACCACGTCGTCGATCGGCATCACTGCCCTCCCTTCGCCAGAGCAGTGTCGAGCAGTCCGATGTGTCGCGTGATCGCTGATCGGTAGGCGTCCTTGTTCACGTAGTAGGCCATTCGTCCCAGCTTCAGGTACTTGTATCCCCCGGACAGATCGGGAGGAGGACCCGCCGCCGCGACCGAGAATTCCTGCGCCGCGGCAGGGGCTTCGGTACGTGCGGTGATCAATTTGGCCACCAACTCGGCCTGCTCGAAACGGCCCTGCCACCCGAGCCCGGAGGCTTCCACCATCCCGAGTACGAAGAGATTGTCGTGGCGCCGACTCGCGAGGTTGAGGAACAGGTCAGGGGCATCGCCCGACCAGCCCAACTCGTCACGCTCGATGAAGGGGTAGTCGAGGTGATACCCCGTGGCGCACAGAACGAGGTCGTACGCGGCGGACGAACCGTCGACAAAATGAACCGTCCTGCCGTCGAACCGGTCGATGTCGCCGCGCACGTGAACATCACCGTGCCCGAGGTGGTGCAGGATCAACGAGTTCACTACCGGGTGTGATTCGTAGATCTTGTAGTCCGGTGCCGGAAATCCGAACCGCACCGGATCTCCCGTGAACTGCTTGAGCACCATTGTGTCGACGCGTTGTTTGATCCACGGCGGCAACGGCTTTCCCTGATTCAAGGTGTCCGAAGGCCGGCCGAACAGATACTTGGGAACAAAGTAGTAGCCTCGCCGAACGCTCAGGTCGACGGATTCGGCGTGATGGACGGCGTCCACTGCGATGTCGCATCCACTGTTGCCCGCTCCGATGACCAGCACCCTCTTGCCGCGGAAGATCTCGGGGCTGCGGTACTGGCTCGTATGCATCAAAGTGCCGGTGTACTCGCCCTGAAACGTCGGCATATTCGGCTTCGACAGCGTTCCGTTCGCGATGATCACGCCTCGGTACCGCGCGACTGTCGTCTCACCGCTGCGACTGCGCGTGGTGACCTGCCACAGCGAATCGACGGGCGAGACGTCGACGACAGTAGTACCGAAGGTGAAGTGCCTGCGAAGATCGTGGGTGTCAGCGTAGTCACGGAAATATTCGGCCAGTTCGACGTGGCTCGGGTAGTCGGCGACGGAATCTGCCATCGGAAACTCCGCGAACGCGGTAGTGGTCTTCGACGAAATGAGGTGCGCCGACTCGTAGACGGTGCTGTGCGGATTGTCGATGTCCCAGAGCCCACCGACGTTGTCGTGGCTCTCGAAGCCGTCGAACGCTATGCCGGCCCGATCGAGGTTTCGCGCGCCGGCCAATCCAGACGGGCCCGCTCCGATCAGCGCGTACTTGTCCTCTGTCATCATCCGTCGAGCGTCGCAGATAGTTCGAATCTTGCAGCGATGTGCCGGATAATGACGTTATGAGTGCACTCGATGCCGACAACGATCGTGGGATAGATGAAATCGATCTGAGGATAATCAATGCGCTACAGCTCGCACCGCGCTCCACGTGGCTTTCGTTGGCCGGCCCACTCGAACTCGACGCCGCGACTCTCGCCCGGCGTTGGAATCGACTGTCCGAATCGTCGTTGGCCTGGGTCACGGTCACTCCGGGGCCACAAGTGCTGGCCGGCATCGTCACAGCAATCATCGAAATCGATTGCTCCCCTGCACTTCTCGACGCCATCTCGTCACATCTGACTGGGTTGGCCCACGCCGTGACCATCGAAGCGTCAACGGGTAGAGCCGATCTGCTCGTCACGGCCGGTACTGCGGACTTGGCGTCGATGTCGCGCTTCATCTCCGAAGAGGTCGCAACGATCGACGGCGTACTGGGGACACGAACCTCGATCATCACACGCTGGTTCACCGAAGGTGGGCGATGGAGACTCAATGCGCTGGCACCGTCCGAGAAGGGTGTGCTGACCACCAGCGAAAACCGTACTGCCGTACGCGCTCGGCCGACTGGAATTTCCGAACAGGATCGCAAGGTTCTGACCATGCTCGCCTACGACGGGCGCACTCCCATGAAGGACCTGGCCGACGCGATCGGTATGAGTCCGGCTGCGTGCAAACGCCAGATCGACCGGCTCACATCTTCGGGGTTGGTGGCGCTGCGGTGTGAATTCGCGCGGCCACTGGCCGGACTTCCCGTGCTCGCCACCCTGTGGTGCCACGTCGAACCCGAACTGCTCGATACAGCGGGCCGAGTGCTGAGTCGAGCTCCGGAAGTTCGGAACTGCTTCGCCGTGGTCGGCGCCGACAACCTGGTGGTTCAGTTGTGGCTGCATTCTCCTGCAGAACTCGATGCCTTCGAAATTCGCCTGCGCCAAGAATTCCCAGGCCTGCACGTCGGTGAACGGTCGATCGTTCTCTACCTACGCAAGCTACTCGGTCACGTGCTCGACCAGAACGGACGCAGGACGTCGACGATCGCCCCGGACGTGTGGTTGCCGAGCCGCATCGACTCGCCGGGACACCGATAACCCACAGAGCCCACGACCACCAGCAGTGGTCGTGGGCTCTGTGATCAACTGAAAAAATCAGCCACGCATCTGCGCACCGACGGCCTTCGAGGCAGCCTCGACCGCTGCGTCGCGAGCCGCGCTTGCCTCGTCCTCGGTCAACGTGCGATCGACACCACGGAATCGCAAGGCGAACGCCAGGGACTTGCGGCCTTCACCGACCTGTTCGCCCTCGAAGACGTCGAACAGCCGAATGTCTTCGAGAAGTTCGCCGCCGCCGGAACGCAGAGCTTCCTGCACCTTCGCTGCGGGAATGTCACGATCGACAACAACCGCAACGTCCTGGAGCACCGCGGGGAACGGCGAAATGCGCGGCGCGGGCAGGTTCTCGACCAACGGCAAAGCGTCGAGGTCGATTTCCAGTGCGCAGGTGCGCGCGGGCAGTCCGGCACGCTCGAGAACGGCCGGATGCAGTTCACCCGCATGACCGACTACGTTGCCGTCAACGACAACCTCGGCACAGCGGCCGGGATGCCACGGCAGGTACTGCGCCGCACGCAGTTCGACCTCGACGCCTGCTGCAGCTGCAATAACCCGCACTGCTGCAAAAGTGTCCGAAGCCTCGGCCGGACGGCCAGGACCCCAGGGGCCGCTCGGCTCACGCAAACCACTCAACACTGCAGCGATGTGAACCGGCTGAGCCGGCAACGACGCAATCAGGTTCGCGATCTGCTCGTCCGTCGGACGGCGATCCACCGGCAATGCATCAACCGGCTTGGTGTCGGGTCCCGGCAACACAACCTGCGCAATGCCGTACAGCGACAGGTCACGCTGACCGCGAGAAGCGTTACGAGCCAGGATTTCCAGCAGACCCGGAAGCAGCGTCGTCGCCAACTCCGGACGATCGGCTTCGAGCGGGTTGAGCACCTTGCTGGTGTTGCGGCGCGGATCGTCCGCGTCCAAGCCCCAGAGGTCGAAGACGTTGGTGGGCAGGAACACCGGAGGAAGAACCTCGACGTAGCCGGCGTGAGCCACAGCCTTCGAGACCGTGCGCTTGCGCCGCTGCGACGGAGTCAATCCGCGTCCGGCCGGAGCGGCGGGGAGCACCGACGGAATCTGCTCGAGACCTTCGAGGCGAAGAACTTCCTCGACGAGGTCCGCGGGCTGCACCAGGTCCGGACGCCACGACGGCGGCGTCGCGACCAACTGGCCGTATCCCCCTTCGCTGACGCCGACCTCGACGTTGCAGCCGACCTGGGTGAGGCGGCGAGCAGCGGTGCCGTTCGGGTAGGTGACTCCGGCGACACGGTCGGGCAGGTCGATATCCAGACGAATGGCAGCGCGAGGGGCGACTTCGCCTACGTCGGTCAGGACCGGCTCGATCCGTCCGCCGGCAATCTCGACCAGCAGAGCTGCGGCGCGATCGACCGCTGCGAGCGGAATCGCCGGATCGACGATGCGCTCGAAGCGCTTGCTCGCCTCACTCGGCAGCTTGTGTCGGCGCGCCGTCTTGAAGACTGCGAGCGGGTCCCACGTAGCTCCTTCGAGCAGGATGTCCGTCGTAGCCGTTCCCACCTCGGTGGTGGCGCCGCCCATGACGGCAGCCAGCGAGATGACTCCGGAATCGTCGGCGATGACAACGTCTTCGGGATCAAGCGTGCGTTCGACGTCGTCGAGCGTCGTCAACTTTTCCCCCGCCTTGGCCCGACGGACCACCAGCTCGCCTTGCACCGCGGTCGCATCGAACGCGTGCAGAGGCTGACCGAGTTCGAGCATCACGTAGTTGGTGACGTCGACGGCCGGCGAAATCGGGCGAACACCGGAGAGCAACAGTCGACGCTGCAGCCACCACGGGCTCACTGCCGCGGGATCGATACCCGTGATCTTCCGCATCACGAAACGCGAAGCCTTCGACTCCGGTTCGAGACGCACCGGCCAGGCTTCACCCTCGGCCGGATGCGCGGGAACCGAAGCGGGATCGGCGTATTCGAGATCGAAACCACAGGCCAGTTCGCGGGTGAGGCCGCGGACCGAGAAGCAGTAGCCCCGGTCAGGGGTGATGTTCAATTCGATGATCGTGTCACCGAGACCGAGCAACTCGTTGCCGTCTGCGCCGGGTTCGGCGGTACCGGGCTCGAGCACCAAGATGCCCGAATGGTCTTTGCCGATACCGAGTTCCGAGACGGAGCAGATCATGCCGTCGGACACCTGGCCGTACGTCTTGCGAGTGGCGATTTCGAATCCGCCAGGCAGCACCGCGCCAGGCAGCGCAACGACGACGAGGTCACCCTCGTTGAAATTGCGGGCGCCACAGACGATGCCGCGAGTCTCGGGTTCGCCGACCTCGACCTGGCAGAAGCGGATCGGCTTCTTGAACTCGGTCAGTTCGGTGATGGAGACGACCTTGCCGACGACCAACGGGCCGTCGATCGCCTCGAGTGTGTCGAGTTCCTCGACTTCGAGTCCCACCCGGACGAACCCGGCGTCCAACTCTTCCGGGGTCACCTCCCAGTCCGGAGTTGCCCGCTGCAGGATCTCGGTCAGCCAGGATTGCGCTACTCGCACGTCTGCTCAGCTCTCTCGTTTGTCGATAAGTCTTTGTGAAGGTTCCGCGGACCGGATCGGTCAGCCTGCGACACCGAAGGGCAGCGTGAAACGCACGTCACCTTCGACGATGTCACGCATGTCCGGGATGCCGTTGCGGAACTGCAGGGTCCGCTCGAGGCCCATGCCGAATGCGAAACCCGAGTACTCGTCGGGATCGATACCGCTGGCGCGCAGAACGTTCGGGTTGACCATGCCGCAGCCGCCCCACTCGACCCAGCCTGCGCCGCCCTTCTTGTTCGCGAACCAGACGTCGACCTCGGCCGACGGTTCCGTGAACGGGAAGTAGTTGGGGCGCATACGGGTACGCGTCTCGGGGCCGAAAAGGGCACGAGCGAACGCATCGAGAGTTCCGCGCAAGTTGGCCATCGTCAGACCCTTGTCGACGGCCAGGCCTTCGACCTGCGAGAAGACAGGAGTGTGCGTCGCATCGAGTTCATCGGTGCGGAACGTGCGGCCGGGGCACACCACGTAGATCGGCACCTCACGCGAGAGCATGGTGCGGACCTGCACCGGCGAGGTGTGGGTACGCAGCACCTGGCGGGAGTTCTCGGGTGCCAGGTGGAAGGTGTCCTGCATCGTGCGTGCAGGGTGGTCCGGCAAGAAGTTGAGCGCGTCGAAGTTGAAGTGCTCGGTCTCCACCTCCGGCCCCTCGGCAACTTCCCAACCCATGGCGACGAATACGTCGGCGACCTGCTCGGAAATCAGGCTGATCGGGTGACGCGCCCCGACGGGGTGGCGATCGGAAGGCAGAGTGACGTCGATTGCCTCGGCAACCAACACCGCAGCGTCACGCTCGGCGAGGAGGACCTCACGACGAGCGTCGTACGCGTTGTTGATCCGAGTGCGGAAGATGTTGACGCGCTTGCCGGCGTCCGCCTTTTCCTTGCCCGGAAGGCTGCCGAGTCCCCGGCGAGCGAGGGCGATCGGGGACTTGTCCCCCAGGTGCTCCACCTTGACGTGCGCCAGCGCGTCCAGGTCAGCGGCGTCCGCGAGCGCCTTCTCGGCGTTCTCAGCCGCAGCGGTCAACGCCTCTTCGGTGAGTACACTCGCGTCGACCTCCGGCGGTGTCGCGCCCTCATTTTTGGCCACGGCTGTGACGCTCCTGTCGCTTCTCGGTTTACTTCTCGTACTGCTTACTTCTTGTACTGCGAGTTACTTCTCGTACTGCGAGCGAGCATTCGAGCTCACTCGAGCATTGTCTCTGCTCTTGTATTGTCTCAGGCTTCCGCAAATGGGATTCCGTGAGGTCTTCGCGTGCGTTTTCAGCCGTGATCGGTGGCGCGATTTTGCACTCGTGCGCTTGCGTACAGGCAAATTGCGGCCGCTGTCGCGAGGTTCAGGCTTTCGGCGCGGCCATGGATCGGAATCCGCACCCGATGATCGGCCTGGGCGGCGATCGCCGGATCGAGACCGTGAGCTTCGTTACCGAACAGCCAGGCCGTCGGCTTGCGCAGCAACTCGTCGGCCTCGTCGAGGTCGACTTCACCGTCAGCTGCGGTCGCGAGGATTTGAATGCCGGCGGCGCGAATCTGCTCGATCACCGACACCGTGTCTCGATCGCGGACGACCGGGAGGTGAAAGAGGCTGCCCGCCGACGAACGAACGACCTTGCCGTTGTGTGGATCGACGCTGTCACCAGCGAGGATTGCCGCATCGGCGCCCACTGCATCGGCGATGCGAATGACGGTGCCGGCATTGCCTGGTTCGTTGACCTCGACCGGCACTGCGAGCAGGCGGGTGTCCTGGTGGACGGCTGCGCTCAGCGGTACATCCAGCAGATCGCTGACGGCAACGAGGCCGGGCGGCGTGACGGTATCGCTCAGAGCTTTGATTGCTCGATCGGTGACAAGAGCAACACGAACTCCAGCGGTCAGCGCCCGATCGATGACGTCCTGATAGCGCTCGGCCGCGTCCTCTGTGTAGAAGAGATCGTGTACCGGGCGGGTCTCGCCGTTCGAGAGTGCACCGTTCAACAGTTCGGTGACCGAGTTCTCGCCCTCGACGAGGAAACGTCCTGCTTTGCGTCGTTCTGCTGTGCGCAGGAGCTTGACAGCAGAAACGACCCGCGGAGTCCGCTCGGTGAGCGGGTCCACGGGCCGTTGCTGTGATGCGTGAATCAGGCTGCTTCTCCGGCAGGAGCGTTCACGTCGGCCGGCAGAGCGGCCTTCGCGAGTGCGACCAGGCCGGCAAAGGCCTCGGCATCGGAGACAGCGAGCTCAGCCAGGATCTTGCGGTCGACGTCGACCTCTGCCAGACGCAGGCCCTGGATGAGGCGGTTGTACGTGATGTCGTTTGCGCGAGCTGCAGCGTTGATACGCGTGATCCACAGCTTGCGGAACTCGCCCTTGCGCGCACGACGGTCGCGGTACGCGTAGGTGAGCGAGTGGAGCTGCTGCTCCTTGGCCTTGGTGTACAGACGCGAACGCTGTCCACGGTAGCCGCTGGATGCAGCAAGAATTGAACGACGCTTCTTCTGGGCGTTGACCGCCCTCTTTACGCGTGCCACTTGAAAAATCCTGTCAATCTAGGGGCTGAAAGTACGACCCCGGGTGGTCAGTAAGGGGGCGACTCAGATGCCGAGCATGCGCTTGATGCGCGGAGCGTCGTCAGGGCTGACAACAGCGACACCGTCGAGACGACGGGTAACCCTGCTGGACTTGTGCTCGAGAAGGTGGCGACGGCCGGCCTTCTGGCGCATGAGCTTTCCGCTGCCGGACACCTTGAATCGCTTCGAGGCGCCGCTGTGGCTCTTCATCTTGGGCATGGAGTCCTCAGTTCTTGTTACGTGGTGGATCTTGGGAAATCGACTAGCTGGCCGGAGCCTCGGGAGCGGCATCGCCGGTCGCCGGTGCTTCCGGAGCTGCTTCACTGGAAGCCGGTGCGGCCGGAGCCGGACGCGGAGCAGCCTGAGCCACTGGCGCCTGAGCGCTCTCCTGCGCCTTGACGCGAGTCTTGGCGCCCTTGTGCGGTGCCAGGACCATCGTCATGTTTCGGCCGTCCTGCTTTGCCGAGGTTTCGACGAATCCGAGATCTGCGACGTCTGCTCCCAGACGCTGCAGAAGGCGGTAGCCGAGTTCGGGGCGTGACTGCTCACGTCCGCGGAACATGATCGTGACCTTGACCTTGGAACCGGCTTCGAGGAAGCGAACGACGTTGCGCTTCTTGGTCTCGTAGTCGTGGTCGTCGATCTTGGGTCGGAGCTTCTGCTCCTTGATGACCGTCAGCTGCTGGTTCTTACGTGATTCACGTGCCTTCTGTGCAGCCTCGTACTTGAACTTGCCGTAGTCCATGATCTTGCAGACCGGTGGACGGGCATCAGGAGCTACCTCGACCAGGTCGAGGTCGGCCTCAAGGGCCAAGCGGAGTGCATCTTCAACACGCACGATGCCTACCTGTTCGCCGCCAGGTCCGACCAAACGAACCTCGGGAACGCGGATACGATCGTTGATGCGGGTCTCAGTGCTGATGGGGCCTCCTAGGTTGAACGGTGCGGTCTTCATGACCGC
Organism: Rhodococcus baikonurensis; assembly: GCF_040489275.1. NCBI lineage: Bacteria > Bacillati > Actinomycetota > Actinomycetes > Mycobacteriales > Nocardiaceae > Rhodococcus > Rhodococcus baikonurensis. Next base: position 98,917 of record NZ_JBEUOQ010000017.1, on the reverse strand, counting down.
ACGCAGCCCGTACCGCCCGCACCCCAACAAAAAAGCCCCGCTGTGATGATTGCTCATCCGCGGGGCCCGATGTCGACCGATCACATAAGATCCAGCTCACGCCGAAACCTATCTCCTCGACTGAGCGAGGAACCTGACGAAGAAGGATCTTCGTAATCAGGTGACCGGAACCACTGAACTGCAGTTTTACCTGCCGCGCAGAGGTGGGAGTCGGACTCCACTTGCTGCCCCCGAACAAGTCGGAGGCGGTCGTTGCAACAAGACTAACAGGTCACCGGAGATGAATGAAATCGGCGCCGCTCCCCCCGTTGCCGGGAGAGGCCCGATTCAACACCGTCACGGCCTGATGGAATCCTTTCATCCATGAGTGAGAACTTCGAGACAGATCAGAACACCGACGGCGCGAATCCCGACGTCCGCGAACTCTCCGAAGTTCCCGCGGTCGAGGTCATCAGCCGCGCCGCAGTGATGCTGATGAGTTCGGCTGCCGAAAAACTCGGCCTCTCCGACGCCGACCCGTCTTCCAGCCCTTACCTGGACCTCGACGAAGCTCGTCGAGTCATCACCGCGCTTGCCGGACTGGTGACTGCGTCGGTCGAATACCTCGGCCCCCACGCCGGACCCATCCGCGAAGGCCTCCAAGCCCTGCAGCGCGCATTCCGTGAGGCCTCCTCACACCCGGACGAGCCAGGAAAGGGACCGGGCGAGAAGTTCACCGGTCCGGTCTACTGAGTTGGCAACCGCCAACAAGACACAACCGACGCCCGAGGACGTCGACGCATTCATTTCACGCGTCGACGACCGCAAGCGTGCCGACAGCGTCGAGTTGATCTCTTTGTTGTCGGCCGCGACCGGCGAGCCTGCTGTCATGTGGGGTTCGAGCATCATCGGATTCGGGGCACGGCACTACCGGTATGCGAGTGGCCACGAGGGTGACACCCCGCTGATCGGGTTCTCCCCCAGGGCCACCGCACTCACGTTGTACCTGTCGCTGAACTTCGACGACTACACCGACACACTCGCGCGCCTCGGCAAGCACAAGGTCGGCAAAGGTTGCCTCTACGTCAAACGGCTGAGCGACGTCGACATGGCCGCTCTGACCGAACTGATCACGGATTCCGTTGCCGCAGCCCGCAACATGATCGACTGAACCACTCACCTTCCATGCGCAACAGGCCGAGCGTCTTCGGGCGGTTGTCCGAAGACGGTCGAATCCCGTGGTGTGAAGTGGTCGTTCGTCAGCGTGGCCCGGCGCATCCGATCGAGTCGAAACCAACGCACGGCGTCGCGCTGGCGACACCAGCCGATAAGAAACCACTGCCCACGGTCCTGCGCCAGAATGTGCGGCTCAACTGCCCGCACCGTCTCCGAACCTTCCCCATCGACGTAGTGCAACGACACGACGCGACTCTGTTCGAGACCCTGCTCTACCGCCTGCCGGTTCCTGCGCGAATCCGTCAGAGCCCCGCTGTCGCCGCGAATCCACACGCGACCACCGAGTTCGGCGACCTTGCGACGACTCTCCTCGTCCATCACGTCGAGCAGTTTCGCCAGAGCTGCTCGTCCATCAGGCGCAAACGGAGCGTCGCCGGCTGCCGTCAAGGCCAACGCGATCGAAACCGCTTGCGGAACAGTGAAATTCACCGGCGGTAGAGTGGCACGGCCTACGAGTCGGTATCCACCCCCGGGACCTGAGCGCGCCTCGATCGCCGCACCCGCCATCATCAGCGTCTCGATATCCCTCTTGATCGTCCGGGTGGTGACACCGAATTCCTCGGACAATCGGGAGCACGTAGTTCCTCGATCGCCCTGTCGCCGAAGTTCCTCGACGAGAGCATGCAATCTCGCAGCTCGATTCACACTTACAAGTGTCTCAGATTCCGATACCAAACGGTGACATAATCAGTGACACTCTGTTGTCACCAACCCGACTGCACTGTGAACACATGAAAACTCACATCGTTCTTGTTCCCGGATTCTGGCTCGGTTCATGGGCTTGGGATGCAGTTCGCCCCCACCTCGAGCGTCCCGATACCCGCGTGACCAGCCTGACACTGCCCGGGCTCGACGCCGTAGACACAGATCGATCAGCGGTCACCTTCGACGCCCACGTCCGTGCAGTCGTCGACGCCATATCGGCCTCCGACGAGCGCACGGTCTTGGTCGTACACAGCGGCGCCGGCCCGGTGGGATACGCGGTCACCGATCGCATCCCGGATCGCGTCGCTCGGATCGTCTACGCCGACTCGGGCCCCATGCCCGACGGCGCGGCGCTGCGACCGGATCTGGCTGCTGATGTCGTCGAGATACCGCTCCCGACGTGGGCGGAACTCGAAGCAGACGGCAGCAGCCTCGAGGGACTCGACGAGAAAGCTCTCGCGGCGTTCCGCGCCAATGCGGTCCCCGAACCGGCCGGGCCCGCGCGTGAGCCGATCGTCCTGACGAACGAAAAGCGCTACCAGGTGCCGTCGACCGTAGTTTGCAGCACGTTCCCCTCCGCAGTGATCGCCCAGATGGCCGACGGGGGTCATCCGATGGCCGCCGAATTGGCGAAACTCCCCGTGACGTATGTCGACCTCCCGACCGGCCATTGGCCGATGTGGTCGCGCCCCGAAGAGCTCGCCCAGGTGATCCTCGAGGCCACCTCTTCCTGACCGAGAGAGCAGTGATGCCGGGTCGATTCCGACCCGGCATCACTGCCTGACTTCCACGTGCTCACGTACTACTAGCGCACAGAAGCGGCTTTCTTCCGTGGTGCCGCCTTTTTCGCTGCAACTGCCTTCGTCGCACGTTTCTTGGTAATCGGCTTCGCCTTGGCCGGAGCGTGCTGCGCGGTGAGGACCTCACTGAGGAACTTGCCCGTGTAGCTCTCGGGGACCGCGGCAACGTCTTCCGGAGTACCTTGCGCCACAACGGTTCCGCCGCCGGATCCACCTTCGGGTCCCATGTCGACGACCCAGTCGGATGTCTTGATCACGTCGAGGTTGTGCTCGATCACGATCACGCTGTTGCCCTTGTCGACCAGACCGTTGATCACGATCAGGAGCTTGCGGATGTCCTCGAAATGCAGACCCGTGGTGGGCTCGTCGAGGATGTACACGGTGCGACCGGTCGACCGCTTCTGCAATTCGGCGGCCAGCTTGACGCGCTGCGCCTCACCACCGGACAGGGTCGGAGCCGGCTGACCCAGTCGGACGTAGCCCAGTCCGACGTCGACCAGAGTCTTGAGGTACCGGTGAATAGAGGTGACCGGCTGGAAGAACTCGGCAGCTTCCTCGATCGGCATGTCGAGAACCTCGGCGATCGACTTGCCCTTGTAGTGAACCTCGAGCGTTTCGCGGTTGTACCGAGCGCCGTGGCACACCTCGCAGGGCACATACACGTCCGGCAGGAAGTTCATCTCGATCTTCAGCGTTCCGTCGCCGGAGCACGCCTCGCAGCGTCCACCCTTGACGTTGAACGAGAATCGGCCGGGCTGGTAACCGCGGACTTTCGCTTCGGTGGTGGCCGCGAACAGGGTGCGGATCTTGTCGAACACACCGGTGTACGTGGCCGCATTCGATCGTGGAGTCCGGCCGATCGGAGACTGATCGACCTGTACGAGCTTGTCCAGCTGATCGAGACCGTTGATTCGTGTGTGACGGCCGGGCACCTGGCGTGCACCGTTGAGTTTGTTTGCCATGACGGTCGCGAGAATGTCGTTGACCAACGTCGACTTGCCCGAACCGGAGACACCGGTGACCGCAGTGAGCACACCCAGCGGGAAACTCACGTCGATGCCGTCGAGATTGTGCTCGCGAGCGCCGACAACCGTGACCTGGCGTTTGCGGTCCACCGGGCGGCGAATGGCCGGGACCTCGATGAAGTTACGACCCGACAGGTAGGCACCGGTCAGGGATTCTTCGCACGTCAGCAGTTCTTCGTACGGTCCGCTGTGGACGACCTTGCCGCCGTGCTCGCCGGCGTACGGTCCGATGTCGACCACCCAGTCCGATGTCCGGATCGTGTCTTCGTCATGCTCGACGACGATCAGCGTGTTGCCGAGGTCACGCAGGCGCGTCAGGGTTTCGATGAGTCGCCGGTTGTCACGCTGGTGCAGGCCGATGGACGGCTCGTCGAGTACGTACAACACGCCGACGAGTCCGGAGCCGATCTGCGTTGCCAAGCGAATTCGCTGGGCCTCGCCACCGGACAACGTGCCCGCGGCACGCGAGAGGGAAAGGTATTCCAGGCCGACGTCGAGCAGGAAACCGAGTCGTGCCTGAACTTCCTTGAGGACCTGACCCGCGATTGCCTCCTCGCGTGAGCCGAGAGTGAGGCTGTTCAGGAAGTCCGCGCAATCGGAGATCGACAGTTCGCAGACCTCGGCGATGGACTTACTGCCGAAGTCTCCCGCCGCGATTGTTACCGACAAGATTTCCGGGCGCAGGCGCGCCCCACCACACGCCGGGCACGGAGTGTCGCGCATGTACCCGTCGTAGCGTTCCTTCATCTGATCGGATTCGGTCTGCTCGAGGCGGCGATGCAGGAAGGGCATCACACCTTCGAACTCCGCGTAGTAAGAACGGGTACGGCCGTACCGATTCTTGTACCGGACGTGCACCTGCTCCTCACTGCCTTCGAGGATCGCTTTGCGGGCCTTCGCCGGCAACTTGTTCCACGGCGTCTTCATGTCGAAACCGAGGATGTCGCCGAGGCCGGACAGCAGGCGTCCGAAGTACTCGGAACTCTGGCCCATCGACCACGGTGCGATTGCTCCGTCTTCGAGGCTCAGATCAGGGTCCGGGACCACCAGATCCGGGTCGACCTCCTTGCGGATACCGAGGCCGGTGCATTCCGGGCAGGCGCCGTAGGGCGAGTTGAAGGAGAACGAGCGCGGTTCGAGATCGTCGATCGCGAGTGCGTGGCCATTCGGGCAGGCCAGCTTCTCGGAGAAACGACGCTCACGATCAGGTGCATTTTCTTCACGGTCGACGAAGTCGAGGACCACGATGCCTTCGGCCAATCGAAGTGCGGTCTCGACCGAGTCGGTCAGGCGCTGCTTCGAGCTCGCCTTGACCTGCAATCGGTCGACCACTACTTCGATGTCGTGCTTTTCCTGCTTCTTGAGCTTCGGCGGATCGGCCAGCGAATGGACGACGCCGTCGACGCGCACGCGCGAGTAGCCCTGGGTGTTGAGCTGATCGAAGAGATCGACGAACTCGCCCTTACGAGTACGGACCACCGGTGCGAGGACCTGGAACTTGATGCCCTCTTCCATCTCGAGCACCTGGTCGACGATCTGCTGCGGCGTCTGACGTGCGATCTTCTCACCACACACCGGACAGTGTGCTGAACCTGCGCGGGCGTAGAGGAGTCGGAGGTAGTCGTACACCTCGGTGATGGTGCCCACCGTCGAACGGGGGTTGCGGTTGGTCGACTTCTGGTCGATGGACACCGCCGGCGACAATCCCTCGATGAAATCGACATCCGGCTTGTCCATCTGACCGAGGAACTGACGCGCGTACGCCGAGAGTGACTCGACGTAACGGCGCTGCCCTTCGGCGAAGATCGTGTCGAACGCGAGGCTGGACTTGCCGGAGCCGGACAACCCGGTGAAGACGATCAGGCTGTCTCGCGGGAGGTCGAGATCGACTCCTCGCAGATTGTGCTCACGCGCACCCCGCACGATCAGGCGATCCGCCACACCAATTCCCTTCATTGTCAATCATCTGGGGCCGTCACCCCGGAGAAGGCTCGAGTGGCCTCGCAACCGCGAGTCCTCGAGCGATCGTCATCGTAGGCCGAGCCACCGACACGTTTGTCTCACCGAGCGAGCCCATCGCTCTACCTGCCCCTATTCGAAGGTAGCCTGCGATTCATGACGAATCAGCCCATCGTGATCGACGACTCCTACACCGGACAGGTCTCCCCCGATTCTGCCCCTCAGCGGCGCACAGTCGACGGTGCCGTCATCACGAAGATGTCGGTCGGCCCCATGGACAACAACACGTACCTCGTCGTCTGTTCCACGACCGGGAAATCTCTCCTGATCGATGCGGCCAACGAGGCCGAGAAGATCATTGCGCTCATCGAACAGGAAGCACCTGTTTTCGATTCCATCGTCACCACCCACCAGCACGGCGATCACTGGTTGGCCTTGCAGGACGTCCACGCCGCCACGAAGGTGCCCACCGCCGCGCACCCCCTCGACGCCGAGGTCCTGCCCGTCACCCCGGACATTCTCCTCGAAGACGGCGACAAGGTGACCGTTGGCAACCTGAGCCTCGACGTCATTCACCTGTCCGGACACACTCCCGGATCCATTGCACTGGCTCTCACCGAACCGAGCGGCCAGGTTCACCTCTTCACCGGTGACTCACTCTTCCCCGGCGGCGTCGGCAAGACCGCCGACCCCGAGAAGTTCACTTCCCTGCTCGACGACGTGGAAAACAAGCTGTTCGGACGGTACGACGACGCCACCGTCGTTTACCCGGGCCATGGCAAGGACACGACACTCGGCGCCGAGCGCCCGCACTTGGCGGAGTGGCGCGAGCGCGGTTGGTGACGTTCCAACGTGCGCTCCCACGGATGCCCGAAGGTTCCGTGGCCGTTCGGCGCGGACCGGGGCGCGTCACCCGCCAGCCCCGTGTGGCAAACCAGGAACACGCCGTATGCGGATACGCGGTAACGGATAATTCACAACGGTGTGTCGGGATTCGTGGCGAAGTCATCGACCCAGTACAGCGGGCGTTGGCAGTCATTGATCGGTCAACCGCGAGAGGCGCCGCGGCTTCGATGAAACGGACCAATTCCTTGTGAGATCGCTAGGGTGGAAAACGAACCTACATCGGGAGGCTTGAAACATGCTGGTACGTCGAATTGCTCGTCCACTGCTTTCCACGATCTTCATCGCCGGGGGAATCGATGCTTTGCGCAACCCTGCTCAGCGAGCAGCCAAAGCGTCACCGCTGATCGACAAATCCGTCGAGACGCTGCCAGGAGCAGTGACGCAGAAGGTGCCTGCTGATCCGGAAACACTCGTCAAGATCAACGCCGCTGTCCAGATTGGCGGCGGTGCCCTGCTGGCCACCGGCAAGGCGCCGCGGCTCGCGTCGTTGGTGCTCGCGGGAAGTCTGGTACCGACCACGCTTGCCGGTCACGACTTCTGGAACGAGACCGATCCGTCGCTGCGCGCGATGCAGCGCACCAACTTCATCAAGAACGTCAGCTTGCTCGGCGGACTGATGATCGCCTCCGTCGACACCGAGGGCAAGCCGTCGCTCGGCTGGCGTGGCCGCCGCGCCGCGAAGAAGGCCCAGGCGTCTATCGCCGCGGCACTTCCGTTGGTCGCATCGCAGACCGATCACACCAGCGATCGCGTCGAGCATGCTTTGTCGGTGGCGTCCGAACGCGGTTCCGAACTTGCCGAAACCGCCAAGGCTCACGGCACGGATTGGCTCGAACTTGCCAAGGAGCGCAGCTCCGAGTTCGCAGAGATCGCGAGCAAGCGTGCCGCGGAATTCGGAGAGGTCGCCAAGGAGCGCGGCCCGGACATCCTCGAAGTCGCGCAGAAGCGCGGCTCCGAACTGGCCGAGACCGCTCGCGAGCGCAGCGCCGAACTGGCAGAGCTGGCGAGCAAGCGCAGCTCCGAGTTCGCCGAACTCGCGCTCGAAAAGAGCAACGAGTGGGCCGAAACCGCGTCGGAACAGACCGAGGTGCTGGGTAAGCGTGCCCGAAAGCGCGCCGAGAAAGCGCTCGAAAAGGCTCGCGCCAAGAAGGACGAATTGACGCACTGAGTGCTTCGAAAAATACGGTCAGGCCACCTTCGGGTGGCCTGACCTGTATCTATGCGGCAGTTCATCTGGGGGAACTAGACTGTCTTGGCCCTTTTGCAGCGCGTGAATTTCTAATCAAGCCTAGGAGATCCTTTGCCCGACGCGGACCCGTCACTGACCGAGCAAGAGCTCGAGCAGCAGTACGTGACGATGTTGTACTCCCGTCTCGACGATCTTCGAAAGTATGCCCAAACTCGCTTGAGCACGGTCCTCCTCGAGACCGGCGGCACCCCGCAAGCACGCAGTGAACGCGAATCCTTCAACGCCATGTACACCGAGGATCTCGCCAAGTACGACGCAGCCGAAAACGGAATGTGCTTCGGTCGCATCGACTTCGACGACGAGCGACGCTACGTCGGCCGTCTCGGAATCCTGGACACCGACAACGACTACGAAACGCTGCTCCTCGACTGGCGTGCCCCGATGGCGCGCCCGTTCTATCTGGCGACGCCCGCGGCGCCTGAGGGTGTGAAGCGGCGACGCCATATCCGCAGTCGGAGCCGCACGGTGACCGGCATCAACGACGAGTATCTGGACCTCGACGCGGCCCGCGCCGCGGGCGTGGTCACCGAAGCCGGTGGCGTCGCCGGTGAGAGCGCACTCCTGGATGCTCTGAACGCAGCGCGCACGGGCCAGATGAACGACATCGTCGAGACCATCCAGAGTGAGCAGGATGCCATCATCCGCTCCGAGCACAAAAGCGTTCTGGTGGTCCAAGGCGGTCCGGGTACCGGCAAAACCGCAGTCGCCCTTCACCGTGCCGCATTCTTGCTCTACACCTACCGCCAGCAACTGGCCAAGGCCGGTGTTCTCATCATCGGGCCCAACGCGACGTTCCTCGACTACATCAGCCAGGTCCTTCCTTCACTCGGTGAGACCGGAGTTCTGCTCTCGACGATCGGGGACTTGTACCCCGGAGTGCGTGCAACTCGTACGGATTCCCTCGCCGCCGGTGAGATCAAGGGTTCCCTCGCGATCCTCGACGTCCTCAAGAACGCCGTCCGGGATCGGCAGGAAGTTCCGTCGAAGCCGATCACCCTTCGATTCGACACGTACGACTTGAAGCTCGATCGCAAGACCGTCACGAAGGCGCGCGGTCGTGCTCGGTCGTCGCGTCGACCACACAACCTGGCGCGCCCGATCTTCGTAGCAGCAGTCATCGAGGCGTTGGCACTGCAGATGGCCGAACTCATCGGTGGAAACCTCGTCGACGGCGGGTCACTCCTCAGTCGGGGCGACATCGCCGACATTCGCGACGAGATGCGTGAGGACCCGGACATCATGTCCGCCATCGCGAAGCTGTGGCCCGAATTGTCGCCTCAGCAAATCCTCGCCGAACTGTGGACGTCTCCGGCCAGGTTGGCCAAGGCAGCGCCGCAACTCGACGACGCCCAACGCGACGAGCTTCTGCAGAGCGTCGGACCAGGCTTCAGTGCGGCCGATGCTCCCCTGCTCGACGAACTGGCCGAGATTCTCGGCGTCGACGACGCCGCCGAACGCGAACGCGCACAACGTGAATGGCGCGCGCAGATCGCCGACGCCCAGGGCGCTCTCGACATCCTCACCGGCTCTGCACCCCAGGATCTCGAGGACGAGATGGATCCCGAGATCTTGATGGCGTACGACTTGATCGACGCCAGCCAACTCGCCCAGCGCCACGATCAAGGCCAGCGCCAGACCACGGCAGAACGCGCTGCCGGCGACCGGACATGGACCTACGGTCACGTGATCGTCGACGAAGCCCAAGAGCTCTCCGAAATGGCGTGGCGAATGCTGATGCGGCGCATACCTAATCGCTGGATGACGTTGGTCGGCGATACAGCCCAGACCGGAGATCCCGCGGGAACCTCGTCCTGGCAGAAGATCCTCGAGCCTTACGTCGCCAAGCGCTGGAAGCTCACCGAACTGACCGTCAACTACCGAACTCCCTCGGAGATCATGGATGTCGCTCACCGTGTGCTCGAAGAGATCGACCCGGAGCAATCCGTACCCCGGTCGGTACGAGACAGCGGATTTGCACCGTGGGCGCTCAAGACCACTGCCGAAGAATTGGAATCGACCGTGCGCCGTTGCATCGAGTCCGAGTCGCATCCCGGTATTACCGCAGTGATCGCCGGTTCCGAGGTCGTTGCCGACCTGGCGGGCCTTGCGAGTGAGACTGTAAGCGTCCTGTCGGTCAAGGACGTCAAGGGACTCGAGTTCGACACCGTGTTGATCGTCGAACCCGCCGACATTCTCGACGAGTCACCACGCGGAATGAACGACCTCTACGTCGCGTTGACCCGAGCTACCCAGAGGCTCGGCATCATTCACGTCGAGTCGCTCCCCACGGTTCTCGACGGCGTCGAGGCAGCAGAGTTGGCCTTCGATTCGTGAGCCGCACGGAGTAGGTTCGTGCGTGACACCACGAATGGCGGTGTCACCCCGATTTGTGTCGACTACTGAAGGAATGACCCCTCGTGCTTGGCCTGCCCGCAAGTTCCGCCGCACCCATCCGCAAGATCGCTCGCGTGGTGATCGGTGTCGGGATGCTCGCGGCGGTGACAGCCGGCTGTTCGGAGGATGACTCGAGTTCGACGGCTGCTGCCGGCAGCGACGACATCGCTGCTGTTGCTGCAGCACCGACCGAAAAACCGGTAGACGAGGCCGAACGCCTGCGGGCGGCGCTCGCGTCTACCGGGGTGAAGCCCGCCTTTTCCGACGACATGTTGCAGGCGCTCGGTGACGGCGTCTGCCAGCAGCTCGCGGCCGGCACGGATCGAGAGATGATCATCGCGAATTTGCGGACGGTATCGCTGAACGGAGCAAGCGAACCGATGGTCACCACCGGAAACGGCTCGGCCGCATCGACAACACTGCCCAGCGCCGATCAGCTGGCTGAAGTGTTCGTCGATGCGGCCGAGGCCGACTACTGCCGGTAGGTCAGCGAACGGTGTGCACGATCAGAACGTCGGATGTCGCCTTGCGCGCCGCATCGGAAGGCACCGAACCGAGTAGACGCCCGGTCAACGTGTTCAATCCGCGATTTCCGACGACCAGCAAGTCGCCCTTCACCTCGTCGAGCAAAGCGAGAAGCGATTCGACGGGGGCGCCGACGACGGCGCGCTCGACGACATCCTTTGCCCCCTGGGCGTGTGCGCGCTCACGGGCCGTCCGAAGGATCTCGTACGTCGGAGCGGAACCAGTGACCTGATAGGCCTCGTTACCCAGCGCGTCAGCAGCAGCGCTCACGTCCTTGGGGTCGGCCGGGTAATACGCACACGCGATGACAAGCTGAGCGTCCGAGCCACTGGCAATGGCGGCAGCTCTGTCGACTGCCTTCAGTGACGACTCGGAGCCATCGGTTCCTACGACAACGGTCCGGTAGGCACTCATTCATTCCTCCATGGTTACGGGACGGACGGTACGGCCGGCACCGAGCGCAACGATGTTGCACCCGCTCGACAACCGCTGCGCTGACATTAGCGGGATTGTGCCGCGGATAGTGTTATTTGCAGTACACGCCACAAGCCCACAGTGAATGTGATTCTTCGTCACAGACACATTGGACCGGCGGTGACCACTCAGCGAAGTTTGCCGAAGCGGGGCCCGAACAGCGCCGCCGGAAAAACTTCCTGCTCGACCAAGGCGGCACGCCACGGCGTCGCCAATTCCAGCAACCGCTTGGCACCCTCCTCACCCAGCGCTTCCCACGGAGCCAGAGCGAGGTCGTCCGTCAGGTCTTCGACGACGTCACGCAAGTCCTGCCCGTCCTCGGTTAGCGCACCGGACGAACGATCCAGCAGTTCGCGGTCCTTCAAACTCTCGACGGCCTCGTCCCACTGTTCCTGCGACCATCCGCGGCGAGTCTGTGCGAACTTACGCTGAAACCCGATTCCCGTCGCGGTGTGCGTGATCAACGCGTCCAGGCCGTTCAATCCCGCGGTCTGAAGGGCCGCAATGTGTCCGTCACCGCGATACTCACGCAGCAGTGTCAGCGCGTGCCAGAAACGCAGATGAGGTTCAGCCGGCCAGTCGAGCGACGCCCAACCCGCGTACAGGGGGCGGCCATCCACTCCAGGAATGTTCTGGGCAGCGATCGACACGAGTTCGGCAGCCTCGGCCATGTCCGCCGATCCTGTCACGTCTGCACCGAACAGGCGGACGTACGCCGCGTCGATTGCCCGATACCGCGCGGCGACAACCTCTGTGGGCCTTGCCAATTCCCAGGCACGTGGGATGACACTGGCAATCAATTCAGGATTGAAGTTGAAGAAGGTAGCCGTGACGACAGTCGCAGGTGGAGCGCCGAGCGGCGCTGATCGCCCCGCGAAGTACACCATCCGGCCGGGCTCCAACCCGACGCCGACAAGTTCCTTTTCCGTCTCCGGGACGAAGTACGCCAAGGAATGGAGAAGTTCGAGAGTCCGCGCGGTCTTGCCTGCAGTCTGTGCATCCATACCTCAAACCGTAGCGGTCGAGAGCACGAACGCACGCGAGGCGACCTACTTGAGACCCGCGGCGTCCATCCCTCGAAGCTCCTTCTTCAAATCCGAGATTTCGTCTCGCAATCGCCCAGCCAACTCGAACTGAAGGTCGCGTGCAGCATTCATCATCTGATCGGTGAGTTCCTTGACCAGATCTGCCAATTCGGCGCGAGGCATCGATTTGGTGTCGCGCCCCTCGTACACACCGGCACTGACCGCGCGACCGGCCTCACCCTGCGCACGCCGACCACGCGTCGCGTTGCGACCCGAACCACCGACGTCCACGGACGCAGCAGTGTCTTCTGCCTCCTCGTACACCTGATCGAGAATGTCCGCGATCTTCTTGCGTAGAGGTTGTGGGTCGACGCCCATCTTCTCGTTGTAGGCGACCTGCTTCTCGCGTCGTCGCTCCGTTTCCTCGATGGCCTGCGCCATGGACGCGGTGATCTTGTCCGCATACATGTGCACTTGACCGGACACATTTCGAGCCGCGCGACCAATCGTCTGAATGAGGCTGGTGGAGCTACGCAGGAAGCCTTCCTTGTCGGCATCGAGAATCGCGACCAACGACACCTCGGGAAGGTCGAGTCCCTCACGCAGGAGGTTGATGCCGACCAGCACGTCGTACTCCCCCAGGCGAAGCTGTCGAAGCAACTCGACTCGCCGGAGCGTATCGATATCCGAGTGCAGGTAGCGGACGCGAATACCGAGCTCGAGAAGGTAATCGGTCAGATCTTCCGACATCTTCTTGGTCAACGTCGTGACCAGCACACGCTCGTCACGTTCCGCTCGCTCGCGGATTTCGTGAACGAGATCGTCGATCTGCCCCTTGGTCGGTTTGACGATGACCTCGGGATCGATCAATCCAGTCGGGCGAATCACCTGCTCGACGAACTCACCGCCTGACTGACCCAGCTCGTACTTACCGGGTGTCGCCGACAAGTAGACGGTCTGACCGATCCGCTGACTGAATTCTTCCCAGGTCAGAGGGCGGTTGTCAGTTGCCGACGGCAACCGGAATCCGAACTCGACCAGGTTGCGCTTGCGCGACATATCGCCCTCGTACATGGCGCCGATCTGCGGAACGGTCACGTGTGACTCGTCGATGACCAGAAGGAAATCTTCGGGGAAATAGTCGATCAAAGTTGCGGGGGCAGTTCCAGGACCACGGCCGTCGATGTGCCGCGAGTAGTTCTCGATGCCGGAGCAGAATCCGACCTGTTTGATCATCTCGAGGTCGTACTGCGTTCGCATGCGCAGACGCTGAGCTTCGAGGAGCTTGCCCTTGCCTTCGAGTTCGGCGAGTCGCTCTTCGAGTTCCGCCTCGATGTCCTTGGCCGCACGCTCCATGCGTTCAGGGCCGGCGACGTAGTGCGTCGCCGGGAAGATGCGGACCGTATCGACCTGGCGAACGATGTCACCGGTCAATGGATGGAGGTAGTACAGCGCCTCGATCTCATCGCCGAAGAATTCGATGCGAACTGCCAACTCTTCGTACGACGGAATGATCTCGACCGTGTCGCCGCGCACGCGGAACGAACCTCGTGTGAACGCCATGTCGTTGCGGTTGTACTGGACATCGACGAGCAGGCGCAGGAACGCATCGCGTGGTACCTCGACACCGACGTCGAGCTGAATCGAGCGATCGAGATACGACTGCGGAGTACCGAGGCCGTAGATGCACGAGACCGAGGCCACCACGACCACATCCCGTCGTGACAGAAGGCTGGACGTTGCCGAGTGACGAAGCCGCTCGACATCGTCGTTGATGGACGAATCCTTCTCGATGTAGGTGTCCGTCTGGGCGATGTACGCCTCGGGTTGGTAGTAGTCGTAGTACGAGACGAAGTACTCGACCGCATTGTTGGGGAGCATTTCCCGCAACTCGTTCGCGAGCTGAGCCGCCAAGGTCTTGTTCGGGGCCATCACCAGAGCCGGGCGTTGCAGCTTTTCGATCAACCACGCAGTCGTGGCCGACTTACCGGTACCGGTCGCCCCAAGGAGGACAACGTCCTTCTCCCCCTCGTTGATCCGTTTTTCCAGTTCGGCGATGGCCGCCGGCTGATCGCCGGCCGGTTCGTACGGGCTGACGACCTCGAAGCGCGCGTCTGAGCGCTCGATGTCACCAACCGGCCGAAACTCGGAATGCGCGACCACGGGATGTTCGGAAGCAAACGCCATGAAACCAGGGTAAGCGCACCCACCGACACAATGCCTGCTCGTCCGCGTTCAGCCGAAAACGCAGTTCGGCGGTAGGTTCATCGATCATGAGCGAGGAACGTCCCCACATTCACCGACCGAAGGTCGAAACCTTCGACATCGCAGCTCGCACCAACGTCGATCCCAAGGGTTTCGTTCGCCCGGTCGAGCACTACCGCGAGGAACCGTGGGGGCTGTACATGGCGCGCCACGCCGACCATCCCCAGTTTCACTACCTGGAGTCCTGGATCATCCCCGAACTCGGAATTCGAGCATCGATATTCCACTTCACACCCGAGCACGTCCGTGACTGGGACTTCTACGTCGACATCGGCGAATTCACCCGCGGCGAGCATGTGTGGACCTCAGAGGACCACTACCTCGACCTGGTCGTGCAGACCGGACACAGCATCGAATTACTCGACGTCGACGAACTTCTCGAGGCGAACGCCGCCGGGATTCTCGACCCGAAGACCTCGGAACGCGCAATGTTGAATGCCGCGCGGGCAATCGACGGCATCGCCGCCCACGGTCACCACCTCGACGCCTGGCTGGGCGCGTTGGGAATGCCGGTCACGTGGCGCTGAGCGGTCAGAGCGACCAGCCTGATTTCTCGGCCCACTCCCACGCCCGGTGGAAGGCGGCGTCGAACCACGGGGTCTTGACTCCCAGGTAGGCGTCGATCGCCGAGGCGTAGTCGTCGATGCCTGCGGCACTCTCGGCTGCCTTGACCTTGAGTTCGGCGTACTCGGCACGCGCCGACGGATCGGCGCGAAGCCAGTCGCGGAAGAGGATCGCGAACTGCTGACCGGGCCAACCGTCCACCCGAATATGGATGTTCGCGCGACGCCCTGGATCGGCACTGCCGTGAATCCGCTTTGCCCACACCGCCGGATCGGTCTCGCCGCCGAGGTACGACGGTTTCGGGTCGTCGGCGACGATGTGCTCGATCCGGGGGAACCCGGCAGCGGCCAGATCTTCCGCGAGGTCGTCGGCAACACCGAGGTGCTCGACGGTGATCTGAATGTCGATCACGTCCTTGGCATCGAGACCCGGCACTGCGGTAGATCCGATGTGATCGATACGGAGCGCGCGGTCACCGGAAGCCAGCGACAACCGGCCGATGATTCGTTCGGCCTGTGCCGGCCACGACGGGTCGGCTGGAGTCAGCTCCGGCAGTGCGCGTACTACTGTGCCCTCGCGGAGGTTCTTCTCGAAAGGTACAAGTCGATTCGCCCACAGATCGCGGACCACGTCGTCGAGTGAACCCGGCTCTCCGCTGTTGTCGAGCCACACGTCGGCAACAGCACGACGCTGATCGTCATTTGCCTGCGCTGCGATTCGCGCACGAGCGTCGGACTCCGGCATGCCGCGTGAGCCCACCAAACGTCGAACTCGTTCCTCCTCGTCGACGTAGACGATGACGACCAGATTGAATGCCGGCGCCATCGAACCCTCGACCAACAGCGGAATGTCCTGAACGAGCACTGCATCGGACGGCGCAGACGAGATCTGCTCCATCGTCCGCGTACCGATCAACGGGTGGAGGATGCCGTTGAGAGTGCCGCGCGAGGTGTCGTCGGCAAACGCCAACGAGGCCAGCGCAGGTCTGTTGAGGCTGCCGTCCTCGGACAGAATCCCGTCGCCGAATGCCTCGACCAGAGCGGCAAGGCCAGGAGTGCCGGGCTCGACCACTTCTCGGGCGATCAGGTCGGCATCGACGATGACGGCTCCCAGTTCGCTGAGGATTTTCGACACTGTCGACTTACCGGCTCCGATGCCTCCAGTGAGGCCTACTCTCAACACACTCGACAGTCTCTCATCTCCGCGCCCGAGAGATCGAGACACGCCTACCGATCGAACACGCCGGGGCATTCGAGGCTCAAATACCACAATTTCGGTGACTGTGCGGTTATGTTCTAGCGAACGCACCTGTACCTGCACCTTCTCGAGAAAGTGGACGCCATGCGAGCAGATCGCGACCATCACGGTCAGCACCGCCTCGGAATGCCGAACGGCGTGCACTGCATAGAGTTTCCCGAAGTTGCTTTTGCCCTGGCAGAGCACCGTCGTACGTGGTTCACGATGCTCGTGAGCCAAGGCCGACACAGCTTCGCGTCGATGCGTAAGCGCACAGCCGAAGCGACTGCCACCTACTGGGTGCCTGCTCCCGCAAACTGAGTTCTCTTCACGAAGTACAAAATGACCGGCAACCCTTCGGTGCCGGTCATTTTTGTGTTCACTCACTGAATTCTTTGTGTGCAAGTGACACTTGACAGAGAAAAGAACCCCGCCCCTGCACAGTGCAGGGGCGGGGTTCTTCACAGATCTCGCTTGATCAGATCAAGCGGTAATCCTTATGCGTTGCCCGACAGCTTCTCACGAAGTGCGGCGAGCTGTGCATCGCTGGCGAGCGATCCGCCAGCGGACTCTGCCGGAGCGGAGCCGGCAGCAGCCGGAGCCTCAGCATCGTCTGCAGCAGCCGTCTCCGAGGAGTAGCCGGCAGCAGCGGTGGCAGCCTCAGCGGCCTCGTCTGCAGCGGTCTTCTCCATCTGAGTGGTGTGCATCTTGTGGCGACGCTCAGCCTCGGCGTAGCGGTTCTCCCACTCTTCACGCTGCTTGTCGAAGCCCTCGAGCCATTCGTTGGTCTCGGGATCGAAGCCCTCGGGGAAGATGTAGTTGCCCTGCTCGTCGTACGAGTCGGCCATGCCGTACTTGGACGGATCGAACTCGGCGTTGTAATCCTCATTGGCCTGCTTCAGCGACAGCGAGATACGACGACGCTCGAGGTCGATGTCGATGACCTTGACGAGTGCATCGTCGCCGACGCCGACAACCTGGTCCGGAACCTCGACGTGGCGCTCAGCGAGCTCCGAGATGTGAACGAGGCCTTCGATTCCCTCTTCGACGCGCACGAATGCACCGAACGGAACCAGCTTCGTGACCTTGCCGGGCACGATCTGGCCGATGGCGTGCGTGCGGGCGAACTGACGCCACGGGTCTTCCTGCGTTGCCTTGAGCGACAGGGAGACGCGCTCGCGGTCCAGGTCGACGTCGAGAACCTCGACGGTGACCTCGGTGCCGACCTCGACAACCTCGGACGGGTGATCGATGTGCTTCCAAGACAGCTCGGAAACGTGAACCAGACCGTCTACGCCGCCCAGGTCCACGAATGCACCGAAGTTGACGATGGAGGACACGACGCCCTTGCGGACCTGGCCCTTCTGGAGCTGGTGCAGGAATTCGCTGCGAACCTCGGACTGAGTCTGCTCGAGCCATGCACGGCGCGACAGGACCACGTTGTTGCGGTTCTTGTCGAGCTCGATGATCTTGGCCTCGATCTCCTTGCCGACGTACGGCTGGAGGTCGCGGACGCGACGCATTTCGACGAGCGAAGCGGGGAGGAAGCCACGAAGACCGATGTCAAGGATGAGGCCGCCCTTGACGACCTCGATGACGGTGCCCTTGACGGCCTCGTCCTTCTCCTTGAGCTCCTCGATGGTGCCCCAGGCACGCTCGTACTGAGCGCGCTTCTTCGACAGGATCAGTCGACCTTCTTTGTCCTCCTTGGTGAGGACGAGAGCCTCGACCGCATCTCCCACGGAGACGACCTCGTTGGGGTCGACGTCGTGCTTGATGGAGAGCTCACGAGAAGGGATGACGCCTTCGGTCTTGTAACCGATGTCGAGCAGAACCTCGTCGCGGTCGACCTTGACGATGGTTCCTTCGACGATGTCACCATCGTTGAAGTACTTGATCGTGGCATCGATGGCGGCGAGGAAGTCCTCGGCGGAGCCAATGTCGTTAATGGCAACCTGCGGCGAGGTGACGGTTGTGGAGGGCATATGTTGAATTGCTCCGGACGAGTTGTGGTCGGTTGATGGATTTTGTCGGACGAGATGCGCAACTGTGGCGTACAAATGTTGGAAGTACTTTGTGAAGTACTTGATCGAAGTACCCAGCTGCATCAATTACGAACAACCGAATACCGGATCACATTCCACACCGCGGAAGCGCACCGCGAGCTCTCTCGGTCCGACTGATTCCGAGACCTTGGTAAAGATCTCGTATAGACAATCGGTCGGATGACAGACACTCGCGTGAGTAAGACTACGCGTCGGCTATCTTGCCGGGCAAACCCGGGTACCCTGCGCCCGCGTCACCCGTTCTACTGTGTTGTTCATGTCTGACGAGCGCCATGCCGCCGCCAATTCCATTCTCGGTACCAGCGGCGTCGGCCGGGTCCGTGTCGATTCGAGTGCCAGCGACCGCGCCAGCCGTGCGTGGTGGGACGCCGACGCCGACGATTACCACCGAACCCACGGCGAGTTTCTGGGCGTGAACAGCGCCGAAGGTGAATTCGTCTGGTGCCCCGAAGGGCTGCACGAGGGCGATCATCACTTGCTCGGCGACATAGTCGACAAAGACATATTGGAAGTGGGTTGCGGATCGGCGCCGTGCGCCCGATGGCTCGCCGGACACGGTGCTCGGGCCGTCGGTCTCGACATCTCGATGGGGATGCTCGCCCGCGGGCAGGACGCGATGAATGCCGGCGGACCGGCAGTCCCGTTGATTCAGGCGAGTGCGGAACTCCTGCCGTTCGCCGACGAGAGTTTCGACATCGCCTGCTCGGCGTTCGGTGCTGTGCCGTTCGTGGCCGATTCGCAGCAGGTGATGAACGAAGTCGCCCGGGTTCTGCGTCCCGGCGGATCGTGGGTCTTTGCCGTCAACCATCCGATCCGATGGATCTTCCCCGACGATCCCGGGCCCAAGGGCTTGACCGCGACCCTCCCCTACTTCGACCGCACCCCGTACGTCGAGGTCGACGACAACGGAGTCCCCACCTACGTCGAGCATCACCGCACCATCGGCGACCGGGTTCGCGAGATCGTCGCGGCCGGACTCCAGGTCCGCGACATCATCGAGCCCGAATGGCCGGAGTGGTTGGACCGCGAATGGGGACAGTGGAGTCCCCTGCGCGGCCAACTCTTTCCGGGCACTGCAATTTTCAGCGCCGTCAAACCCTGACGGCTACAGCAGCTTCGACAGGAACGCCTTGGTCCGATCGTGCTGCGGATTGGCCAGGAGTTCCCGCGGCTCGCCTGCCTCGACCACAACTCCCCCGTCCATGAACACCAACTGGTCTGCGACCTCGCGGGCGAAACCCATCTCGTGGGTGACGACCACCATCGTCATGCCTTCTTTGGCCAACTGCTTCATCACGGTGAGAACTTCACCGACGAGTTCGGGGTCGAGCGCGGACGTCGGCTCGTCGAACAGCATGAGCTTCGGGTCCATCGCGAGGGCGCGAGCGATGGCAACTCTTTGCTGCTGACCGCCCGACAACTGGGCCGGGTAGGCGTTGGCTTTGGCGCTCAACCCGACCTGATCGAGGAGATCCTTCGCGCGTTCGACGGCCTTCTTCTTACTGACGCGCTTGACCTGTGTCGGCGCTTCGATGATGTTCTCGAGAGCGGTGCGGTGAGGGAACAGATTGAAGTGCTGAAACACCATCCCGATGTCGCGGCGTTGTTTGGCCGCTGCTCGTGGGTGCAGTTCGTACAGTTTGCCGTTCTTCTCCGAGTAGCCCACCAGGTCGCCGTCGACGTACAGTCGGCCGGCGTTGACCTGCTCGAGGTGATTGATGCAGCGCAAGAACGTCGACTTGCCCGAACCGGACGGCCCGACGAGGCACAGGACCTGGCCGGGGTCGATCTCGAGTGAGACCCCTTTGAGAACCTCGAGCGCGCCGAAGTTCTTACAGACTCGGTCTGCCTTCACCATCGGTGTCATCTGCGTTCTCCTCCTGGAATATCCGGGAGTGTCTCCACTACCGTTTCTTTGCCCTGTGCGTCGGCGAGTGCCTGAAGCTGACGAGTGGTGAGCGTCCTCGTCGACCCTTTCGAATAGTGGCGTTCGACGTAGTACTGGCCGACCATGAGAACACTGGTCATTGCGAGGTACCACGTAACCGCGACCATCAAGAGAGGAATCGGCTCGAAATTTGCACCGGATATGTCTCGCGCTCGTCCGTAGAGTTCGGTACTCAGCGGCACGGCGGTCACCAGTGAAGTCGTCTTGAGCAAGCTGATCAACTCGTTGCCGGTTGGTGGGATGATCACCCGCATCGCCTGGGGAAGGACCGTTCGCCGCATCGTCTGACCCCACGTCATTCCCAAGGCCACTGACGCCTCGGTCTGTCCTTCGTTGACCGAGGCGATACCTGCACGGACGATTTCGGCCATGTACGCCGCCTCGTTCAACGCGAGTCCGATGACTGCGAAGAGAAACGCCGCCTGGAGATCTTGCATGTCGAAATGCACGAACTGATGGACGAACGGAATACCGAGATCGATGCTCTTGTAGATCGACGGGAAGAGCCCCCAGAAGACAAGCTGGACGTAGACGGGCGTGCCGCGGAAGACCCATAAATACACCCAGGCAGCGGACTTCAACACCGGGTTCGGCGACAGCCGCATTACCGCAAGGACGATGCCCAGAACGATCGCGGCCGCCATCGACAGAATTGTCAGTTGAATGGTGACCCAGGCGGCCTTCGAGATCCGAGCGTCGAAGAGGTACTGGCGGTAAGTCGCCCAGCCGAACTGTTCATTGGTCGCCGAACCGTAGATAAAGAGCCCCACGAGGACCACCACCACGACTGCTGCGACCCATCGGCCCGGTCTGCGCAGTGGGATCGCCTTGATCGGCGCAGGCTCGCCAGTCTCAGTTGTTGTCATGTTCATCAGCTCTCCGCGCCGTTGATCTTGGATACTTCGATGACGCCGGCCTCGACACTCCAGGTCTGCGCGATCTGTTGATAGACGCCGTTGTCGATCAGGTACTGCATTGCCTGCTGCAGGGCGGGTCCAAGGGCGGAACCCTTCACGATCGGCCAGCCGTAAGGCGCCGAATCAAAGGGTTCTCCCGCAGCTTCCATCCGGCCCTTGCTCCGTTTGATCGCATAGCCGGTCACTGGCGAATCAGCGGACAGCGCGTCGACTCGACCGAGAATGAGCGCGTTGGCCGCGTCGTCCTGGCTGTCGTACTTGATCTTGTCGATCGGGGGCTTGCCCTCGGCCACGCATGCCTCGCTCTTGGCAGGCACCTCGTCGATGTCCTCGGTGGTCGTGGTCTGCACCGCCACTCGCAGCCCGCATGCGTTGTTCGGATCGACTGGCTTGTCCGGCCGTTGCGCCCACTGGATACCCGCGCTGTAGTACGTGACGAAGTCGACCGTCTTCTCGCGCTCCTTGGAGTCGGTGAACGAGGACATGCCGAGGTCGTAACTTCCAGACTGGATAGCGGGGATGATCTTGTCGAAGTCGGCTTGGTTGAAGACAGCTTCGACCCCGAGCACGGCGGCAACGGCATTCATCAGGTCGACGTCGAAACCGACGATCTTGCCATTCTCGTCTTTGAATTCGTTTGGGGCGTACGGAATGTTGACGCCGACCTGCAGCTTGCCCGAATCCGTGACCTTGGGCGGCAGAAGTGCGGCGATCTCGGGCACCTTCTGGATATCGAGCGGCGGTCCTTCGGGAACGAGACCCTCGTTGTTGGTGACACATCCGCCGCACAGTGCGACGATCAAGCCCACCAACAGGACTCGCACCACGTTGGCGCGCAAACGCCCGCCGCTGCTCGAGCCATAACTCACGCCACGTGGCCTTGGTGCCCGTGCGTTTTCATCGACCACGACTCTGCTCTCCACTCGTCGATCGCCGCACTTGCAACGTCCATCCGAAATTCAGTCGAACGGTAGGTTACGGCAGGAGTTCCACCGTCGCCGACTTCGCAAGATTCCGGCCTGTCGTACAAGAATCAGCGACGCAGAGTGTGTGCGTACACGACTTCGGAAAATTCGCTGGTCGATGCCAAACCGCCGAGGTCGGCGGTCGCGATGCCCGACGCGATGGTCGTGCGAACGGCATCTGAAATCCGGCGTGCTGCCGCAGACAACAACCGATCTCCCCGTGCATCACCGAGCCAGTCGAGCATCATCGCGCTGGAGAGGAACAGTGCCGTCGGGTTCGCCCGGTTCTTCCCGGCGATGTCGGGTGCTGCACCATGCGCAGCCTGAGCCATGACCTGTGTCTCGGAAGCGTTGATCGACGGTGCGGTTCCGAGTGAACCGGACAGCTCGCCCGCCAGATCGGACAGAATGTCGCCGAACATGTTTTCGGTCACCACGACATCGAAGTCGCCGCCGCGCCGAACCAGGTGCGCCGCCATCGCGTCGACGTGCTCGTCGTCGACGACCACGTGTGGGAACTCTGCGGCGACGGTTCTGCAGGCGTCGCGGAAGAGGCCGGTGGTCAGCGTGAGGACGTTCGCCTTGTGGACTATCGTGACGTGACTGCGCCGACGCGACGCCAACGCGAAGGCAGTGCGTGCGATCCGTTCACACGCAGCGCGGGTGAACACGCCGACGGCCAGCGCGATGTCGGGCGTCGGCATGAATTCGCCGCTGCCGACCGCCATGTTCCGATCCGCGTACAACCCCTCGGTGTTCTCGCGGACGATCACCAGATCCATGTCGGGGACCATCGCCTTGACGCCGGGGAACGCTGCTGCCGGTCGGATGTTCGCGAACAACTCGAACTTCTTCCGGATGACGCCGCCGGGGGTGAGTTGTCCGCGAAACCTCTCGGGATACGACGCGCTGTCATGGGGTCCGAGGATCCAGCCCTGCAGCTGTCCCAACACATCGATGGTCTCGTCGGGAATCGGCGTGCCATGAGTGTCGATGGCTGTACTCCCGAGCGGAAGCTCGACCCACTCGACGGGAGGAGCATGAACCGATGACAGCGCCGCATCCACGATCTGCCGTGTCGCCGGGACGATTTCGTGGCCGATTCCGTCGCCGTGCATGAGTCCCAGCCGCATGGCCGAAGTACCGATTGCGCTCGCACCTGTCATCAGGCAATCATTGCTCACCATGGTCCAGTCGGTGGAATTGCTCCTCGATCCGGTTAGTGAGTCGGCAGTCCGAGCACAATGGCAGCTTCTCGCCGACGCCGGATTACCGAGTCAGGCGTCCCATCACGGCCCGTCCAACCGCCCGCACATAACGCTGTTCGTCGCCCGCGAGGTCCCCGCGGAGATCGACGAACAGTTGAAACGGCGCTTCTCGGCCCCGGACTTCGAAGTCCGACTCGGCGGCTACGTCGTGTTCGGCGGCAAGCAGATGGTCTTGGCGCGCTCGGTCATTCCTTCGCGCGCACTCCTTCACCTGCACCGGGAAATAGCCGAAGCCACAGCTGGCTCGACGGCACTTCCCGCCCACGTCGAGCCCGGCGGGTGGACGCCGCATGTAACGCTCGCCCGACGCGTCGAACCTGCACGTCTGGGCGAAGCCATCGGCTTGGTCGGTACCGACGTGATTCTCGGGCACAGCGGCGCGATCAGGCGCTGGGACGGTGAACGGAAGACGGAATGGTTACTGACGCCGCCGCTGTGACAGAGCGGGTTGCACGTCGGGTCACCAGGATTCCCGCGATCACCGCCAGTGCACCAACAGGCTGATTCCAGCCAACGCTTTCGTCCAACACGATTGCGCCGAGCGCGACGCCCACCACTGGGCTGAGGTAAGTGACGGTGGATGCCGCTGTCGGCCCCCACCCGCGAACGACGTTGGTGTTCCAGATGAATGCGAGTCCGGTCCCCAGTGCGCCCAGCGCGATCATCGACAGGACAACTGCCGGCGTCAGGTGCATCGGCGCGCTTGCGACGATCGGAGAGGCCAGAACCATCACGAAAGCGCCGATACTGATCTGCATAAGCGCGACCGCACGAGTGTCGACACCGAGCGGAAGCACGAAACGTCTGAGGTAGACAAACGAAATGCCGTACGACGCAGTCGCTCCCAGGCAAGCGACCTGAGCACTCACACTTCCGGCGACGCCGAGATTCCACGGCGCCAACACGATCAGCACTCCTCCGAATCCGAGAAGCAACCCCAGCGACTTGTATCGCGTCAGCGTTTCCCCCGGCAGGAAGGCAAGGGAGACAGCCATTGTCATCAGCGGCGTGGTGGCGTTGTAGATGCTCGCGAGCCCCGAGGACATGTTCTGCTCCGCCCAACTGAACAGCAGCCATGGCACGATGCATTGCGTCGCTGCGAGAAGCGCCATGTGCTTCCAGACGCGAAATTCCCGCGGTAGGCCGATCCGGCTGACCGCTGACACGAGAATCAGCGCGAGCGCACCGAAGACCAAGCGCCACAGAACCACCTGCGTGAAGGACAGACCTTCGAGCCCGATCTTCATGAAGAGGAAACTGGCTCCCCACACCAGCGCAGCTGCGGTGTATTGAATGGCCAGACTTGCCCTCAAAGGGTGAAGTCTCCATGCGGACTGACATCGTGACGAGTGTCGGGTGTGCGTCCGGCAAGAGCTAGTACGTTCAGGACCAGTAGGACCAGGAGGCTGACGACGATGATTGCCATGTGTCCAGCCTGACGGAATGTCCGACACAGGAATAGTGGCAGAAAAGCCAGACTTGGACGATTTTCTGCCACTTTGCCTTTTTTCTGTCACACTCGAAAGATGCTCGCGAAAGTGGTGGTCCCACTGATGCCGATGACCGAGGCGTTCGAACTCGGCGTGGCATGTGAAGTATTCGGCTTCGACCGATCCGACGACGGCCTCCCGACTTACGACTTCTCTCTGATCGCCGCTGTTCCGGGCCCGATCCGAACGCGCTTCGGCTACAACATCGATGTTCCGTACAACCTCGATTCCCTCGACGACGCCGATCTCATCGTCGTTTCCGCCGGCGGAACCTACGACGCAGGCGACGCCTACATGTGTTCACCGAGTCCCGACTCGAGTGTCGATCCCCTGTTGGTCAAACTGCGTGAGGCTGTGGCCCGCGGCGCCAAGGTGGCCAGCCTGTGCACCGGAGCGTTCGTCCTCGGGGCGGCAGGACTCCTGGACGGCAAGCGATGCACGACGCATTGGCGTCACGCAGAAAGGCTGGCGCAGACGTATCCGGAAGCCAAGGTCGATCCGGACGTGCTCTACGTGGACGAGGATCCGGTGTTCACCAGCGCAGGCACCGCGGCAGGAATCGACTTGTGCCTGCACATCGTGCGGAAGGAACAGGGTTCTCGCGTGGCCAACGGCATCGCGAGGAGGATGGTGGTGCCACCCCACCGCGACGGTGGGCAGGCCCAGTACGTCGCCACTCCCCTCACCTCGACGCCGAGTGCAACCCTTGCTCCACTCCTCGACTGGATGACGGAGAATCTCGCCCTCGATCTCACCGTCGGTATGGTCGCGGCCCGAGCGAACATGTCCGCTCGCACGTTTGCCCGCCGTTTCCAAGCGGAAACGGGAACGACGCCCGCCCGATGGCTCAGTGATCAGCGGGTACTGGCCGCCCAGCAACTCCTGGAGAATTCGGATCTCTCCGTCGACGTCATCGCAGAACGCGTCGGTTTCGGCGGCGGCGCCGTGCTTCGCCAGCACTTCATCCGGCTTCGCTGCACCACGCCCCAGGCCTACCGCCGGACGTTTAGGGCGACCGAGAACGCAAGCTGAAAT
The DNA here is from genome assembly GCF_040489275.1 of Rhodococcus baikonurensis. NCBI lineage: Bacteria > Bacillati > Actinomycetota > Actinomycetes > Mycobacteriales > Nocardiaceae > Rhodococcus > Rhodococcus baikonurensis. The sequence goes on along the minus strand of NZ_JBEUOQ010000017.1, from coordinate 72,886 downwards.
CGGCTCAGGGAAGAATCAGCGGTTCCGGGGCGTTGCACACACCAACAGCCCGCACAATGGAAAGGACCCCTGTGGCCACCCAGACACTCACCCAGCAGAACTTCGACGAAACGATCAACGGCAGCGACGTCGTCCTCGTGGACTTCTGGGCCTCCTGGTGCGGCCCGTGCCGCCAGTTCGCGCCGACGTTCGAAGCCTCTTCGGAGAAGCACGCCGACGTCGTTCACGCAAAGGTCGACACCGAGGCCGAGCAGGGAATCGCTGCAGCCGCCAACATCCGCTCGATCCCCACGATCATGGCTTTCCGCGAAGGCGTGCTCGTGTTCAACCAGGCCGGCGCTCTCCCCGCTGCTCAGCTCGAAGAGCTCGTCACTCAGGTCAAGGCACTTGACATGGACGAGGTCCGCAAGCAGATCGCAGAGCAGACCGCTTCAGCTGAATAGTGAAAGAGAGCGCGCTCTGAATCGAATTCGATTCGGAGCGCGCTCTTTTCGTGGCCAGACTGTCTTGAAGCCGACTCAGTGAGCCGCGCTGTCCCAGCTTCGACCGGTTCCCACCGAAACATCCAGGGGTACCGACAACTCGATGGCTGTGGCCATCTTGTCCTTGACCAGTCCGGTGACTTCCTCCAACTCGGAGGCGACCACTTCGAGCACCAATTCGTCGTGCACCTGCAACAGCATGCGCGACTTCAATCCGGCGTCGGCGAGAGCCTTCTGAACATTGATCATCGCAACCTTGATGATGTCGGCTGCGGTGCCCTGGATCGGCGCATTCAGGGCAGCACGTTCGGCGACCTCACGACGCTGACGGTTGTCGCTGTTGAGGTCCGGCAGGTAGCGACGACGACCGTAGAGCGTCGAGGTGTAACCGTCCTTACGTGCCTGCTCGACCACCGCGTGGAGATAGTCCCGCACGCCGCCGAAACGAGCGAAGTACGCATCCATCTGCTGCTTCGCTTCTTCGGTCGAAATCTTCAGCTGCGACGCCAAACCGTAGGCACTCAGCCCGTAGGCCAGACCGTAAGACATCGCCTTGACCCGGCGCCGCAGTTCAGGTGTTACCTCTTCGATCGGTACACCGAATGCGCGCGAGCCGACAAAGCTGTGCAGGTCCTCACCGGTGTTGAATGCCTCGATCAGTCCCTCGTCGCCGGACACGTGCGCCATGATGCGCATTTCGATCTGGCTGTAGTCGGCAGTGAGCAGAACGTCGAAACCCTGCCCGACTACGAATCCGTCGCGAATCTCGCGTCCCGCGTCGTTTCGCACCGGGATGTTCTGCAAGTTCGGATCGGTCGACGACAGACGCCCGGTTGCGGCAACCGTCTGGTTGAACGTCGTGTGGATGCGACCGTCTTCGGCGACGGCCTTGAGAAGACCGTCGACGGTCACCTTCATACGCGTCGCATCACGGTGCGCGAGAAGGTGTTCGAGGAACGGGTGTCCTGTCTTGTCGAACAGACCTTGCAACGCCTCGGCGTCGGTGGTGTAGCCCGTCTTCGTCTTCTTGGTCTTGGGCATGTCGAGTTCTTCGAACAAGACCACCTGCAACTGCTTCGGCGAACCCAGGTTGATCTGCTTGTCGATCACCTCGTACGCGGAATTGGCGGCGTCGGCGACCTGGGAGGCGAAACGGCTCTGAAGATCATGCAGATGCGCGCTGTCGACGGCGATGCCGGTGGCCTCGATCTGGGCGAGCTCGATCGTCAACGGCAGTTCCATGTCGGAGAGCAGCGACTTGGACTCGATCGACTCCAACTCGGTGTCCAGCGCAGCTGCCAAGTCGAGAACGGCCTGAGCGCTGAGCATCGCGGTCTCAGCCGCTTCGGCATCGAGCTGTTCGGTGTCGTCGAGCAGTGAAAGCTGTTCCTGGCCGGATGTTTCGGCGCGAAGTTCGCGCTTGAGGTAGCGGAGCGAGAGGTCGTCGAGGTTGAAGCTGCGCTGACCCGGCCGGACGAGGTATGCGGCCAGAGCGGTGTCGCTGGTCAGTCCACCGAGCGTCCAACCCCGCCCACGCAGAGCGTGGATCGCCCATTTGGCTTCGTGCAGGGCCTTCGGCTGCGATGGGTCGGCGAGCCAATCACCGAGAGCTGCTTCGTCTTCCGGCGTTGCCGTCGATGCCGCGATGTATGCACATTCACCGTCCGAGGCCGCGATCGCGATCGCAGTGACGTCGCCGGCAAACGGAGTTCTGGTTCCGAGCACCGTCACGCCGTGACGCTCACCGGTTCGCGCGTGGGCGTCGAGCCATGCGGCAACCGCACCGGGGGCGAGTGCGTCGCCGCTGACCTCGAACCCTTCCTCTGCTTCGGGCTCGGACGACGACAGGGTGGCGAACAGCCGATCGCGGAGAACCTTGAACTCGAGATCGTCGAACAACGCATGAATCTTCTCGCGGTCCCACGGAGCCAACACCAACTGCTCGGGCGTGTACGGCAACGGAACGTCGCGAACCATCTCGGTGAGCTGACGGTTGAGCAGGACGTTCGCGAGGTTCTCGCGTAGCGAGTCCCCCACCTTGCCGCGAACCTTGTCCACGTTGTCGACCAGTCCCTGCAGGTCGCCGTACTCACGGATCCACTTGGTGGCGGTCTTCTCGCCGACGCCGGGGATGCCGGGGAGGTTGTCACTCGGGTCGCCGCGCAGGGCAGCAAAATCCGGATACTGCGACGGGCTGAGGCTGTACTTCTCCTCTACCGCAGTCGGCGTGAATCGGGTGAGCTCCGAGACGCCCTTCTTCGGGTAGAGCACAGTGACGTTGTCGGTCACCAACTGCAGCGAGTCGCGGTCACCGGTCACGACGAGAACCCGGTATCCGAGTGCCTCCGCCTGCGTGGTCAACGTGGCGATCACGTCGTCGGCTTCGAAACCTTCCTCGGCCATGACCGGGATGCCCAGCGCGCCGAGAACGTCCTTGGTGATGTCGATCTGGCCCTTGAATTCGTCCGGAGCCTTCGCGCGCTGTGCCTTGTACTCGGGGAACAGGTCGGCGCGAAACGTCTGACGCGACACGTCGAAGGCCGCGGCCAAGTGGGTGGGCTGCTCGTCACGAAGAAGATTGATCAACATCGACGTGAAGCCGTACACCGCGTTGGTGGCCTGACCACTGTGTGTCTTGAAGTTCTCTGCGGGCAGCGCGTAGAAGGCGCGGAACGCCAACGAATGCCCGTCGAGAAGCATCAAGAGAGGGCGATCGTCCGCCTTGCCGGTGGTGCCGGCTGGAGCGGTGGACGTGCTGGACCGAGTTGTGGTTGCGGGGCTCACGGTTCATCAGTCTAGGGATCGCGACCGACATCGACGCCTTCGCCGTTGTTTATGCAGGAACAGACGCAAGAATCGGACAATTGATGCAGCCATTGCCCTTCGATACGGAACCGAAACATCCCGGAAATCTCAGAACCCCATCTGAAGCGAACGGAGCCGTTAGAGTCCGGAAATCGCAGCAACGGAACAATCCCTCTGCTGCGCGGCACCTTTGTCCAGACGCGCTATTCCCGACCCGCTCGGAGGACGTACGTGGCCCCACCCGTAGTGAAACGGCAGACCCTCGCGACACTCAGCCGACTACTGGCCTTTGCATTACTGACGTTCTTCGCATTACTCAGCCTGGCCGGAACTGCTTCGGCTCAGGAACCGACCACTTCCCCTGCACCGCCGACAGCACCGGTTCCCGACAACGCTGTCCCCGTCAGCGGCAATCTCAACAACGGCGGCACACGCCTCGCAGGCGTCACCGTGCGTGCACTCGATTCTTCCGGCACCGAAGTCGCCACCGGAGAATCGGCATCCAACGGCCGTTGGGAACTGGCCGTGGCACCGGGCACCTACACCTTCGAGATCGTTGCCGACACACTCCCCGACGGGGTCAGTGTGCAAGCCGCTGTCGAACGCGAGGTGGTGGCCGGCCGCGCGAACACCGTGATCTTCTCATTCGGCGAGGTACGTACCGCCTCGAATGTCAGCTTCGGCGAGAAGCTGATTCGCACGACGGTCGACGGCCTGCGGTTCGGCCTCGTGATCGCGATCGCCGGAGTGGGTTTGAGCCTGATCTACGGCACCACGGGCCTGACCAACTTTGCTCACGGCGAGATGGTGACGTTGGGAGCCGTTGCTGCGTGGGTGATCAACACGTCCTTCGGCGTTCCGCTGATTCCGGCCACGATCCTCGCGATCTTGGTCGGCATCGCTATCGGCCTGCTGACCAACGGGATCGTCTGGAAACCACTGCGCAAGCGCAAGACCGGGTTGATCGCACAATTGGTGGTCTCGATCGGTCTCGCGATTTCCCTGCGCTACTTGATCCTGATCTTCTTCTCCGACCGCGCCGAACCGTTCGACGACTACCAGGGCCAGGTCGAGAAGAACTGGGGCCCGATCGCACTGACCGACGCCAACGCGATAGTCATGATCGTCAGTCTGGTCGTCCTGGTCGGCGTCGCCCTTCTCCTGCAGAAGACTCGGATCGGAAAGGCCATGCGCGCTGTCTCCGACAATCGTGACCTCGCCGCGTCCTCGGGAATCAACGTCGAACGCGTGATCATGTTCGTCTGGGGTCTCGGCGGCGGATTGGCCGCCCTCGGCGGTGTGCTGTTCGGTATCTCCGAACTCGGCGGACGCGTCCAGTGGGAAATGGGCTTCAAACTCTTGCTGCTCATGTTCGCCGGAATCACCCTCGGTGGTCTGGGAACCGCGTACGGGGCGCTACTCGGCTGCGTCATCGTCGGACTTCTGGTCCAACTCTCGACGCTCATCATCAACCCCGACCTCAAATACATCGGCGGACTTCTCGTCTTGATCGTGATCCTCGTGGTTCGCCCCCAGGGCATCCTCGGATCCAGACAAAGGATCGGGTGACGAATATGGACATCATGGGAGCTTTCCAGGTTTCCTTCGCCCAGTTGATCGGGCCGTCGGCAATCTTCTACGCACTGCTGGCAATCGGGCTGAACCTGCACTTCGGCTACGCCGGACTGCTCAACTTCGGTCAGATCGGTTTCGCCCTCCTGGGCGGCTACGGCGTCGGCATCATGACCGTGACCTACGACCAGCCGTTGTGGCTCGGCATCCTCGTCGGACTCACCGCAGCCGGTCTCCTCGCACTCGTGCTCGGTATCCCGACGCTGCGTCTGCGCGCCGACTATCTCGCCATCGTCACCATCGCCGCGTCGGAGATCCTGCGTCTGATCTTCCGCTCGACCGCGTCGGATTCGGTGACCGGTTCCACCAATGGCCTGTTCGGTTTCGCAGACCCGTTCACCGCACTGAGCCCCTTCGACTCGGCCAAGCAGTACTCGTTTCTCGGCGTGAAGTTCTACGGAGACGACCTCTGGTCGATGGTCGTGGGGTGGACCCTCGTGTTGATCTTGTGCGGATTCGTCTACCTCTTGACGCACAGTCCGTGGGGGCGTGTCCTCAAGGCGGTGCGTGAAGACGAGGACGCAGCGCGATCGTTGGGCAAGAACGTCTTCGTGTACAAGATGCAGGCGCTGGTTCTCGGCGGCGTGATCGGTGGTCTGGCCGGTGTGTTCAACGCCCTGCAGACCAAGTCCATCAACCCGGACTTCTACTCGACCGCGCAGACGTTCTTCGCGTTCGGCGCACTGATTCTGGGCGGGGCGGCAACGGTATTCGGCCCGGTGGTCGGCGCAATGTTGTTCTGGTTCCTCCTCGCCATCCCCGATGCATTGTTGCGTCAGGCGATCTCCGGCGAAAATCCGCTGCTTTCACTGACGGAACAGCAAGTCGGAGCCACCAGGTATGTCCTGCTCGGGTTGATGATCGCTCTCCTGATGGTCTTCAGACCGCAGGGAATACTGGGTAACAAGCGGGAGGTGCAACTCAATGCTTGACGCCGATACCAGAGCACAGATCTTTGCCGACGTTCCTCACCTTCCCGGATCGGCGAAACCCGACCCGGTACTGGTCGCTGACCACGTTTCGCGGACGTTCGGCGGTCTCAAGGCTGTCGACGTCGATCACCTCGAGATTCAACGCGGGTGCATCACGGGTCTGATCGGCCCCAACGGTGCTGGAAAAACGACGCTCTTCAACCTCCTCACCGGATTCGACCGGCCGGACACCGGTACGTGGTCGATGGACGGTCAATCGCTGGGCCGCATGTATCCCCACCAGGTAGCCAGGAAAGGAGTGGTACGGACGTTCCAGTTGACCAAGGCGCTCTCCAAACTCACGGTGCTGGACAACGTACGACTGGGTGCCACCGGCCAACGAGGTGAACGCATCTTCGCTTCTCTCGTCCCGTGGATCTGGAAAGGGCAGGAACGCGAGATCACCGAACGCGCCAACGAACTCCTCGCGCGATTCAAACTCGACACCAAGGCAGACGACCTCGCCGGTTCGCTCTCCGGTGGGCAGCGCAAACTGCTCGAAATGGCTCGCGCACTCATGACCTCTCCCTCGGTGGTGATGCTCGACGAACCGATGGCAGGGGTCAATCCTGCTCTGACGCAAAGCCTGCTCGGACACATCAAGTCACTGCGCGACGACGGAATGACGGTCGTGTTCGTCGAGCACGACATGGACGTGATCCGAGACATCAGCGATTGGGTGGTGGTCATGGCACAGGGCAGCGTCATCGCCGAATCCACCCCGGACGAGCTCTCGTCCAACACTGCCGTCGTCGACGCATATCTGGGCAGCCACCATGACCAGGCCCTCGAGTTCGACGACAGCGGAAATCCGGTGGGCGAGACGGCCGTTCTGGCCGCCGCTCTGGCTGAAGCCGAGGTCGAAACCCTCGAAACAGGTGGGGATCTGTCGGAGCCCGACATCGACAACCTTCCGGCCGATCTCGCCGCTGCGCTGGAATCGAGTCCCGAGGAACCGCGCGGAAGGCATGAGAAGCCATGAGCGAGAACCAAGCACGTTCACTCACGCCTGCAGAATTCGCCGCGACTGCCGAGGAGCATCAGCGACTGTCGGCCGGTGCCCTGCTCCGCGCCGACAGCCTCGTCGCGGGCTACATTCCGGGCGTCAACATCCTGCGTGAATGCAACTTCTTCCTGAAGGAAGGAGAAATCGTCGGGATCATCGGACCGAACGGCGCAGGCAAATCGACACTCTTGAAATCACTGTTCGGACTGATACCGGTACGCGAAGGGTCGGTCACCCTCCGCGAGGACAACATCACATCTGCGCCCGCTCATGTCCTCGTCCAGAAGGGAGTCGGGTACGTCCCTCAGACACAGAACGTCTTTCAGACTCTGACCATCGAAGAAAACCTCGAAATGGGCATTTATCTGCGTCCCAAGGCATTCGCGGAACGATTCGCCTTCGTGAGTGAACTGTTCCCTCTTCTGAGTGAACGACGAAAGGTGAAGGCCGGCGCACTCTCCGGCGGCGAACGCCAGATGGTCGCGATGGGCCGGGCCCTGATGATGGATCCGTCGGTGCTGCTGCTCGACGAACCGTCCGCGGGCCTGTCCCCCATGTTCCAGGACGAGGTGTTCATCCGCTGCAAGAAGATCAATGCTGCGGGTGTCTCGGTCATCATGGTCGAGCAAAACGCGCGCCGCTGCCTTCAGATCTGCGACCGCGGCTACGTACTCGATCAGGGTAAGAACGCGTACACCGACACCGGCGCCAATCTGATGAACGACCCCAAGGTGATCGAGTTGTACTTGGGAACGCTCGCTGGCAGCAAAGAGAAGTAGAACAGACACGAGAATGGGCCAGGGTCTCTCGACCCTGGCCCATTCTCGTTGGCTGCTTACTTGCCCACGACCACGAATCCTTCTGTGGTCAGAGTGTTCTCAGGGCCGAACTTGAGCTTTCCGTACGAACCGATGGACGGTTCTCCCGAATCGTTGAAGTCCAACTCACCGGTGATGCCGTCGTAGTCGATGTCGGTTCCCGCCTTCACCAACGGCAGGCACTCGACATAGGACGTGCACTTGGTGCCACCTTCGGTGACGCTGTTGATGTTGGCTGCGATGTCCGTACCGGCCGTCGACTTCGCCTGCTCGGCAGCGAGCGCTGAGATCACCACCGCGTCGTACGACTCTCCGGCGTAGTTGAAGTCGATCAGGGAGGGGTTCACAGCCTTCAGACGATCCTGGAAGGCAGCTCCGACGTCCGTCAGGGGCGTAGTTCCCTGCATCGTGTCGAGCAACGGCTTCGCCACGGATTCGCCCAGCGCGTTACCCATGTTGCCGTCCACGCCGTACATCGCCATTCCGTCCGACGGACCGATGCCCACTTCGTGCATGCGCGTGATGATCTTCGCCGACTCTTCGAAGCCCACCAATGCCACTGCATCCGGATTGAAGTTCTTGACCTGATCGACTTCGGAGTTGAACGACTGTGCGTTCGGGTCGTAGATGATCTTCTCGATCTGATCGGACGGGACACCCGAATCGATCAGATTCTTTTCGATGTTGTCCGCCAGACCCGTCCCGTACGGGTCGTTGAGGGCCATGATCGCTACGCGCTGACCACCATCGTCCGAAATGAGCTGTGCGACGGCCTGAGCCTGCAGTACGTCCGTCGGAGCGGTGCGGAAGTACATGCCCTTGTCGGGGTAGCAAACGAATTGGTCCGAGGTGTTGGCAGGCGAGAACATCACGACGCCTGCGCTGGCGATCTTGTCGATCACCTTGAGCGAGACCGACGATGACGCGGCGCCGACGATGACCTGAGTGCCTGCAGCCAATTCGCGGTCGACGGTGGTGTTGGCGGTGTCCGTTGTGGTGTCCCCCGAATCGCCGGGAATCAGCTGGACCGGTTGGCCGAGAACGCCTCCGGCTGCGTTGACGTCGTTGACTCCCAGCTGGGTGCCCGCGACCATCGGCGGCCCGAGGAAGGACAAGCTGCCGGTGTCGGGAAGAAGCGTGCCGATGCGCAGCGCTTCCGTGGACGGGGTGGCGCCGGCCTTGGCCTGCTCCGGGGTGCAATCGGTCGTGACGGATGTCGTCGCGGCAGAAGCGCCGGACGTAGAGCCACTCGAAGACGAGTCATCCGACTTGTCCGAGCTACAGCCTGCAAGTGCCAGTGATGCCGCGCCGAGAACTGCAGCAGTACGCACAAGTGTTCGTCTAGCCATCCCACGCTCCTAAGATCAGCCGGTGCTCGCGCCACCCGAACTGGCGCTCGCTGTGGGATCAGACGCTAGACCTTGGAACCGTTTCGCGATCCTTCAAGAAAGCCCTGTGACCTGACTGTTATCTGAAGGCGCACAGTGTTTACACGGCTGTAGCGCTGCGCGAGGTTTCGAACGTCGACGCAGCTGCTCGATACAGCCGGGTTCCGGACACTTCGCTCAAGCGTCCGGTTCACCGCCCAGGGTTTCCAGCACGACCTGTGCGACGGCCTTCATCGTGGAACGCCTGTCCATCGCCGCGCGCTGGATCCACTTGAACGCCTCGGGTTCGGTGAGCGCTTGGCGAACCATCAGAACACTCTTGGCACGCTCGATCAGCTTGCGTGCTTCGAGCCGGTCGGACAGATCGGCGACCTCACGCTCGAGCGCCGTCACCTCTCGGAAACGACTGACCGCCAATTCGACGGCGGGAACGAGGTCACTGATGGAGAACGGCTTGACCAAGTAAGCCATGGCGCCGGCATCGCGCGCGCGCTCCACCAACTCGCGCTGACTGAATGCTGTGAGAATGACAACAGGAGCGATGCGTTTGGCGGCAATCTCCGAAGCGGCGTCGATGCCGTCTCTCCTGGGCATCTTCACGTCCATGATGACCAGATCAGGCTTGAGCGACTCGGCCAACTCCACCGCGACCTGCCCGTCGCCGGCCTCACCGACGACGTCGTAGCCCTCTTCGCGAAGCATCTCGACCAGATCCATACGGATCAACGCCTCGTCTTCAGCGACGACAACACGACGGGGTGCGAGCTGATTGCCTTGCGGCTGCGGCGAATTCATGGCCACCATCCTCCTCCATCGAACCGCCCCGACACGAGACGCGAACGATTAGAGGGTACCGGTGTTTGACATTGAAATCGCATCTTCTAATGTAGTCATCGCAACAAGCCCTCGTATCCCAATTGGCAGAGGAAACGGATTCAAAACCCGTCCAGTGTGAGTTCGAGTCTCACCGAGGGCACCACCTGCCGCAGCCGCCGCACCGCAAGGTTCGGCATTCGGCTGTACCCCAGATCAACCGCGGCTAGATTCGATCCATGAACGGTCGTCGGCTGATTGCTCTGCTCGGAGCCATCTTTATTTTCGTGCTGCTCTCCGGGTGTCAGACTGACGACCAATCCGACACCGCCCGCGAATCCAACACCGCCCGCGAATCCAACACTGCCGGCGAATCTTCCACCCAGGCCGTCCTCGATGCTGCAACACAGACCGGCACCCTTCAGGTCGGCTCTCCCCCGACCGATGCCCCATCCACCGAGATCTCCATGCTTCCCCCGTTGCCGAACGACACGGAGATCCCTTCACCGAATCCGCGCGTCGAGGTGACCGAGATCGACGTGACCGATCACGATGGTTTCACTCGCATCACCTATCGCTTCGACGGAAGCGGATCTGTGTTCTGGAAAGCCGAATATGTCAGTGAAGCAATCCGAGCGGGTGACAGCACAGTCGTGGATGTCGGCAGTCGATCGATACTTCAGGTCGATCTGATGGGAGTCCAATCGGATTCCGTGCTCGACTCTGTATCGCACGAGGGCGCGAGCATCACGCGTATGGACAGTGCAGCGGTGAACAATACGATCCTGCAGTCGTTTGTCGGGACGGTCGACATCCGTCCGACGTACACGGTGTCGACATCCGATTCACCGTCCCGGTTGACGGTCGACATCCCCGCAGTCGACAACTGACATTGACTACCCAATTGTGCTTCCAGCGCAGGCATCCCGGCGCAGCCGTCGTCAACTGCCGTAATCCGGTTGTCGAGGGTCGGCTGAATCTCCGTCTCGAAACCGAGGTCTCACAATCGGTCCGAGGCGATTGTGGGACCGGTCCAACACGACTGTCATGATCCTCATGCCCGAACTGCTGCTGCCCGAACTGCTGCTGCCAGTGTTTGTTCCAGCAGGACGGCAACCGTCATGGGGCCGACGCCACCCGGCACCGGTGTGATCGCGCCGGCATGAGGGAGCGCGGCGACGTACTCCACGTCTCCGACGTTGCCCTCGTTGTACCCCGCATCGATCACCACTGCCCCAGGCTTGATCCACGCCCCTTTGATCAGTTCCGGAACGCCGACAGCGGCGATGACGACGTCTGCCGTACCGACGTGGGCGGCAAGGTCGACGGTTCGCGAATGGCAGTACGTCACTGTCGCGTCCCGACGCAGGAGCAGCATCCCCATCGGCAATCCGAGTATCGGGCTTCGGCCGACCACGACGGCATGCTTTCCGGCGAGTTCGACGCCTGTGGCGTCGAGCAGGCGCAGGATGCCACTCGGGGTACACGATTCGAATCCCCCACCGTTCAAGGCCATTGCCGCGAACGAAGCCGAGGTAACGCCGTCGACGTCCTTGTCGGCCGAGATCGCGTCGAACGCGACCCGCTCGTCGATATGGACCGGCACCGGATGCTGCAGCAGTATGCCGTCGACCACAGGATCCTCCGACAACGCTCTCAGCACGTCGACGAGTTCTTCGGTGGTTGTACTCACCGGGAGTTCGACCGTCCGCGACGTCATTCCAACGGCGACAGACCGATTGGCCTTCATCCGCACATAGGCCTTCGACGCCGGGTCCGCTCCCACGATGACGGCGGCCAGGCAAGGAACGTGCCCCGTCTCATCACGAAACTGCCTGGTGCGCACCGACAGGTCCGAGAGCGCAGCATCGGCAATTGCGCGTCCGTCGATAACTCGAGCGGGCGCGTTCTGGCTGGGCAGATTTCCGGTAGACAGATTTTCAGTAGGCAGCTTTTCAGTAGACAGCTTTTCAGTAGACATGGATCCCCTTCACACAAGATGTGTGAAGCACCCAGGCGGTCGATGCCTCGCGATGTGCACTCCCCGGTGGTAATTCCCACCCGCGCCAGTCGTGCATGGTCAGCGTACCGCGCGTTTGTTTCACTGCCACGAAACGCATCCAGAACGCCGCTCTCAAAACGAGACAAATCGACAGAACCTATCAATAGGTAACGATCTGACCTGCAGTTATTCCATCCTAAGCAATTAGATGGCACGATGGGGGCAACCGCACGGGCACCAAGCATTGGAGGCACCGATGGACAACGGCAAGATCAACCTGACCTATGACGGTCGGGTGTCACTGAGCTTCCAATTGGCGATTCCGCACGCACCGGACAAGGTCTGGAAGGTCATAACAGAACGCGAGTACCTCGACGCCTGGTTCCCGGCGGACGTCGATTTCAATCTCACTCCAGGCGCGGATCTGCTGTTCAAGGTGACACCGGAACAAGTCGAGCGATTCGGACTGCCCGCAGATCATGTGACGCGCGGGACGGTCATCAGCGTCCACCCGCACCGAATTCTCGAATTCCTCTGGGACGCAGATACTCTGCATTGGGAACTGGCGCCGGACGGCACCGGCGGCTGTTGGCTGACCCTCACCCACACGATGGAAGACGAAGAGTCGGCGTACGCCCACGCCGCCGGTTGGCACGCGGGCTTGGAAGTTGTTGCGGCCCAACTCGATGGACGCGAGGTCGACTGGTCTCCGTGGGACCGAGCCGACGAACTCTCACCGCAATATCGCAAGTCCGCTTGAATCTGGGCCCGAGTTCAGTCTCGGGCCCGCTTCTCATTCCCCTTTACGCGGGAAATGCCTGATCATTCCTTCTTGGACCACCGTCGCCAACAGCAGCCCTTCCACCGAGAAGTACCGTCCGGTTGCCAGACCGCGCGAACCCGCAGCGACCGGCGATTCGGTGGCGTACAGAACCCAGTCGGTGAACCGGAACGGGCGATGGAACCAGATCGAATGATTGACCGTCGCCGCGACGATACGATCATGACCCCAGGACAAACCATGAGTGGTCAGAATCGAATCGAGCACGGTGGTATCGGACGAATATGCCAGCGTCGCAGCATGAATGAGCGAATCGTCCGGCAGATCACCGTCGGGGCGCATCCACACCCGATTGTGGTTGAGTTTCTCGCCGGTGCCCTTGAGGATCCACGCCGGATCGTTGGCGTACCGCATGTCGATCGGCTTGAGCGCTGCACTGAAATGCGGCAGCTTCTCCTCGTACCCCACCAGATGATCGCCGATGGGAGGCAACGACTCCGGAAGTGGAACATCCGGAATCTCGACAGCATGGTCGAGCCCCTTGCCGGAGTCCTGGAATGCCGCGAGCATCACGAACAATTCGTTCTCACCCTGATAGGCCGTCACCTGGCGATTGGCGAATGCCCTCCCGTCGCGATGACGCTCCACCCGGTAGTCGATAGGCGCCTTGACATCTCCGCCCCGAATGAAGTGGGCGTTCACGGCATGGATGGGGCGATCACCATCGACAGTCCGTCCGGCGGCCATCAGTGCCTGAGACACCAACTGACCGCCGAACGTCCGCGAACCTACCTGTTTCGGGTGGTATCCACGGAACGCGTCTTCACCGATCTGCTCCAGATCCAACAGACCGAGGAGAGTACCGAGGTCGGTGGACGCGTTCGCGTGGGTCACTCAGTGGTCCTCTTCGCCGATGCGATGGACGTGAATGAGGTTGGTGGAGCCGACAGTTCCCGGAGGGGACCCGGCAACGATCACCACGAGGTCGCCCTTGACGTACCGCCCGAGTGAGAGCAATGCACTGTCGACCTGACGCACCATCTCGTCGGTGGTGGCCACCGCATCGACCAGGAACGTCTCGGTTCCCCACGTCAGCGTCAGCTGACTGCGCACAGCGGGCAGCGGCGTGAAGGCGAGCAACGGCAGCGGCGTGTGCAGACGAGCCAGTCGACGCACCGTGTCACCGGACTGAGTGAACGCAACCAAGGCCTTGGCGTCGAGACGTTCGCCGATGTCGCGTGCGGCGTACGAGATGACACCGCGCTTGGTGCGCGGGACGTGGGTCAGCGGTGGGACACGGGTTGATTCGTTCTCGACGGCCTCGACGATGCGGGCCATGGTGCGAACAGTTTCCATGACGTACTTGCCCACCGAAGTCTCGCCCGAGAGCATGACTGCATCCGCGCCGTCGAGAACGGCGTTGGCGACATCGGACGCCTCTGCACGAGTCGGACGTGAGTTCTCGATCATCGATTCGAGCATCTGCGTGGCGACGATGACCGGCTTCGCGTTCTCACGAGCAATCTGGATTGCGCGCTTCTGAACGAGCGGGACCTGCTCGAGCGGCAACTCGACACCGAGGTCACCGCGGGCGACCATGACGGCGTCGAACGCGAGCACGATGGCTTCGAGATTGTCGATGGCCTCGGGCTTCTCGAGCTTCGCGATGACGGGAACGCGGCGCCCGACTCGATCCATGATGGCGTGAACCAATTCGACATCCGCGGGTGAGCGAACGAAGGACAGTGCAATGAAGTCGACGCCCAGCTTGAGCGCAAACTCGAGGTCGGCGATGTCCTTACCCGACAGGGCTGGAACGGAGACGTTCATACCGGGCAGTGAGAGGCCCTTGTTGTTGCTGACCGGACCGCCTTCGGTGACCCGACAGACGACGTCGTTGCCGTCGATGGACGTGACGACCAGGCCGACCTTTCCGTCGTCGACCAGAAGTCGATCGCCGGCCTTGGCGTCGCGCGCCAATTCCTTGTACGTGGTGCCGACGCGATCGTGCGTTCCCTCGACGTCGTCGACGGTGATACGAACTTCTTCGCCGTTGGCCCAGGTGGTCCGCTCGTCCTTGAATCGGCCGAGACGAATCTTGGGTCCCTGAAGGTCGGCGAGAACACCGACGGCCTTTCCGGTGGCGTCCGACGCGGCGCGGACGCGAATGTAGTTTTCTTCGTGATCGGCATGCTCGCCGTGGCTGAAGTTGAGGCGAGCCACGTCCATGCCGCTCTCCACGAGCTCACGGATGCGGTCGCCAGAAGCTGTCGCAGGTCCAAGTGTGCATACAATTTTTGTCCGTCGGTTCACGGCTCGAGCCTAGTCGCTACCCCACCGCACTTCTATCCGGCATTTGCGACCTGCGCTTTCTGTACTTACTCGATTCAGTTGTTCAGCTCACGAACAGCGGAAATGCCTTTGGATGAACCGGAGCGGGAAGCTCAGACTCGCCTGTGAGATACACGTCGACGGCACGTGCGGCCGACCGACCTTCGGCAATCGCCCAGACGACGAGTGACGCCCCGCGATGCGCGTCGCCGCAGACGAATACACCAGGCGTCCGGGTCTGCCACCTGACATCACACTCGATTCGGCCGAGTGGATCGGTGCCGACATCAAGGTCGGTGAGCAGCGGGGCGGTTTCGACGCCCTCGAAACCGAGCGCGAGTAGGACCATCTCGCACACGAGATCGATCGTGTCGCCGGTCTCCACCAGGGTCCGTTGTCCGTTCGCCCTTCGTGACACGGCTACCGGAACCATCCGGATTGCACGGACCGCACCCTCACCGTCGTCGAGAAATTGCTGCGCTGCCCATCGGAACCGTTTGTCACTGCCTTCCTCGTCTGCCGGCGAGGTGCGCAGGACCCGCGGCCACAGCGGCCATGGGTCGCGATCTCGATCGCGGCGTGCCGGAGGTGGGACGTGGTAATCCAATTCCGTCACCGAGAGGCCGCCCTGGCGATGCACGGTGCCGAGGCAGTCGGCGGCCGTGTCACCGCCACCGATGATCACGACGTTCTTACCTCGTGCCGAGATGCTCGACGCGCCGTCCCCCTCGCATTCGCGGTTGGCCGCACGCAGGTACGTCATCGCACGATGGATTCCGCGAAGTCCACGACCCGGTACGTCGGTGTCTCTGGCACGATCGGCCCCTACCGCCAGGACTACCGCCTCGAAATCCGTCAGCAGGTCGTGCGCGCTCACGTTCACTCCGACGGCACAGTCGGTGACGAATCTGGTCCCTTCGGCGGTCAGTTGGTCCAACCGCCGGTTGATCAAGGCCTTGGGCAACTTGAATTCCGGAATTCCGTAGCGAAGCAGTCCCCCGATCCGATCGCTCCGCTCGAACACCGTGACATTATGTCCGGCTCGTGTCAGTTGTTGAGCCGCAGCAAGTCCCGCCGGTCCCGAACCGACTACCGCGACACGGTGTCCGCTGTGACCTACAGGTTCCTGCGGCCCCAACCAACCCGACTCCCAGGCGTTGTCGACGATTGCCTGTTCGATGCGCTTGATGGTGACACCTCCCGACGTGTGCTCGTCGTCGAGTGCGAGAACGCACGCCGTTTCGCACGGAGCGGGGCACAGATGTCCGGTGAACTCGGGGAAATTGTTGGTGGAATGCAGATTCTCCGAAGCTTCGGACCACCGTCCACGCCGAACGAGGTCGTTCCATTCCGGGATGAGATTGCCGAGCGGACACCCGACGCCGGCCGAATGGCAGTACGGCACAGCGCAGTCCATGCAGCGCGAGGCCTGTGAAGATACGCCTCGATTTCGCACGACGGGATCCAGCGACTCGTATACCGACGCCCAGTCGCCGACACGCACATCGGTCGATCTGGTCGGTGTGCCGGATCGTTTCACGTCGAGGAACCCGCGTGGGTCAGGCATGGGCCGGCTCCACCAGTTCGTTCTCTTCCACGACCTTCTGATAATCGACGGGCAAAACTTTGGTGAATCTCGGACTCTGGCCAACCCAGTCCTCGAGAAGTTCTGCCGCCACCGGCGAGCCGGTCGCAGCCACATGCTCGCCGAGAATTTCGACCAGCTGACTACAGTCTTCCGTCGAAGGCCGCTCCAGAACGACCATGTCGCAGTTGACCTTCTCTGCCTTCACGTCGAGTACGAAAGCAATTCCGCCGGACATTCCCGCAGCAAGGTTCCTACCAGTTGGGCCGATTATGACGACGCGACCTCCGGTCATGTACTCACACGCATGGTCGCCGACGCCTTCCACCACAGCGACCGCGCCCGAGTTGCGCACCGCGAATCGTTCCCCGACACGCCCCCGGACATAGAGTGCACCGCTCGTAGCGCCGTACAGCAGCGTATTGCCGGCAATGACCTGCTCCTCGGCCACGAAGGGTGCATCCTCACTCGGCCGGAGCACAATTCGTCCACCGGACAGACCCTTCCCCACGTAATCGTTTGCATCGCCGACTACGACCAGCGAGATGCCGGGCGGCAGGAACGCACCGAGCGACTGGCCTGCCGTTCCGCTGAGCACGATGTCGATGGTGCCTTCGGGTAGCCCGCCAGCGCCGTAGCGTCTGGTCACCTCAGCGCCAAGCCTCGTCCCCACCGCCCGATCCGTATTGTGTACTGGCAGTTCGATATGCACGGGTCGAGCGTCCTCGAGTGAGTTCGCAGCGCACTCGATCAGGGTGCGTTCGAGTTCGCTCGAAACAGGGACACACGGCGGGTAGGCCGCGCCGGTCGGCGCGGCCGGAACGTCGAAGAGCGGTGAGAGGTCCAACGTGCGACTCTTCCAATGCGCCACCGCCGGAGACATTTCCAATACGTCTGCGTGGCCCAGAGCGTCGTCGATACTTCGAAACCCCAGTTCTGCCAACAAACGTCGTACGTCGTCGGCGATGAAGCGGAAGAAGTTCTCGACGTACTCCGGCCGGCCGGTGAATCGCTCGCGCAGTTCGGGATTCTGCGTTGCTACTCCGACGGGGCAGGTGTCGAGGTGACATACCCGCATCATGACGCAGCCGGCCGCGATGAGTGGCGCCGTGGAAAACCCGTACTCCTGCGCCCCCAGCAACGCGGCGACGACGACGTCCCGCGCCGTGCGCAAACCCCCGTCACACTGGACGACGATCCGATCGCGTAACCCGTTGAGCACCAGAGTCTGCTGAGTTTCGGCCAGCCCGATCTCCCACGGCGTACCGGCGTGGTGGATGGACGAGAGCGCCGCCGCGCCCGTCCCCCCGTCATGACCGGAGATCAGCACCACGTCGGCGTGCGCTTTGGCCACACCAGCTGCAACAGTCCCGACTCCGACTGCGCTGACCAACTTCACGTGTATCCGCGCACGATCGTTTGCGCATCTGAGGTCGTAGATCAATTGGGCGAGATCCTCGATCGAATAGATGTCGTGGTGCGGGGGCGGAGAAATCAGCCCGACTCCAGGCGTCGAGTACCGGGTTTCCGCGATCCACGGGTACACCTTGTACCCCGGAAGCTGCCCTCCTTCACCGGGTTTGGCACCTTGGGCCATCTTGATCTGAATGTCGGTGGCATTGACCAGGTAATCGCTGGTCACCCCGAAGCGCCCACTCGCGACCTGCTTGACAGCGCTACGACGCTTGTCGTCACGCAACCGCTCCGGTGACTCTCCGCCCTCACCGGTGTTGGAACGTCCGCCGAGAGCATTCATCGCAACCGCCATCGTCTCGTGCGCCTCGGCAGAGAGGGAACCGTAGCTCATCGCGCCGGTGTTGAATCGAGCGAGAATCATCTCGACGGGTTCGACCTGATCGAGCGGAATCGGCGAACGAATCCCACGCCGAAATCGAAACAGCCCCCGAAGTGTTCCGCCCTGCGCACTCAGTCGATCGACTTCGTCGCTGTAGCGACGAAACATCTCACTTCGCCCTGTCCGGGTCGCATGCTGGAGAAAGAACACGGACTCGGGTGTGAACACATGCAATTCACCACCGCGGCGATACCGGAACTCTCCGCTGCTACTCAACTGCCGATGCTGCACCGCGCGATACGTGGCCGCGTGACGCATCAGAACTTCTCGCGCGACTTCGGTGATACCGATTCCGCCGATCCGGCTTCGTGTGTTGCAGAAGTACGTGTCGATCAAAGCCCGGCCCAAACCCACGGCCTCGAATACCTGAGCGCCGGTGTAGGAGTGAACCGTGGCTATGCCCATTTTCGACATCACCTTGAGCACTCCGGAATTCGTTGCTCTCAGATAGTTCTCCGATGCCGTCTTCGGATCTGTCCCGGGAAGCTCGCCTTGCTCGCTGAGTGCCTCCACGGATTCGAGAGCAAGATAGGGATGAACAGCCGCCGCACCGTATCCGATCAGGAGCGCGATGTGATGAAGTTCGCGGGCATCTCCTGATTCGACGACGAGTGACACCTTGGTCCGCAGGCCATGACGAACGAGATCGTGGTGCACGGCCGATACTGCGAGGAGCGACGGAATGGGAGCCTGGTCTGGGCCCGATCCACGGTCGGAGATCACGAGAATCTCGATACCGTCGACGGCGGCAGTTCGGGCAGACTCCCGAAGCCTCTCGATACCCTCGGCCAGACCGCCCCGAACATCGAACAGTCCCGGTAGGACAAAGCATGTCGGAGTTCGAGGGCCGTGGAGTTCGGTGATCTTCTTCATGACCACCGGCCCGATCACCGGCTTGTGCAGAACGATCCTCCGACACGAGCGGGCAGATGCTTCGAACAAGTTCTGCTCGGTACCGAGCGTGGTTGCGAGAGTCGTGACAACCTGCTCGCGAATCGCATCCAATGGCGGGTTCGTCACCTGCGCGAAGAGCTGGACGAAATAGTCGTACAACAGCTTCGGCCGATCCGAGAGAACAGCCAGGGGTGTGTCGACACCCATCGATCCCAACGGCTCCGATCCTGAGCGAGCCATTGGAAGGAGAACTTCCTGCAAGTCCTCTGCCTGGTATCCGAAGAGCAGTTGCCTCTGCAACAGCGGAGCCGGATCGCCTCGGGCAGGTGCAGACACGGGGATCTCCTCGAGATCGACCAATCCTCCGTCGACCCAGCCCCGGTAGGGTGCTGTGCTCGCGAGTTCGGATTTGATCTCCGCATCGGAAACGATGCCACGGCGAGCGGTGTCGACGAGGAACATGCGTCCCGGTTCGAGGCGCCCCTTCTCCAATACCTCGGAAGTCGGAGCGTCGAACACACCGCTCTCACTGGCCAGCACGATACGGCCGTTCTTCATCCGCCACCACCGCCCTGGGCGAAGACCGTTGCGATCCAACACCGCCCCGACGACGGTGCCATCGCTGAAAGTCACGGACGCCGGACCGTCCCACGGTTCCATCAGGCAAGCATGAAATTGGTAGAAGGCCCTCATCTCGTCCGGCATCGAAGAATCGTTCTCCCAGGCACCGGGAATCATCATCGCGATGGCGTGCTGCATGCTGCGGCCCCCGAGGGACAAGAGCTCGAGCACTTCGTCTAACGACGCCGAGTCGGATCCGCCCGGGGTGCAGATCGGAAACAGGCGAGCGATGTCCCCATGGAGCAGTGCGCTTCGCAGCATCGGCTCGCGAGCGCGCATCCAATTCCTGTTTCCCACAATCGTGTTGATCTCGCCGTTGTGAGCGATGCAGCGATACGGCTGTGCGAGTGGCCACGAGGGAAATGTGTTCGTGGAGTATCTACTGTGCACGACGGCCAAGGCAGTTCGCATCCTGCCGTCACGGAGGTCGGTGAAGTATCCGGGCAACTGCGCCGGCGTGAGCATGCCTTTGTACACGATCGTTCGAGCTGACAACGAGGGGAAATACACCGCGGCCCCGTCCTGGTCGATCCGTTCGACTTGCCTCCTGAGCGCAAACACTCGTCGGTCCAAGGCAATTCCGCCCACACTGCGCTCTCGTGGCTCGGCGCACGTCACAAAACACTGGCTGATGTACGGAGCACACTGCGCGGCAACGGTTCCGACGCAGTCGCTCTCGACCGGCACCTCTCGCCACCCGATAATCCGCAGTCCTTCTTCCGCTGCGTACCGGTCTATCCGGACCAGCGCGCAGTCACGTGCTTCCTGATCCACCGGAAGAAAGCAGTTTCCGGCTGCGTAGGTGTTCTCACCCATCGCATTGGGTGGTGGAAGCTCGAACTCGGTCACCGCGTCGAATAACTCCGTCGGCAGCTGAATCAGGATCCCCGCGCCGTCACCGCTGTTGGATTCGCGCCCGGCTGCGCCACGGTGGGTGAGATTTCCCAGGACCGCGATTGCCTCGTCGACAATGGAATGCGCGCGGCGTCCAGAGGTGTCTGCTACCAGGGCTACACCACATGAATCGGTTTCCTGATCGGGGTCGTACAGGCCTCGAGGATCAGGTATTCGAGAAAACGGCACTCGGCGACCTCCACGCGGACATGCAGCCGACGTGCGCCAGTTTATCAGCACATAACCGCAGGTCGCGAGAGAAAACTGTGATCCCCTGACACCGGGGTGTCAGGGGGTCACAGTTTCCGAAAGTCGTTTCGATCAGCTACGCAAAGGGCGGTTGTACTGATCGCGCACGCTGCCGGTCAACATCATGATTCCGTCGATGAGCGGCCAGATGCCACCGATTCCACACGTCAACCAAGTGACCGCGATCTGTGCGACAGCCATGCCGGGCTGGTTGAGGTAAAAACGTCCTGCTCCGAAACCGCCGAGCAGAATGCCCAGCAATCCGGCGGTCGTCTTCGACTTGTCCGAGTACGGTTCGCCGGTCATCGGGTCTCGTCCGTACGGTGCGGACGGGTCGACCAGGCCGTAGCCAGGCTGAGGATAACCCTGACCTTGCGGGTAGCCCTGAGGCTGACCGTAACCCGGCTGCGAATATCCAGGCTGGGGGTAGCCCTGCGGCTGACCGTAGTTCTGGCTTCCCTGCGGCGGAGCGGCGGGGTAGTCCTGCGGCGGAGCCGCGTAGGGATTCGGAGTCTGATCTGCCGGCGCCCCGTAGACGGGACCGTCCGTCGAGGATTGGGTAGAACCCGAGTAGTCCGGCGCCGGATAGTTCTGGGCCACGTAGCTTTCCTGCGACGTGTAGGGCGCCGTGGGGTGATTCGGGGTGGAATCAGAACCCGCGGTGGGAAAAGCTGTGGTGGATTCGGTTCCGGTCGGCGGCGGGTAGATGGGGTGGTTTCCCCAGCCCGGACCGTTTCCGACTCCCGAATACGTGTCCCAGCCCGGGCCCGTGCCGGTGGTCTCCGTCGACGGCGTCTTTTCCGTGGGCGCCGAGGTTTCCGTCAACGACGCATCCGCCGTCGCGTCGTAGTCGAACGGCGACCCGAACTGCGGTGGAACCGGCGACTGCGATCCTGACGAGTCCCCCGACTCGGAAGGTTCCGGATTCTTGTTCAAGTTAGGCAACGTACTTTCCTTCGATTCGACGACGGTACGTAATAGCTTTTGTTATCGGGCCGCGCGAAGGATTTCGACCTTCGCGTGGCCGGACCCCCACACATCTGTTTGCGCGTTCATCCTCGCGGTTCATCCCCGTAATGGCCGACGAACACCGTCCCGTGCATTGCCCGAAAGTATCACGATGCCGTCGACGAACGCCCAGATCCAGATTCCGATGGCGAACGGAATCCCGATCAGGAACGCCGACATGAACAGCGCGAAGAACATGCCGAGCAGTTGGCACAATCCGATCCCGACACTTCCGATGTAGAGGCGCCCGACTCCACAGATTCCGAAGAAGCCCAGCAAGATCTGCAACAGTCCAGCGGTGGCCTTCGACTTGTCGGAATACGGTTCCCCGGTTACCGGGTGCCGACCGTACGGGGCATAGGGATCACCGAACCCGTACATCGACGCAGCCGGTAGAGGCTGCTGATAGCCGTACGGATTGGGCGCGCCGTAGACCGGTCCCTGATCGTCGGGGAATCCCCCTTGCGAATAGGGACCTGTCACGGCTTGTCTTTCTTCGACAGCTTCACCGCGTCCGACGACTCGTCCGACGCTGCCGTGGAGTCGCTTGCCTCACTGGCATCGGACCCAGTGACATCGGATCCAGCGGCATCGGATCCAGCGGCCTTCGCTTCGGATGCTTTTGCGTCGGTGACTTTCGCGTCGGCCTTCGCCGAATCAGTGTCGGTGCCTGGCGCTGCGACTCCTGCTTCACCGGCAGCTACCGCAGCGACGTAGTTCTTCGACTTCAAATCAGCCGGATCCTCACGGCCCTTCTTCGCCAGGAAGAAGTAGGCCAGTGCGGCGAAGAACACGATCCCCGAAGTGAATGTGTTGACTCGAATGCCGGCGATCTCGTAGGCGAAATCGTCACGCATCAGTTCGACGACGAACCGGCCCAGGCAATAGCCCGCGAC
The DNA here is from genome assembly GCF_040489275.1 of Rhodococcus baikonurensis. Lineage (NCBI taxonomy): Bacteria > Bacillati > Actinomycetota > Actinomycetes > Mycobacteriales > Nocardiaceae > Rhodococcus > Rhodococcus baikonurensis. The sequence continues at coordinate 49,855 of NZ_JBEUOQ010000017.1, read as the reverse complement.
GTACAGAGCAAACAGGCGTCCGTGGCCGATCTTGAATCGGCGGTCGACGAGGACCAGCAGGATCACGATCAGGACGTTCCACACAGCTTCGTAGAGGAACGTCGGGTGAACGACCCGAATGACTTCTCCGTTGGAGACACCAGCCAGTTGATCGAGTTGGCCGGAAGAGTTCACCCGTTCGAAGATCTCGAGGCCCCATGGGACGGTGGTCTCGCGACCGTACAACTCCTGGTTGAAGTAGTTGCCGATACGACCGATGGCCTGCGCGAGCAAGATTCCGGGTGCAATCGCATCACCGAGCGCGGACACCGGAATGCCGCGGCGACGGCAGCCGATCCACGCACCGATGCCGCCGAGGAACACTGCTCCCCAGATTCCGAGGCCTCCCTGCCACACCTTGAGTGCGTCGAGAGGTTGCCCGTTCTCGCCGAAATAAGCGGGCCAGTCGGTCAATACGTGGTAGAGCCTGCCACCGATCAGACCGAAGGGAACAGCCCAGATCGCGATGTCGAGAACAGTCCCCTTCTCACCGCCGCGGGCCACCCAACGACGATCTCCCCACATGATCGCGACGATGATGCCGAGGATGATGAAGAGCGCGTAGGCGCGCAGCGCTACCGGTCCGACGTACCAGACGCCTTGGGGCGGGCTGGGGATATAGGCCAGCAGGTCCACAGTTGAGGTCACGACGCCACGGTAGCCGAGCGGACGCCCTCGGCGAGTTCTTCGGTGAGCGAGCGAACTGCTCCCAAGCCGTTCTCGACCGCGGAGACCAGAGCCGAGCCGACGATGACGGCATCGGCGTATGCCGCGATTTCGGCAGCCTGTGCGCCGGACCGAACACCCAATCCGACGCCGACGGGAATGTCGGAATGCGCGCGGATTCGTGCGGTCAGTTCCGGAGCCATCGAGGACACGGCGTCGCGAGCGCCGGTGACGCCCATCGTCGAGGCCGCGTAGATGAATCCACTACTCGCGTCGAGCGTCATCGCGAGTCGTTCTTCCGTCGAGGACGGCGCGACAAGGAAGATCCGGTCGAGGTGGTGCTCCTCGGATGCTTCCATCCAGGCGCCTGCTTCTTCCGGAATGAGGTTGGGGGTGATGAGTCCGAGCCCACCGGCAGAGGCGAGATCTCGTGCAAACTTGTCGACGCCGTACTGCAGTACCGGGTTCCAGTAGGTCATCACGACGGCCTTGCCGCCGACCGAACTGATCTGCTCGATCACGGTGAAGATGTCGCGCAGTCGAACGCCGTTGGTGAGTGCGGTTTCGGCTGCACGCTGGATTGTCGGACCGTCCATGACGGGATCGGAATACGCGACACCGACCTCGATGATGTCGCAGCCACCGTCGACCATCGCCTTGAACACGTCGATCGATTCGGGAACGGTCGGATAACCGGCCGGCAGGTAACCGACGAGGGCGGCACGCTTGTCAGCCTTGCACGCTGCAAAGGTGGGTGCGAGGCGTGATGGTCGTTCGCTCACTTGTCCGAGCCTTCCGTGTTGTCGTTCTGGTCTGCTGCGTCATCCGGAACGGGTGTCTGACCCGAGGCGCCGTCGAAGAGACCGAACCAGCTTGCGGCGGTGTCCATGTCCTTGTCACCGCGACCGGAGAGATTGACGACGATGATCGCGCCCTCTCCGAGTTCCTTGCCCAGTCGGAGTGCCCCGGCGACGGCGTGGGCGGATTCGATGGCCGGGATGATGCCTTCGCGGCGCGAGAGCAGCAGAAGCGCATCCATCGCTTCGCTGTCGGTGACGGGCTCGTAGGTGGCACGCCCGATGTCGCTCAGGTACGCGTGCTCGGGCCCGACGCCCGGGTAGTCCAGACCGGCCGAGATCGAATGCGATTCGATGGTCTGACCGTCTTCGTCCTGGAGCAGGTAGGAGTAGGCACCTTGGAATGCGCCTGGGGTACCGCCGGCGAACGTTGCTGCATGCCTTCCAGTTTCGACGCCGTCGCCGGCTGCTTCGTAGCCGACCAGACGGACCGACAGATCGTCGATGAACGGGTGGAAGATTCCGATCGCATTGGAGCCGCCACCGACGCACGCTGTGACTGCATCGGGCAGTCGGCCGGTCAACGCCTGAATCTGCGCGCGAGTTTCGAGGCCGACCACGCGCTGGAAATCGCGCACGATCGTCGGGAAGGGGTGCGGGCCTGCCGCGGTACCGAAGCAGTAATAGGTGTTGTCCGCGTGGGAAACCCAGTCGCGCAAGGCTTCGTTGATCGCGTCCTTGAGCGTGCGCGAACCTGTTTCGACGGAGACCACCTCCGCGCCGAGAAGGCGCATGCGGGCGACGTTCAGTGCTTGACGTTCGGTGTCGACAGCACCCATGTAGATGACGCACTCGAGACCGAGCAGTGCACAGGCGGTGGCCGATGCCACACCGTGCTGGCCCGCTCCGGTCTCGGCGATGATGCGGGTCTTGCCCATCCGCTTTGCCAGCAGAACCTGACCGAGAACGTTGTTGATCTTGTGAGAACCGGTGTGGTTCAGATCTTCACGCTTGAGGATGATGCGCGCGCCGCCGGCGAACTCGCTCATTCGCGTTGCCTCGAAAATCGGCGACGGACGCCCGGTGTAATCGCGCTGCAAGCGATCGAGTTCGTTCAAGAACGAGTCGTCCGCGCGAGCCTTTTCGTACTCCGCAGTGACTTCCTCGATAACCGCCATGAGTGCTTCCGGCACATGCCGTCCGCCATAGACGCCGAAATGGCCTCCGGCGTCGGGATCGTGAGAGCGCTCGGTGAGTCCCGCGCTGGCCGGCGGCAAATTGCCGCCCTTGAATAGTGCACCGGAGCCTGGTTCCTGAGTACGTGAAGTCACCCCACCAGTCTGCCCCAAGGGTGTCGCTGGTCACCGCCCGGGTGCATCAAAGCACGCCGGGCGGGTGAAGCGATTTATCGCGACGGTTTGGGGCAGGACGGGTGTGCGCCTGCATTGACCAGATCTGCGACGGCCTTGCGAGGGTCGCCGCTGGTCACGAGGCCTTCACCGACGAGCACTGCGTCGGCGCCCGCCCCGGCGTACGCCAACAGATCGGCGGTTCCGCGAACACCGGACTCGGCGATCTTGATCGTCTCGGTCGGCAAACCGGGAGCGATGCGACCGAAGGTGTTCTTGTCCACCTCGAGAGTCTTGAGATTGCGGGCGTTCACACCGATAACCTTGGCGCCGGCTTCGAGCGCGCGGTTGGCTTCTTCTTCCGTGTGCACCTCGACGAGGGCAGTCATTCCCAGAGATTCGGTGCGATCGATGAGCGAGGCGAGGGCCTGCTGTTCGAGTGCGGCAACGATCAGCAAGATGACGTCGGCGCCGTGAGCGCGAGCCTCGTGAATCTGGTACGGCCCCACGATGAAGTCCTTGCGCAGCACCGGAATGGTGACCGCTTTACGGACTGCGTCGAGGTCGGCCAACGAGCCGTGAAAACGGCGCTCTTCGGTGAGGACACTGATGATGCGTGCGCCACCGGCTTGGTACGCCGCGGCAAGCTCTGCGGGATCGGCAATGTCGGCCAGCGCACCCTTTGACGGGCTCGCTCGCTTGACCTCGGCGATGACGCCGATGCTCGATTCCAGAAGTGCTGCTGCAGCATCGAGTGCAGGCGGTGCAGCGGCCGCAGCAGCCTTGACTGCAGCGAAGTCGAGTACGGCTTCGCGGGCGGCGACATCAGCGCGCACCCCGTCGAGAATCGAGTCGAGTACGGTCATCGTGGCCCGAATCCTTTCTGGGCAAGAGCCCGATGTGAGATACGTCATCAGGGTGGTCTCAGCCTAGTGGGACGAAATTTTGCTACTCCGTCGGGGTACCCACGCAGGTGAGGGTTCAGTCTTACTCAGTGGGACGACCCCGGTTTCGCACAGTCGCCTCCCCCAACTCCGTCGTCTCCGTCGGCCACTGTCGGGTCCTCTCCGGCGTCGAGCGCATCCCACAACATCCGTTGTGTCACAGGCTCGTCCGACGCGGGTTTGTCTCCCTGACCGAGCTTGGCTGCGGCTTCGCGGCGCGCGGCAGGGTTGTCGTACTTCGACGACAACCCGCCTCGCACTGGAGGTTTGCGCATCAGAAGTACTGCTGCGCCGAGCGCCGCCACCGCTCCGACCAACGCGAGCAAGGCAGGCAGCACCGATACAGTCGTCGAGAGATCTTCCGGGTGACCGGACAACTCGGCCAACTCCACCGCTCGGTCCGCAGAGGCTCCGGACACCAACAACTGCACCGCCGGAACCGCTACCGCGATGGCGACGAGTGCAACCAACAGTCCGACTACCCGAAGTGCCCAACCTCGCACCGCAAACGACGCCGCGATCGCCGCGAGAAGCGCGAGCGCGAGCGGAGTCATCGCCGCCGCCCAGGTGCTGCCGTCGAGATCCGTCGTCCGCTCCAGCGTCTTGCCGTCGCTCGAGGTCAGATGAACCCACGTCATTCGTGAGCTGCCCCACAACGCTGCTGCCGACAACGCAAGCAAAAGCGTTCTCGGCACGGCGGTGCCACGAGAAGCGCTTGTAGGCTGCTCCGCTGCAATCGACTCGTTCTCACTCACAGATCGTCACCTCCGATGGTGCGCAGGGTGTGCGCCGACGCGATGGCGCTCAGTACTGCCATCGCCTTGTTGCGGGCCTCGGTGTCCTCGTAGACCGGGTCCGAGTCGGCGACGACGCCGGCGCCCGCCTGGACATATCCGATCCCGTCCTTGATCAATGCTGTTCGGATCGCGATCGCGGTGTCGGCGTCGCCGGCGAAGTCGAGGTAGCCGACGATGCCGCCGTAGATACCTCGCCTGGTGGGCTCGAGTTCTTCGATCAACTGCATCGCACGCACCTTGGGTGCCCCTGACAGGGTTCCGGCGGGGAAGCACGCCGTGACCGCGTCGAGAGCGTGCTTTCCCTCGGCGAGATGACCGGTGACGGTCGATACGAGATGCATCACGTGGCTGTACCGCTCGATGTGCCGGTAGTCGTGCACCTTCACCGTGCCCGGGCGACAGACACGACCCAGATCGTTTCGCCCCAGATCGACGAGCATGAGGTGCTCGGAGTTTTCCTTCTCGTCGGCGAGGAGATCCTTTTCGAGCAGGATGTCGTCCTCCTCTGTGGCACCGCGCCATCTGGTTCCCGCGATCGGGTGTGTTGTCGCTACGCCCTCGGCGACGGTGACCAGTGCCTCAGGGCTCGATCCGACGATCGAAAACGCGGTCTCGCCATCACCGTTCGGCACGTTGAGCAGGTACATGTACGGGCTGGGGTTCGACGCGCGGAGCATCCGGTACACGTCGATCGGCGCTGCAGTGCAATCGATCTCGAATCTCTGCGAGAGGACTACCTGGAATGCCTCGCCCGCTTCGATGTCGCCGATCAACTTTTCGACGTCGACACCGAAACTCTCGGTGGTGCGCTGACGGCGGTAGTTCGGAGTCGCTTTCGAGAATGTCGACACCGTCGATTTCGCGGGCGCCGCAAGAGCGCGAGTCATCGCGTCCAACCTGGCGACTGCGTCGTCGTACGCCGTGTCGACACGCTCGTCGGTGCCGTCCCAGTTGACCGCGTTGGCGATGAGGGTGATCGCCCCTTCGTGGTGATCGACTGCGGCGATGTCGGCAGCAAGCAGCATGACCATCTCGGGTATCTGCAGGTCGTCGACCGCCGAATCACCCAATCGCTCGAGGCGTCGCACCGCGTCGTAGCCGAGGAATCCGACCATCCCGCCCGTCAACGGGGGTAGGTCGGGCAGCCGCTCCGAACGAAGTAGCTCCAGGGTGGCACCGAGCGCGTCGATCGGATCGCCTCCGGCCGGAGCACCGGCCGGAACGTTGCCGTACCAAGCTGCCTCTCCGTCCACGACGGTCAGTGCAGCCGGACTCCCGACGCCGATGAACGACCACCGCGACCACGAACGACCGTTCTCGGCCGATTCGAGCAAGAAGGTGCCGGGACGATTGCCGGCCAACTTCTCGTACGCCGAGAGCGGAGTTTCGGAGTCCGCCAACACTTTCCGAGTGACGGGAACGACCCGGTGCTCGGCCGCGAGAGCTCGGAACTGCTCCCGAGTGGTGGTGGAATCGGACGCGTCACCGACGATCGCGGTGTCGGACGACCGTGCGGACATGGAGGTGGGCTCGCCGTGCATGACTCCATCATCCCAGGCTCCCCCACGCGGTCGTCGTGCGCGGGTAACCTCGGCCGAATGAAACCAGGCCAACTCGCTCCCGATTTCTCGCTGCCCGACCAGGACGGGACTCCGCGCTCGCTGACGAGCCTGCTCGCGAACGGACCCTTGGTCCTCTTCTTCTACCCGGCAGCCTCGACGCCGGTGTGCACCGCCGAGGCGTGCCACTTCCGTGATCTGGGCAGCGAATTCGCCGCGGTGGGCGCTTCGCGGGCGGGTATCAGCACCGATACGGTCGAAGCTCAGTCCACCTTTGCCACCGCACAATCCTTCGACTACCCCCTACTCGCAGACACCGACGGCAAGGTAGCCGAACAGTTCGGCGTCAAGCGCGGACTCCTGGGCAAGTTGGCTCCGGTCAAACGCTCGACCTTCGTGATCGACACCGACCGCACCGTTCTCAAAGTCATCTCGAGTGAGCTACGCGCCAACACCCACGGCGACCAGGCACTCGAGTTCCTTCGCAATCGAAGCTGACTTTCCTGGGGACCTGATTCCCTAGGCGACCTGAATCGAGCGCTTCGCAAGCCCCATCCAGAATCCGTCGATCACCTGGGTGGGCACCTGTTCCGGATCGGACGACGCACCGAGCGTGACGAACAACGGGGCGAAGTGTTCGATGGTCGGATGCGCGTACGGCATCCCGGGAGCTTGGGCGCGGAAGTCGATCAACGAATCGACGTCACCGGCAGCGAACCTTTCCCCTGCCCACGCGTCGAATTCCGCCGACCATCCCGGGGCCTGCGCCTCCGGTGACGGATCGCGCAGGAACGGTAACCCGTGCGTGGTGAATCCAGATCCCACGATCAGTACGCCTTGCTCACGGAGTGGCCGTAGGCGCTCTCCGAGATGGAGCAAACGCTCGGGATCGAGAGTGGGCAGCGAAATTTGCAGTACCGGGATGTCTGCGTCCGGGTACATCACCGTGAGCGGCACGTAGGCACCATGATCCAGGCCTCGATTCGGCTGCTGAACCACTCGTTCGTTGTCCGGCATCAACGCGGCAACCTGGGCGGCGAGTTCCGGAGCGCCGGGAGAGTTGTACTTCGCGCGGTAGAACCTCTCGGGAAAACCACCGAAGTCGTAGATGAGCGGGGTGCCCGTGGTCGTCGAACCGATCGTCAGCGGCGCCGATTCCCAGTGCGCCGAGACGACGAGGATTGCCGTCGGGCGCGGAAGATCGCCGGCCCACGCCCCCAACTGGTCGACCCACAACGCGCTGTCCACCAGCGGCGGAGCACCGTGGCTGAGATACAGCGCAGGCATGGTTGCGGTGGACATACGGACTCCTCGGGATAGACATTCGTCATTAAGTTGAAGGTTCAACCTAATATAGAACTCAACACTTGCGTCCCGCAACTATTCCCCGCAATATTCTTCTGGACATGCGTCTGAGACGCTGTACACCAGCACGCTCCGTGCACGAAGAATGCTCGACCCGAAGGAGAAGTCACCGATGAGTGAACCGACCGCGCAGCCCGACGCGCAGTCTCAGACAAAGTGGCTCACAGCCGAGCAGCAGGAAGCCTGGCTGACACTGATCGCTCTCGTGACTCGATTGCCTGCCGCCCTCGACACTCAACTACAACGCGATTCGGCACTCACCCACTTCGAGTACTTCGTCCTAGCCGCACTCTCGGACGCCCCCGACCACAAGCTCCAGTTGTCGGTACTTGCCCAGCGCGCGAACGCGTCCCTGTCCCGCCTGTCGCACGTCATCACGAAGATGGAGAAAGCCGGCTGGGTGAAACGGGAAGTCATTCGCGGCAGCCGCGGCTCCAACGCAGTGCTCACCGACGAAGGAATGGCAAAGGTCGTCGCGGCCGCGCCGCCGCACGTCGCCTCGGTTCAAGGTCTCCTCTTCGAGGGTCTCGACGATCGACAGGTCGCCCAGCTTTCGTCGTTGGGTACGGCAATGCTCACCCAACTGGACAAGGGAATCGCCGCCGGACTCGGCAAGGCCTGACGCTTCCCGACACGAACGGGCTGACTTACGACAGCGGCTTCGTGAGGTCGAGTGCAGCCAAGTGGCTGAACAACATGCTCGCTCCGATCGGATTTCCACCGCCGGGGTACGTTGTCCCGCTGGCCGCTGCCATCGTGTTCCCCGCAGCGTACAACCCGGCAATCGCCGTACCGTCGGCTTTGAGTACCCTCGCGGTCGCGTCGGTGCGTAGACCACCTTTGGTCCCGAGGTCGGAGATTCCGAAAGCAGCAGCGTGAAACGGACCTTGGTCGATCAGTACGAGCGGCGAAGCCCCCTCCGAGAAGGCGCGGTCGTATGCAGTGTCTCCTCGGCCGAAGTCCGCGTCGACGCCGGTCGCCGCAGACGCGTTGAATCGCTTCACGGTCTCCACCAGTTCCGCTGCGGGGACATCGATCTGGGCGGCGAGGTCTTCGAGCGTCTGCGCACTCTTCCACAATCCCGCATCCACGTATTGCTTCGTCTGCGCCATAGGCACATTGGGTGCCTTCACCGGTGGCACTGCGCCTTCTCTGTTGTCGTAGATCATCCAGTACGGCGTGGTTACTTTCCCTGCCCGCATGTGTTCGATGACGGAGCGACCCAAGCGGTCGTACGGCGCAGACTCGTTGACGAACCGGCGACCCTTGTCGTCCACGAAGATTCCGCCGGTGAACCACAGCGCAAACGCAGAGCGGCCATCTGGATGGGTCAGCCCGGGCGACCACCAGGCCTCCCCCATGAGGTCGGTGTCGGCGCCCACGGCGATGGCCGCCTGGTGAGCCTTACCGAGGTTGCCGGGGCAGCCCATCGTGTCGAGAGCAGAACCAGGGACACCGAATTCGGCCCGCAGGGTCTCGTTCTGTTCGAATCCGCCGGCGGCCAGGATCACTCCTCTGTGGGCTCGGATCATTCGACGCCGACCACCTTGCTCGACGACAGCGCCGACGACCCGTCCGTCCTCGACAACCAATTCTTCGAGTGCGGTGTTCAGGTGCATGGCGGCATTCGGGTATGTCGAAAGTGCCAGCATGAATCGGCCGATCAACGACTGCCCGCCGACGAGGTACGCCGGCAACTCTTCTCCCAACCGCTCCGTCGCGAGCGGCGATCGAAGTGAATCACGAAGCACACCAAGCCTCGTCGCGTTCATCGGTTTGGGAACGATGTGTCGACCGCTCGCGCGAGCCTTGGGTTTTTCCCCGAAGTAGTCGGGCCATGGCAGTATCTGGAACTCGAAATTCGAGTCCTCTTCGAGATAGTCGATCAACCCGGCGCCGCCCCGAACGTATGCCTCCTGAACGTCGGCGGGCGTCCGATCACCCACCACCGAACGGTAGTACTCCAGCGCATCGTCGATGGTGTCGTCGTCCCCGGAACGGCGAAGAACGGCGTTGCACGGGAACCACATTCCGCCGCCGCCCGAGTACGCCGTTGTTCCGCCGTACTTGTCGGTCGCTTCGATCACAATGACGTCGAGACCTTCGCGGGCCGCCGTGTACGCGCCGGCGAGTCCGCCGCCCGAGCCCACAGCGAGTACGTCGCATGTCTCGTCCCACTTCGTCATAATCAGCCTCTCCGATCCTGGGCACACTTTCCGAACGTGTTCTAGAAATCGTTCTAACACATGGACTTAGCGATCGCGGGGGATCGAAATTCTGTCCCACCGAGCGGGAGCGAGACATGACACCGAGCGGAAGCGAGAGAGGACACCGAGCGGAAGCGAGACATGACACCGAGCGGGAGCGAGACATGACACCGAGCGGGAGCGAGAGAGGACACCGAGCGGGAGCGACATTGAGAATGTGATAGCGCATACTTTGCTCGCTCGGGTCCTATCCCGTAGTGTCTGGACACATGTCTGGTAAGACCAAGTTCGAGTCCACGCGTCGACGGCTCACACAGCAGCAAGCCGAAACCGTCGATCGATTGACCGCGGCAGCGATCACGGTCCTGCGCGACAAAGGGTTTGCCGATCTGACTGTGCGGATGGTGGCAGCGGAAGCGGGTGTCGCCGCGGCCACGGCATACACCTATTTTTCGTCCAAGAGTCACCTTGTGGCAGAACTGTTCTGGCGCCGACTCGACGCGGTACCTCACGAGCCCTCCCCGGAGGCGGAACGGGAAGCGCAGGTCTGCTCGGTCCTTCGTAGCGTCGCACTGCTCGTTTCCGACGAACCGGAGCTGGCGGCGGCCGTGACCACGGCGATGATGGGCAACGATCCCGACGTCGAACATCTTCGGGGACGCATCGGCAAGAACATCCGGGAGCGGCTCATCGAGGCACTGGGGCCGTCGTACGATCCCGACGTACTCGAAGCACTCGAAATCTCCTGGTCCGGGGCGCTTGTCCGAGCCGGCATGGGATACGAGTCCTATTCGCAGATCGCAGACCGGCTCGAAGTCACTGCCAGGCTGATCATGGCGGGCCGCGAGAACCTTCACTAGACGGGGATCATGGCACTCACCAGCCATGTTCCGTCGACTCGGTCGAGTGTCACCTCGACTCGGCTCGACGTCGACGCTGGTGCCGGCCGCGCGATACTCGTCGTGATCTGATCGACGAACATGAGCAATTCTGCGCGGTCTGCAGCCACGGAGCGCACGCCGACGTCGACTACCCGCGCCTTGGTGCTGATTCCCTGCTCCTTCGATTGGGGTGCAACCGTTTTCGATCCGAATTCGGCGAAGCTGTCCTGAAACGTTCCGCTTGCGCCCTCGGCAGCACGTGCAAGGTCGTCGTCGACCGTGTCGCTGTTGTAGCTCAAGAGATTCTCGACGAGCATCGGCGCCACACCGATCACCTCTACACGTGCGGTGTCAGCGGCTGCCGAACGGTGATGACTCCAGAGCAGAGTCCCACCGACTCCCACCAAGATCAGCGCCGCACACACCAAGACCACGCGCTTCACGGGACGAACTCCACACTCGACATCAGCACCCGCCCGTCGACCTCCTCGACACCGATGCGCAGACGGTAGGTTCGCGCCGAAGATTCTCCCGCTGAATTGCCGACCTGGGCCGAGGCTGCGATCAGTACCACTCCCGAGGTACCGGATTCCGATGCCAGGGCTGCGGTGTCGACACGACCATCGGAATCGACGGCGAAATCGCGGATCGATGCGACGAACGCAGATTCACCGGACTTCAGTTCGTCTGCAAAAGTTCCCGTAGTCAGCGACTTCAGCGTCGCGAGATCCACGTCGAGCGTGGCAGAGTGGACGTCGATCAGGGCAAGGGTTCCTGCGACCGCACCGGCGACGAACTCTTGACGCTGGGACTCTCGGGCGCGGTCCGATCGAACTGCCAGACAGCCGAAGACGACGACGACGCTCAGAGCCGCGAGTGCAATCCAGGCCAGGGCGGTGAGAACACCGGGTTTGCCTCGTACCGGATCCAGCACCTCGCCCCTCAGCGATTCGTCGGCGTCAGCAACTGTTGCCACGGCTCGCCCTCCCCCGGACCGGAGGCGGCCGGAGCCAACTCCGTGTGTTGATAGTCGACTCCGTCAGGCCCGGTGTACAACTCGCCGGGCGCATTGGTCCCCGACGGCACGTACGCCTCGGGGCTCCGGCAGATCTCCGGGCTCGGTGCTCGTTTGCCCGGTACCTCCATGCAGGGAATGTTCCGGGATCCACGAACTGCGAAGATCGAGTTCTGTGGAACTTTGCAGTACAGGTCGGCCGGGGTGTCCGGAACACTCATCTGGGTCGGGTCTCGTCGCTGATCGGCCGGAAGGTAACCAGTCGAGCACGCTGCAGGATCTTGCGCCTGGAGGTGGAAGTTGACGTTCGCGGCGCCGTCCACCTGCCCGCGTTGTACGACGGTTTCCTGTGCCGCGACCAGTGGCGGCAAGATGACGAGCACCTGTTCCAAGCCGGCGTTGTACGTCAAAGCCACCTGAGCAGTACTCGTGAAATTGGCAAGCAGCACAGGCAAAGTGGGTTGGAGGCCTTGAAACAGCAGGTCGGCTTCGGTCGCGAAGCCCGGTCCGGTTTCGAGGATATTGCGCACGGCGCCGTCGGCGATCTCCAACTGTCCACTGAGTTGAGCGACACTGGACGCCCACTGGCGAATCTGGTCGCCCGTCACCACCTGTGTCTGCAGGAGCGGATCCAACTGCTGTACGAGCGTCGTTGCCGGCGTCGTGGCAGCGGACATCTGATCGACGAACGAAGTGGTCGAATCCAGCAGACGAGCCAGGTCCTCTCCCCTGCCTCCGAAAGCCGCCGCGGACTCGTCGATCACCGATCGCAACTTGTCCTGCGGTACGGATGCGAGCATCGCCTGCGCCTGATCGAGGACCGGTCCGATCTCGGTCGGGATCGTGACAGCGTCGGGGCCGATCACGTCTCCGTCGGACAGAAAGGGTCCGTCCGCGGTGCTCGGTTGCATGTCGACATATTGCTCGCCGATGGCCGACACACTTCGCACCGCTACTGTGAGCCCGCTGGAGGGAACGGGAACCGCGCTCTCCAAAGATAATTCGGCGCGTACCACTCCCGGAGACAGACGCACCGACCTGACCTGACCGATGGTGTCGCCGCGATAGGTCACGTTCGCGTTCCGATACAGGCCGCCGGCGTCGGGCAGTTCGACTGTCACCGAATAGCGCCCGATGCCGAGCATGGTCGGAAATCTCAGGTACGAGATAGCCGCTGCGCTCATGCCTATCACCGCCAGGATCGCGAAGATCGTCAATTGCCTTCGCACCAACTTCGTGAGAATCATCGCCCACCGTCCTGGTCGGTCCGCCCGGTGTCACTTGGGGCGGCCCGCCCGGTACCCAGAGGCGCGGTCAAAGGATCGACCAGTATTCCGTTCTCCACCGGAGTTTGCGGCGCCCCGAACGGAGTACCGAAGCCGAGACCTGACTGGAGGCGATTGCTCGTGAGGTCGATCAGCGCCCACAAATTGGTGTAGTCACCGCGCATTCCGTCGTCGATGGTCGTCTGGGGGAAGGGGAAGGTACTCAGATTGCCCAAATTGTTGATCAGGTCCGGTCCGGTTTCGACCACCTTCTGCAGCGTCGATTCCAAGGCGCTCAAATTGGCTTTCACATCGTCGCGGGTCCGGTCGACCAGATCGGTCCCGACGTCCCCGAACCTGCCGACCGCATCGAGGGCGGTGGTCAGGTCGACGCGTTGGGCGCTCAGTTCCGCCAAGGCCGGATCAAGGGTCTCCAACGCCTCACCGAGAACGTCTCGCTGAGCCGTGATCTCGCCGGCGAACACGTCGAGATTCTCCATGGTCGTGACCATCGCCTCGCGTTGACGGTCGAGTGTCTCGGTCACGGTGTCCATCTGGCTCAGCAGGTCGCGCGCCGCATCGGTCCGTCCGCCGAGAGCAGTGTTCAGTTCCGTGGTGATGCTGTGAATCTGGGCCAGCCCACCGCCGTTGAGCACCAAGGACAGTGCCGTCAACGCTTCCTCGGTGGTGGGATAGACACTGGCCGATGCAAGGGGAATCACGGATCCCTCCGACAACCGCCCTTCCGGCGCCACCTCGGTGGGCGGCGCGAGCGCGACGTGTTTGGATCCGAGCAGACTGGTCTGGCCGATCTTGGCAGTCGCGTTGGCGGGCAGCGACACCGAGCCGTCGAGCGCAACCGTCACCCGTGCGTGCCAGTTGTCGGTCTCGATCGCACTGATACTTCCGACTGTCACGTCGTTGACCATGACCGGGGAGTTGGGGCTGATCGACGTGACGTCCGGCATCTCGATCACGACCGAGAAACTTCCCTCACCGCGGCCGGCCGCGCCCGGCAGCGACACCGAATTCAGCCCGCTCCATTGACAACCCGTCAGAACGAGCACAGCGCTCGCCGCCACACACACTGTTCCCCACCGGCGGCCAGTCATCGTGATCCTGTCGACGGCATGAGCAAGCCGGTCAGATCAGACGCCACCGGTACCGTCGGAAAACTCAAGGCGCCCGTCGGTTCCAGATCAGGCTCGCTGTACACCAGTTGGTCCGGAAGAGCGCCGAGCGCCCGGGTCGGGTTGATGCTCAGGTCCGGGTAGTTGGCCTTGATCGTGTTGAGCAACGGGCCGAGGTATTCGATGCACAAATCCGCGCCCTTCTTCGAGGTGTCGTTGGCCAGGCCGGCGATTCCGCCGCAGATCAAGTCGATCGGGTTGCCGACGTTCTGGAATGCGGGCACACCCACCATCGCTCCTTGGGCCGGCCGGTAGACGTTGTAGTAGTTCGACAACGCTGTCGGAGCCAGATGCAGTACCTTCTCGAGACCTGCGCGCTTGTCGACCAATACCTGGGACACATCTGCCAACTTCGCGATCTGCTCCGTCAAGCCGGTTCGGTTCTGTTCGACAAACCGCTGTACGTCGACGACGGCGGCGTCCAGATCGGCGAGAGCCGGAGCCAATTGCGTCCGGCTCTCGGCGAGCACACTCGAGACATGTGCCAGCCGTCCTTGGAACTGAACGATCTGTTCGTCGCTTGCCGCGAGCGCCGTCGTGAAGGTCTGCAGGCCGCGGATGGTGCCGAACAGATCGGCTCCGCCTTCGTCGAGTGTGCTCATAGCCTCCGAGAGTTCGGTCACCGAGCGCCCCAGCGCTTCCCCGTTGCCGGCCAGTGCGGATCCGGCACCGTCGAGGAAGTTGGCGGCGGGACCGCGATCGTCCCCGTCGGGACCCAAAGCATCGGCGGCCCGGCCCAGCTGTTCCTTGATCTGGTCCCACTCGACCGGGACCGCCGTTCGGTCGAGCCCGATCTCCGCACCGTCATTCAGTGCGTCGGCGCCGTCCGTCACCGCCGGCGTCAACTGCACGAAGCGGGCCGAGACCAGCGACTGGGCAACGATCACCGCTTTCGCGTCCTCGGCGACGGGAACCTCGCGGGCCAATTTCAGTTCGACGCGCATTCGATCACCCTGAGGGGCGATCTCGGTGACACGGCCGACGTCGACTCCCACGACACGAACGTCGTCACCGACATACAGACCAGTCGTCGAGGTGAAGTAGGCCGTCACGTTGTAATAGCGCAGATGTTGCACCGCAAGGTATCCCGACACGACGACGATCGCCGCCCCGATGATGCCTGCGCCGACGAGGACGATTCGACGCCGGTTCAGCGGATTGCGAACTCGTGAGGCACCCATCATCGAACCTCCGGAATCGGCAGCGGTGCAGGTGGTAGCCCGAACATCGCGTTGATCAACGGTTGGGTGTATTGCGCCGGTACCAGGTTCTGGACGTACGCGTAATAGAAGGGACCACTGGCCACGGTGTCACCGAGCGTGCCCACGTACGTACCGAGACCGTCGATTCCCTGAGAAAGGTTGTCCTTGTTGTTCTGCAGAATGCCGACAACGGTATCGAGTTTGCCGAGGACCGGCTGCAATTGCGCCTCGTTGTCGTGGACGAGTCCACTCAGCTGGGTCGACAATGCCGAGATGTTCGTGATCACTTCCCCCAGCGCCGCCTGTCGCCGATCCAGTTCTCCCAACAACGCGTTGCCGTCGACGAGTAGAGCGTTGACCTGTGGACCACGCTCGGCCAACGTTCCGGCGACGTCGTTTGCATCGGACAGCAAGGTGCGCAACATGTCGTCCCGCCGATTGACGCTGTCGGAGATCCGTGCGACGCCGTCCAGTGCCGGCCTCAGGTTCGGCGCACTGTCGGACATCACCTGCCCCACTGCGTCGAGTGATTCGGAGAGTTGGTCGAGATCGATGTCCTCGACCGTCGTGGTGAGGTCACCGAGCACGTCGGGCAGCGAGTACGCCGATCTTGTTCTCTCGTCCGGGATCTCGCCGCCGACCGCGATCCTTCCCGGACCGTCCAGATCGAGCGATACCGCTCGCTTGCCGAGCAACGACATCGTGGTGACGGCGGCCGACGTGCTTTCTCCCAAACCGATCGAGCCTTCCAGTGTGAAATCCACGCGCGCGAGTCCGTGCTCGACCTCGATCCGATCCACCGTTCCGATCTTCACTCCGGCGGCGTTGACTTCGTCTCCCGGCGCGAGACCGCTGGCGTCGGCGAACACCGCGCTGTACCCGACACCCGATTTCAGGAACTGCAGATTCTGATACTGGAGCGATGCCAATACGACGGCGGCCGTGACGACCAATCCCACGACCCCCACGCGTACGGCCTGGCTCTGCGCCATCTCTCTCATCGTGGTGCG
This sequence comes from Rhodococcus baikonurensis, assembly GCF_040489275.1. NCBI lineage: Bacteria > Bacillati > Actinomycetota > Actinomycetes > Mycobacteriales > Nocardiaceae > Rhodococcus > Rhodococcus baikonurensis. The sequence continues at coordinate 33,569 of NZ_JBEUOQ010000017.1, read as the reverse complement.
CACCTTCCGGTCGTCTGATCCACCAGGTCGACAGTGAGCGGCGTACCGTCGGCACCGTCGACCTTCAGGGCGATTCCGCACAGATAGAAGTTGAAGAACGACCCGTACGAGCCGACTCGGATCAGCTGCTTGTAGTTCGAGGGCATGGACGCGAGAATCCGATCGAGCTCACTTTGTTGCTCGATCAGCGGATTCAGGCTTGCGTCCAGCTTCGACAGGTTTCCCGCGATGTCCGGGCGAACTCCGGCGAGGAGATCGGCGAAGGTGCCTGATGCGGTGTTCACACTCTCGACGGCAGTCCCGATCATCTCCCGATCCGCCGCGAGCCCGCTCACCAGCTGTTGTAGGTGATCGAGAGTGTCACTGAACTGTCCACCGCGGCTGCGCAATTCACTGAGCACACCGTCGAGGTTGCCGATCACTCGACCGATCAGTTGGTCGCGGTCCGCGAGAGTGTTCGTGATCGATCCGGTGTGTGCCAACACCGATGCCACAGTTCCGGACTGGCCTTGAAACACCTCGAGCAAGGACATCGACAACGCGTTGACCTGCTCCGGGTCCAGGGCTTGAAACAGCGGCTTGAAACCACCGAGTAGCGCATCGAGGTCGAGTGCCGGCGCGGTGCGATCGACGGGAATGCTCTCGCCCTGTGGCTGCGGTTCCGCGATCCCCGGATCGTCGAGCAGTTCGAGGTATCGATTACCCACCAGGTCCTGATACCGAACAGCGGCCCTGGTCGAAACGGTCACGGTGTCAGCCGTATCCACACTGAAACTCACGTGGGCACGGTGATTCCCACCGAATTCGACGGAGCCGACAGAACCGACGGGCACACCGGCGATGCGCACCTTGTCGCCCGCTCTGAGCCCGGAGGCGTTGACGAACTCCGCCGAGAAGGACTTGGCATCGCCGCCCCGCATCTGACCGAATACGAGGATCAGCCCGGCGTTGACGAGGATCATCACCAGAACAAAAATTCCGAACTTGACGGTGTATCCACGAACTTTCATCGGATCTCCATCCCGAACAGATAGCTCATCAGATCCGGGACCGTGTTCATCGGCTGCCCACCGTTCGGTTGACGCTCGGGCGCAAACGGATTCACCCCGGTGTCGGTCACCAGGTAAGGCGCGTTGACGTTCGGATCACGCAGAGGAAGGCCCATACACTGCGGGCCACCTGTTGCCGCGACCTTCGGGAGGTCGTCGGGATATCGGTACGGTTCGGTCCCGGCGATCAGACCGATCGACATCTTGATGCCTGGTTGTCCGTTGTAGGCGCCGTCGCCGATCTTCTTGCTCTCCTGCAGTCCGTGGAACATGCAGGGAATCACCGGGGAATATTCCTCGAGCAGTGCGGTGGTCGGCCGCAGTAACGACAGAACGGTGTCGATGCCGTCGGCGTTGGCTCCCAGTACATCTTCTCCGGTGCGGGCGACCCCGATCACGTTGAGCAAGAGGAGATCAAGATTCTGCTGCTCGTCGAGAACAGTGGTTCCCGTCGTCGTGAGCGAGTCGAGGGTGTCGAGCAAGTCGAGAACAGCGTCGCGGTAGGTCTGTGTGACGGCTGGTAAATCAGTCAACACATGATCGAGAGCCTCACGTGCAGTGTTGAATTCGAGCAACGAGGAATCTGCTTGTTCGAGTGCGACCCCGAGCCGTTCGCCGCGTCCTTGCAGAGCAGTCGAGAGGGCACCCAATGTCGAATCAAGCTTGCCCGGGTCCACCGTCCGGAGCACGGTGGTGAGTTTCTCGAACACCGTGTTCAGCTCGACAGTCACCCGGGATGCGTCGATCGTCGCCCCGGCGGCAAGTCGCGCGCTGCTCGGCTGCTCCGGCGAGGACAGGCTGACGAACTTCGCACCGAAGGCCGTGTTCGACGTGATCGCCACATCCACGTTGGACGGAATCGATTCGAGCGCTTCGGGATCGATCGACAACGACAGTTGTGCGGTAGCGTCGTCAGTCGGCGTGATGGACTCCACCGAGCCCACGGTCACCCCGGCCATCTTCACCCGCGCGCCCGGATCCATCACGAGCCCCGCGCGCTCCGCGATCACCGTGATCGGGACGCGAGCGACAAACACCTGGTTGAAAGACGCGACCGACAAAGCGATGACCCCGACGATCGCCGCAGCCAAGCCCAGAGCAGCCAACTTGTAGCCGTATCTGTGCACGCAGTCCCCCTAACCGGACAGATTGAAGTTGCCGGAACCGCCGTAGAGCGCGAGTGAGACGAGCAGGGTCACCGCCACGACGCAGATCAGCGAGAGCCGAACCCCGCGGCCCACTGCAGTTCCCACGCCCGACGGTCCCCCGGACGCGTTGTATCCGTAGTACGTGTGGATCAGCATCACCAGTAGTGCCATCACGAGCACTTGAACGAAGGACCATGCGACGTCGACCGGATCGAGGAACGTCGTGAAGTAGTGGTCGTAAAGACCGGAGGACTGACCGAACAGCACGACCGTGGTGAATCGTCCGGCCAGAAATGATCCCACGAGCGCCAGTGAGTACAGCGGCAAGATCGCGATCATCCCTGCGGTGACGCGGGTGCTGACGACGTACGGGACCGAACTGATCGCCATCGATTCGAGGGCGTCGATTTCCTCACTGATGCGCATGGCACCGATCTGCGCGGTCGAACCTGCGCCGATCGTGGCCGACAGGCCGATTCCCGCGATGACCGGCGCAGCGATACGAACGTTGATGAAGGCGGAGAAGAATCCGGTGAGCGCTTCGACTCCGATATTTCCCAGTGAGCTGAAACCTTGGATCGCAATGGTGCCGCCCGAGGCGAGAGTCAGAAATCCTACGACCGCAACCGTGCCGCCGATCACTGCCAAAGCTCCGGTGCCCATGCTGATCTCGGCTACCAGCCTCAACACTTCTTTCGGGTGTTTGCGAATTGCCCACGGGATGTGAGCGATGGCGCGCGCGAAGAAGACAGCTTGTCGCCCGACATCGTCGATCGAGCGTGACGTTCGGGCCACCCGCGCCCGCGTGCGTCCGAACTTGCCGATTTGTGCCAGCGAATCCGACAGCGTCACCTCGATCACCCCGCCGTCAATCGGATGCCGACCGCGGTGACGATGGTGTTGACGACGAACAACGCCATGAATGCGTACACCACCGTTTCGTTGACGGCCTCCCCCACGCCTTTCGGCCCACCCCGTACCGACAGTCCGCGATAGCAGGCCACCAATCCCGCCAGCATCCCGAACAGTGCAGCTTTGACCATCGACAGGGCCACCTCGGGCAGGCCGGTCAGCAACGTGATTCCCTCGACGAACGCGCCGGGGTTGACGCCCTGGAGAAACACCGAGAAGGCGTAGCCGCCGGCGATGCCGATGACGCAGACGAGTCCGTTGAGCAGAAGAGCCACCACGGTCGAGGCGACCACCCGCGGGATCACGAGCCGATTGATCGGATCGATCCCGAGCACCTCCATCGCGTCGATCTCTTCACGGATCGTTCTCGATCCCAGATCGGCGGCGATGGCAGTCGCGCCTGCACCTGCCACGATCAGCACCGTCACCACCGGGCCGACCTGTGTCACGGCGCCGAGAGCGGCTCCGGCGCCGCTGAGGTCGGCGGCACCGATCTCGCGGAGAAGGATGTTGAGTGTGAAACTCACCAGAACCGTGAACGGCACTGCCACCAACACGGTCGGCACTATCGACACCCGGGCGATCATCCAACTCTGCTCGAGAAACTCCTGCACCTGAAAGCGGGTGCGGAACAAGCCCACTGCGACATCGGCGCCCATCCGGTAGAACTGGCCGAGTTCGCGCATCGGGCCCGCAAGTGCAACTCTTCCGCTGTACACGTCAATGCCCCGAAGGACAAGACGTGGAGTTGCCGTAGTCGACCTTGAATTCCTTGATCCCGTTGAGCCAACCGGACGAGAGCCGGCTCGGATCGCCGAGCTTGCTGATGTCGGGCATGTGATCGGCGATCTTGCCGAAGATCAGATCGACCTCCATTCTGGCCAGGTTGGCGCCGACGCAGTAGTGCGGTCCGGTTCCTCCGAACGCGAGGTGCGGGTTCGGGTCTCGGGTGATGTCGAAGACGTCGGGGTTCCCGAAGACGGTTTCGTCGAAGTTCGCCGAGCCGTAGAGCAGTACGACACGCTGCCCCTTCGCAATCGCCGTGCCGGCAATCTGTGTGTCCACCACTGCTGTTCGTTGCATCGACGTCAGTGGCGAAGCCCAGCGGATGATCTCGTCCGCGGCGGTGCGCGGACGCTCACGCTTGTACAGTTCCCACTGATCCGGATGCTCGAGAAATGCCATCATGCCGAGTGTCGTGGCGTTGCGCGTCGTTTCGTTGCCCGCGACAGCCAACATGATGACGAAGAAACCGAACTGTTCCGGGGTGAGTTTCTGTCCGTCGATGTCGGCATGCACCAAGCGCGAGATGATGTCGTCGAGCGGCTCCTCCCGTCTCGCCTCGGCCAATTGATAGGCGTAGCCCAAGATCTGCGCCGACGCCATCCGAGACTCGCCGGCGAGCGACTCGTCGTCGTATCCCGTCATCTGATTCGACCAGTCGTACAGCTGACGGCGCCCGTCCTGCGGTACACCGATCAGCTCCGAAATCGCCTGCATCGGTAACTCGCTGGCGACCTGGCTGACAAAATCACCGCTACCTTCCGCCACGGCAGCCGACGCTATGTCTTCTGCCCGCGCTTCCAGCCCGGCCCGCATCGCTTCCACCGACCGCGGAGTGAACAAGCGCGCCACCAACTTGCGCAGCTGTGTGTGCTCGGGGGCGTCCTTGTTGATCAGGACATGTTTAGTTGCCTCCAACTCCTCAGCGGAGATGTTGTCTTCATGCCGAGGAATGCAGCCGTTGACGTTGCTCGAGAACTCCTCGCTGCGCAACGAGACATCGCGGACGTCTGCGTGGCGCGAGACCACCCAACAACCACCGTCGTGAAATCCACCGGTGCCCGGTTCCTGGGCGTTCCACCAGACCGGAGCGCATCGTCGTAGTTCGGCGAACTCGGCAAGCGGGACGCGCTGGCCGTACAGATGCGGGTCGGTCACGTCGAACCCGTCGGGAAGGTCGATCTCAGGCATTGCAGATGCTCCTTTACGGATGGGTGCCAGGTGCCGGGCGCTGCGTGTGAGCGCTAGTCGATCCGGTGGACCGGGTCGCTGTTCTGTGAGAACTCCTTGGCCCAGCGGTAGTCCGGCTTGCCGCTCGGCGCTCGAACGACCTCGTCGGCGATCCAGAAGGAACGCGGAATCTTGTAGCCGGCAAGCTGAGTGCGGGTGTGTTTTTCGACGGAATCGAAATCCGGTTCCACGCCATCGCGGACGCGGAGCACCGCCGCCACCCGATTGCCCCACCGCTCGTCGGCAATACCGATCACTGTTGCGTCGTAGATGTCGGGATGGGCCTTCACCACTGCTTCGACCTCTTCCACGAAGACTTTCTCCCCGCCGGTGTTGACCACCATGTTTCCCCGGCCGAGGAGAGTGACCGAGCCGTCGTCCTCGATTCGCGCTCGATCTCCGGTCACGACTGCTCGCGCGCCGTTCACCTCTCGGAATATCTCGGCCGACTTCACCGGATCGTTGTAGTAGCCGAGTGGGACGTTGCCGAGTTTCGCCAACCATCCTTCGGCGCCCGAACCCGGCTCCAACACACGGTTGTCGTCGTCGACGACGACCGTGAATCTGTTGGCGCCCACCTTGGGTCCTCCACGCTGCTCGAGCCCTTTGGTTGCGAATCCGATTCCGCCGAAGCCTGTTTCGGACGATCCGACCGAATCGGAGATCATCAGATTCGGAAAGACGTCGAAGAACGCGTCTTTGACCGATCCGGAGAAGAGCGCAGCGCCGGAGGCGAGTACAGCCAGGCTCGACGCATCCGGTTGCAATTCGTGATGGGCTTCGACCAGTGGGCGGCCCATGGCGTCGCCGGTGATGACCATGACCTGCGGCCGATATTCGGCGACGACCTTCCAGACTTGTGCCGCATCGAATTTCGGTTCGAAGATGACGGTGTTTCCGGAGAACAGAGCGTTGAACGTCGGCATCAGAGCCGAAGTGTGGATCAGCGGTGGAAGCATGCACCACCGCATCGGTTCGGCTGCCGCGGCGCCACCGCGCGACTGCTGGTACTCGTCGCCGATCGGCTCACCCGAGTAGAAGTCGTAACCGCCGGCCAGCACGCGCCAGATGTCTTCCTGCCGCCAGACGACACCTTTAGGTCGTCCGGTTGTTCCGCCGGTGTAGAGAACGTAGACGTCGTCGCCGGAACGCTCGGGAAATGCATGTTCACCTGCGCGAAGCGGGGATTGGTTGCCGAGCGCATCGGCGTACGCCACTGCCGCCGGAATCGACGGTTCGTTCCCGAGAGCGAGTTCGTCCGGCACCTCGATCACGTACTTGACCCGCGGTGCCGACACCAAGGCACCGGCAACCCGCTCAGCGAAACCACGATGGAAAACCAACGCCTCGAGATCCGCGTTCTCGTACAGGTAGACCAATTCGTCGCTCGTGTAGCGGTAGTTCACCGTGATGGGAACGCCGCGGATCTTGAACGCCGCGAGGACAGCAACCATCGCCTCGATCGAGTTGTGCATCTGAATACCGATGTGCGAACCGACACCTAACCCGACTGACTGGAAGTAATGCGCCAATCGGTTGGCCCGCTCGTCCAGCTCACGGTATGTCACCTCCTCGCCGGAAACGATCAGTGCGAGGCGATCGGGCATCGCATCGACGGAGTGCTCGAACAGGTCTGCGAACGTGTAGGCCATAGGTTGAGTCCTTCGGTTTCGGCCGTTCAGACGACGAACAGAGGCAAGGGAATTCCGCGATCTTCGAATACGAAGGCCGCGCCGGTACTGACCTTCGTAATGGCGACTTCGACGCATTCCGGAGCAGGAGCTTCGGTGATGTCGACGGCCAGAAGGAGCCCCGCGGCATCTTCGGCCACCACTCTCACGGTGAAATGCGGATTCACGCCGCGGACCAAAGCCTGGAGGGGATCGAGGTGCTCGCTGCCGAGCAAGGTCGGCCAACCGCCGTCGCGGTCGACAAGAGCGTCTCGCGAGATCCACAGCTCCAGAGCACCGCCGTCCGGTCGGATCTCGCTCTCCACATACTGCTTCGGATTCAGCAAGGGATGCACGGACAGGACCAATGCCAACGATTCCAGAGTCGAAGGAAGCCCGAGCGCATCTCGAATACGCTGTGCCGCAACTCCCGCGATTCCGGTCAATTGCTTTCGCGTGATCTCGCGCGCCTTGTCTTCGTCGGCACGGCGGCGAACCGCTGCCAGAAAGCCCAACGCCAACAGATGATGCTGCACGCAGATCTCCTCTGCGATACGAACCAAGGCTGATCGCGAGAAGTCGGAAAACCTCAGGTCCGACAACAACGGACCCGAGTAGTCCGCCCGACCGTCCCCGCCGTGATCGATCGGGCTCAGCTCGACCGTCACCGCTGCAGTGCGTCCGATCTGCTCGGTGTGCGCGGTCATCACGGGCGGCGTGTGCGACGGGTCGATGGCAACGGTCCAGGCGCAGTGCGGATGTCGGTCCGCGGGCCTGCGCGGTGGTCGGTGAATCGGACGGATCTGGGCGTGTGGGTTGGTCGCGATGGCCGTCGCATCGAAAGTCGGATCCTCGATGTCGTGACACATCGAGGTCACGAACTCATCGCCCAACGGCTCGACGTCCATGAGCGCCCCGCAATGATCGAGCCAGAATTCACCGTGCAGCGGATCGTCGACCCGGTATCGAAAGTCCATGAACTGTGGCGGAGCACCGATGTCGAGTTGTAGCCCTTTGAAGATCGTCACGACGTCGTCGCCCTCGTATCCGAGGGCCTTCTGCATGCGGCGGGTGTACCAGGGGCTGGCCGATTCCCACTCCTCGACGGCCACCTGCGCCATACCCTCGCGTCCGAATTCGACGATCAGATGCGCCATGCCCGAGCGATCGATCAGCTGCCCACACAAGAGCAACTCGGGCACCAACACGGCAAGGTCGCGCTGCGAGAGTGTCTCGAAGGAATCGCGCACGGTCATCGGACTCACCACAGCGGGACCGGCGCGGTGCCCACCGGATACCAGCCCGGTAGCGGGTCGCCCGAGATCGATCGCTGGATCCGGCCCTGCATCCCCTTCGAGAGAGCATTGTTGCCGATCATCTCCATGAACAACGCCGACACGTTCCCGAAGTCGAAGAAGTCACGCTGCCAAGACCATTGGAAGTCCCCGCCGTAGCGGAACCAACTACCGCCGATACCGTACACGGAGTAGTTGCTACCGTCCTCGCGCTTGGCGTCGGAAATCTGCTTCCACAATCCGATCACGTTTCCGCTACGTTCGTCGATCACAAACTCTTGATACGGATACTCCCAGCCTTCGAGGCCCTTCATCTCGAGACCGAGCGCGACTTCACGAATCTCCTCGCGCCCCACCGCCATGAAATCCTGCTTGGGACCGTAGTTCCACCCGTACGTGGCGTCCTCGGCGTACATGTCCGCCAACGGTTTCCAATCACCGGCGGCTTCGGCCTTCTTGTTCGCCTCGATCCAGCGTTGGACCATCTCGTCGAGCTCTGCGCGGTCGAAACCCGTCATCTGAACTTCCTCCCTCGAGCACATGAATTCGCTGACATCAATCGACAATCCGCTGTAATCAGTCGACAATCCTCAGGGCGCCGGTCGGGCAGTACCTGACCGCCATCTCGGCTTCACTGCGGAGCGACTCGGGTGGGTCCGGGTCCAGAAGACTGACCTTCCCCCGCTTCGGGACGACAAAGATCTCCGGCGCCTCGAGCTCGCACGCCGCATGGCCCTGGCACAGGTCGAGGTCGACTTCGACGTGCATGATCACCCCTCACGCCCGGGACGTGTTCGGCGCCGGTACCTCACCGCGCACGGCTGCTGCAACTGGACGACCATCTTGCTGTGGTCGTTTCGGTAGGACTCCGACGGCTGCGTCATCTCGAACTCGAAGTCCCGCAGCAGGATCGAGAAGATCGCCTTGAGCTGCATCTGAGCGAACGCGGCGCCGACACAGCGATGCCGGCCGGCTCCGAACGGAATCCACGTCCAGCGGTTGACGATGTCCTCTTGATTCGGGTCGATGTACCTCACGGGATCGAAGGTGTCCGGTCGCGGGAAGTCCTCGGCGATTCGATTGGAGATCGCGGGTGTCGCCGCGACAAGATGGCCTTCTCGGATCTCGAAGCCGCCCACTTCGAAATCTCCACGTGCCACCCGCAACAGGATGATCAACGGCGGATGCAGTCGAAGGGTTTCCTTGACCACAGCCTCGAGAACCGGAATCTGGCGCAGGGCGTGAAAACTGATGTCGGCGCCGTCGGAGTACAGATTGTCGAGTTCGTCGACGACGTCCGTCATGGTGTCGGGATGCCGCAACATCTCGATCAGCGACCACGCTGCCGTGCCGGAAGTCGTGTGGTGGCCGGCGAACATCATCGAGATGAAGATGCCGGTGATCTCGTCGGCACTGAACCGGAGGTCGCCGTTCTCGTCCTTGACCGACACCAACACGTCCAGCATGTCGCGGTCCTCCTTGCCCTGCGGAGGATTCGCGATGCGGCCGTTCATGATGTCCTGTACCAGAGCGACCAACGCCAACCGTGCCTCGTCGCGACGGCGGAAACTCTCGATCGGCGCGTACGGATCCACGAAAGCCAATGCATCGGTTCCCTGTTCGAGCTCGTGATACAGCTTGGCGAAACTGTCGTCCAGTTCGTCGCGGAACTTCTTGCCGATCAGGCACGCCGACGAGGTGTAGATGGTCAGCTCGGCGAAGAAGTCGAGCAGATCGATCTCGCCTTCGTCTCCCCACTGCGCGACCATCGCCTCGACCTCGCGGCCGATCGTGGCGGCGTGCCCACGCATCTGTTCGCCGCGCAGAGCCGAGTTGTGGAGCATCTCCTTTCGCCGCTCCGGACTGGCATCGAAAACGACGCCTTCACCGAAGATCGGCTTCATGAAGGGGTATGCAGCTTGTTGGTCGAGATCCTCGTCGGTGGAACGGAAGAAGAACTCGTTTGCCTCGGCTCCGGACAGCAAGATCACAGTGCGATCGGCAAGTTGAAAGGCGCCGACGTCACCGCATTCTTCGCGCACCCGGCGCATGAGCGCTATCGGGTCGGTTCTCAGTTCCTCGAGATGCCCGTGCGGGAGATCCCCGCCGGACACCCGCGGCGGCTCGGGCAGTGTTCGCGACGTCTCCTGCACTCCGTGCGTCATGTCGTCTCCTGTGAGTTCGCAGTGGGAAGTTTGTCCAGTGGTGCCTCGGGCTGAACTTCGACGAGCACGATGTGTGCTCCTCGCGGCGCCGACACGACGGCGACGATGGCATTGGCGATGTCCGAGGCGCGCAGAAAGTAACCGTGTCGGGCGAACCCCCACTTACTCCACGATTCCCCGACCGGTCCGATGATCTCCGGCGTCGTGTCCATTCCCATGCCGGTCAGTGTCGGCCCGGGTCGCACGATCGACGCGCGAATGCCGGTTCCCTCGAGCTCCATTCGCATCTGGCGCCCCATTGCTTCGAGCCCGGCCTTGGCTGCGTCATAAGCACCCATGAGTGGACGCTGGCGCTCGGCACAATCCGAGCCGATCAGTACGAAGTCACCGCGCTGTCGTTGCCTCATACCTGGGAGTACGCGATGCGCCAATCGCTGCGCACCAACGAGGTGGACTTGGATCTGCCGTAGAAACGCCTCGGGATCCATCTCGTCCGCAGCCCCGAATTCGAGATCACCGGCCCCGGAGACGACGATTTCGGCGGGACCGTGCACTGCCTCTGCGGCCGAGACGAATCCGTCGACCGAATCACCGTCCGTGACGTCGAGGAAATGGGCGAACGCTTCACCACCATTGCTGCGGATCTTCTCGGCGATGGCTTCGCATTCGGTGACTCGACGCGCACCGAGCGCAACCGGATGCCCGAGTTCGGCCAAGGCATACGCGGTAGCAGTGCCGATTCCCGACGACGCACCACTGATCAGTGCCGGCCGGCGAACCGGATTGGGTTCGAAACGAGGCATCAGCGCACCTGCACTTTCACCGGCAGGGCCGCAAAGCCCCGGACGTTTGTCGAATGAACACGCTCGATTCCGGACTCGTCGACTTCGTAGTCGCTGACCCGACGCCCGAACTCCGCCAGGGCGATCTTGGCTTCGAGCTTGGCAAGGTGGGCACCCAGACAGAAGTGCACGCCACCACCGAAACTCGCGAGTTTTCCCGACGAACTCCGGCCGATCTGAAAGCTGTCGGCATCCTCGAAGACGTCGGCGTCTCGGTTGGCCGATCCGATCAGGAGCAGAACCTTCTCCCCCGCCGGAATGGTGCGCCCGTGGTACTCGAGGTCGACGACCGAAGTCCGAGCCACGATCTGGCTCGACGTGTCGTAGCGAAGAGTCTCTTCCACCCATTCCGAGGCTCGTTCGGGATCGTCGAGAACCGGTGTGATCTGCTCCCGATGGTGAGAACCCCAGTACAGCGCGTTTCCGAGAAGCTTGGTCGTGGTCTCGTTTCCGGCCACGACCATCAAAAACATGAATCCGAGGATCTCCTGGTCCGAGAGTTTGTCTCCGTCGATCTCGGCGTCGAGCAAGGCCGAGGTCAGGTCGTCCGTCCGCGATCGGCGCCGCTGCGCGATCATCTCCTTGTAGTAGCCCATCAAACTGATCGAAGCCTCCACCGCAGGTTGCGGCACGTCGAGAACACCTGCCTCTCGATGCACCACCAGATCCGCCTTGCGCCGCAGTTCGGCTCGGTCCGGTTCGGGGACACCCATGAGTTCGGAGATGACGTCCATCGGCAGCTTTCCCGCCACCTCCGTAATCCAGTCGAACTCCCCCGCGCCCAGCGCAGGTACCAGATGTTGCTTCGTGAGTTCGAGTATCCGACCGTCGAGCTCCGCGACCCGCCGCGGTGTGAATCCGCGAGAAACCAACTGGCGCAACCGCATATGGCGAGGATCGTCCATCGCGAGAAACGACATCACATAGTGCGCGTGTGGACCGTAGGCTGCGGGGTCGAGCGATACCCCGTTTGCGCTCGAGAGACGCTTGTTGTCCTTGAATCCGTCGACCACGTCCGCATATCGCGACAACGCCCAAAAGCCCACGTCCGGATTGTGATACAGCGGTGATTCCTCGCGCAGACGCTTGTACGTCGGATACGGATCGTCGTGAAAGTGGTAGTCGTACGGATTGAAGACCACCGGATCGATCAAAGCTTCTGTCATGATTTCTCCAGGATCAGTAGAGCCGAGGCCTCGAGGCGTCCAGCGATTTGCGCGTAGGTTCCGTAGCCGATCCCTGCGCGCAGAAGCGCCCCGGCATACAGCATTTCGAGCGCTTCCAACACTTCAGGCTCGCCGTCAGGATCCAACGCCGAGGCGAGTCGTTGATGGATCTCGAGTCCGATCCGGCCGCGAAGATGTTCCACTTCCGGATCGGAGCCGAGCAGTGCATTGGTCACGGCGGCCGATACCTCCGGTTCGTCCGCGAGAAGCAGCGCGATATTTCGAAGTACAGAGAGCACGTGCGCGGTGCGATCCAACCCTGAGCCGTCAGGCGCCGACGAGTTCTGAAGTCTTCGCCAGAAGACCTCTGCGACCAGATGCTCCTTGGACGCGAAATACGTGTAGGCGGTCGCAGTTCCTACACCCGCTTCGGCCGCAACCGAACGGACAGTCAGTCCGGAAAACTCTTGTTCGCGTAGAACTTTCACTGTCGCTTCGGCAAGCCTGGCCACAGTTTCCGCTTGTTTGCCCGTGAGGCGCCTGCGAGTGGATTCGTAGACAATCGATCCCCCGCTACTTGAATCGCCCCGTTGGCTGGACACGTGTCTGGACGTTACTACAGCGCCCTGTCCAGGGCAACGAAATGGGGAAACTTCGAAAATTCACCACGAACAGGCAGGCGTGACGCGAAAAGTTCTACTACAGACCGATCTTCATCCCGGCACCAGCGTCCACGCGCAATTGCTGGCCGGTGACGAATCGCGACTCGTCCGACGACAAGTACACGACCGCATGCGAGATGTCCGCGGGCTCGACCCACGGGGTCGGCATCGCCTGCATGAAGGGGAACGTCACTGCCGCATCCTCGGCGGTCGGATTCTCGAGGTCGGGACGGAACGTCCGGTACATCGGCATGCTCTGCAACATGTCGGTGTTCACGTTGGTCGGATGGATCGCATTGACGCGAATGGAACTCGGCCCGAGGGTCAGTGCCAACGAACTGGTATAGGCCTGAATCAGCTTCTTGGCCAGGCCGTATCCGTCGCCGCCCGGACCCTGGAGCGCCTGCTGCCCGTTGAATCCGGTCTGCGGCACCAGACCGGCAACAGAGCCGATCGCGATGATCGAACCCCCTTCGCCGAGGTAGTCCATCGATGCATGCACTGTGTTGACGACACCGAGAAAGTTCACATCGAACGCGTCGACGAAACCGGCAGTCGACACGTGCTTGCCGAGCGGACAGATACCGGCGTTCGCCACGACGACATGCAATCCGCCTAACTGCCCTACTGCCTCGGCAAGTGCTGTTTCGAGACCGGCGCGATCACGGACGTCGACACGCGCTGTCACCACCTGCCGCCCGGCCTCTTTCACCAGTCGAGCCGTTTCCTCCAGATCGGCTGGACTGGCGAGCGGATATTCGTTGCTGGCGATGTCTGCGCACAGATCGAAGGCGATGACGTGCGCGCCCTCCTGTGCGAGATGGACGGCATGACTGCGCCCCTGACCTCGAGCAGCACCGGTCACCAGCACCACTTTTCCGTCAACTCTGTTCATTTCGACCTCTCTCCCGTGGATGTGAAGGCGTGGTTGTGAATGTGCGGTGAACCGTAGCGGCGCCACACCAGGCACGAAGCGATTTTCACCGAAGTAGATCCAGAGACCCTCTCGAAATCTCTTATGCCCCAGAAACCATTGCCTCAACCACGAGTGTGAACTAGAGTCCAGACACATGTCCAGAAAGAGAGGGTTTGCGTTATGACGCTTCGACCCGCAGACAGTTCTGCACTTCTCGTCGACGGAAAGCTGGTTCCCGGATCCGGTGGAACCTTCGAAGTTTTCAACCCGGCCACCGAGGAACTGATCGGCCGCGCTGCCGAAGGGACCGCCGCGGACATGGACGCGGCCATCGCCGCTGCGCGCCGTGCGTTCGACGACACCGAATGGGCACGCGATCACGGATTTCGCGCTCGCTGCCTACGCCAACTGTGCGACGCGCTCCAGTCTCACATCGAGGAGCTGCGCGAGATCACCGTCGCCGAGGTGGGCGCACCCGTCATGCTGACGAGCGGTCCACAACTCGAAGGCCCGATCGAAGATCTTCGCTACTGGGCTGACCTGATCGAAACCTATTCCTGGGAACAAGATCTCGGGCACGCGTCACCGATGGGGATTCCGACTCATCGCCGACTGCTCAAGGAAGCGGTCGGCGTCGTCGGCGCAATCACACCGTGGAACTTTCCGCACCAGATCAATTTCGCCAAACTCGGTCCTGCCCTCGCGGCCGGCAACACCATCGTTCTCAAACCCGCGCCGGACACGCCCTGGTGCGCCGCGCTGGTCGCCAAGGTCATTGCCGAAGAAACCGAGATCCCGGCCGGCGTCGTCAACGTGGTGACGTCGACGGATCACTCTCTCGGCGCCCAGCTGTGCAGCGATCCGCGCGTCGATTTCGTGTCCTTCACCGGTTCCACCGCCACCGGACGCACGGTGATGGCCACGGCCGCGCAAACCCTCAAGAAGGTCTTCCTCGAACTCGGGGGCAAGTCCGCATTCATCGTCCTCGACGACGCGGACATCAAGGGCGCATGCTCGGTTGCCGCGTTCTCCGTCTGCGTTCATGCCGGTCAGGGATGCGCGCTCAGTACCAGACTTCTGGTGCCGCACGCTCGGTACGAAGATGCTCTGGCCGCGGCCTCCGCCGCGATGGCGGGTATCCGAGCCGGTGACCCCAGCGCGCGCGGAACGGTATGTGGTCCGGTCATCTCGGCGCGCCAGCGCGCCAGGGTGGAGAGCTACCTCTCCCTCGCGGTCGAAGAGGGCGGCACGATCGTGACGGGTGGTGGCCGTCCAGACGATCACGAGCGCGGTTTCTTCGTCGAGCCCACTCTCGTTGCCGGGCTGGACAACTCGTCTCGCGTAGCGCAGGAGGAGATTTTCGGTCCCGTTCTCGTGATCATTCCGTACGACAGCGACGACGACGCAATCCGAATTGCCAACGACTCCCCCTACGGCCTGTCCGGCTCGGTATGGGGCACCGATCCCGATCGCGTCGCGCACGTCGTTGCCGGTGTCAGAACCGGAACGCTGAGCGTCAACGGCGGCGTCTGGTATTCGGCCGACGCACCGTTCGGCGGCTACAAGCAATCCGGGATCGGCCGCGAAATGGGCCTCGCGGGTTTCGAGGAATACCTCGAAACCAAGCTCGTCGCTTCACCTTCCTGACATTCCACATCCTCACCACAGGATCATCACCACGAAAGTAGGTCGACATGGGACGTTTCGACGGTCGCACCGCGATAGTCACCGGAGCAGCGCAGGGTATCGGAGAGGCGTATGCCCGGGCTCTGGCCGCGGAGGGGGCCAACGTGGTGGTCGCCGACCTCAATCGCGAACTGGGCGAAGCTGTCGCCAAGCAGATCACCGCGGACGGAGGACGAGCGGTCTTCAAGGACGTCGACGTTGCCGACGGGGAGTCGACTGCGGCACTTGCCGACTTCACGATCGAGCACTTCGGCAGCATCGAGCATCTGGTGAACAACGCTGCCATCTACGGCGGAATGAAGATCGACTCGCTGTTGACCGTCGACTGGGACTACTACCGAAAGTTCATGAGCGTCAACATGGACGGCGCGTTGCACGTGTGCCGGGCGGTCGTACCTCACATGCGGGAGAAGGGTGGCTCGATCGTCAACCAATCCTCCACGGCGGCGTGGCTGTACTCGAACTACTACGGACTCGCCAAAGCCGGAGTCAACAGCCTGACTCAACAACTCGCGACCGAACTCGGCTGGTCGAACATCCGGATCAACGCCATCGCTCCCGGTCCCATCGACACGGAGGCGACTCGAACCGTCACCCCCGGAAATATCGTCAAGGACATGGTCAAACGAATCCCGTTGCAGCGCATGGGTACGCCGGAGGATCTCGTCGGCATGTGCCTGTTCCTTCTCTCCGACGACGCAGGCTGGGTGACGGGGCAGATTTTCAACGTCGACGGCGGCCAGGTGTACCGATCATGACGGATTCGGCGCCCAAAGCGGGCCCTTCGAAACCCAGACTGGGGTACATCGGTTTGGGCAACATGGGTGCGCCCATGGCGACGCGCCTCCTGGACTGGCCGGGCGGACTGGTGGTGTGTGATGCCCGCGCAGAAGCCCTCGAGCCGTTCATCAGTGCGGGCGCGAGTGGAGCATCGACGCCCGCCGACGTTGCAGCGCAGGCGAGAATCATCTCCGTCACGGTGCTCGACGACGCGCAGGTGCGCGAGGTTGTAGGCGGGCCGCACGGCATCCTGTCGACCGCACAGCCAGGCACTGTCGTCGCAATTCACTCCACCATCTCGGACACCACGGCGGTGGAACTCGCTGGTATCTGTCGACAGCGTGGCGTTCTGCTGGTCGACGCACCGATCAGTGGCGGCGCCGGCGGCGCAGCGCAGGGAAGGCTGGCCGTGATGATCGGCGGCTCCGACGAGGCGTTCGAGGCCGTCCGCGAGCCCTTCGGATCCTGGGCCGAGCTGGTGGTTCACGCCGGTGACGTCGGCGCGGGAACGCGAATGAAGCTCGCACGCAACCTTCTTCACTTCGTCTCGTTCACCGCCACGACCGAGGCGGCGCGACTCGCCGAAGCAGCAGGACTCGATCTCCGCACGCTCGGAAAGGTCGTCAGGCACACCGATGCGATCACTGGTGGCGCGGGCGCGATCATGCTTCGCGACACCACCGCACCGGTCTCGGAGGACGACCCGTGGTTCTCGATACTGCGGCATGTTCGCAATCTCGGGGAGAAGGACCTGGCCTTGGCCATCGACCTCGGTGATCGGCTGGATCTCGATCTGCCGCTCGCGCACCTTGCGCTCGCCGGACTCGGTGCCGGTCTGGGCGTCGGGAATGACAGAGAAGACAGGCTCGCCGAGCCTTCACCGGCATCTACGGCGTCCACTACACGGGAGCACGCATGACCGAGACCACTCACACGACCGACACCAATGGAACGGGCGGAAGCCGCGTCTCCGAGACCCGCGCTCGCGGCGTAGCGAAGATGAACGAGGTGTACGGCTGGGAACTCCCCGCCGACGTTCCCGGCGACTTCTTCGCCGTGACCGCCGACCACCTCTTCGCCGACATCTGGACGCGGCCGGGCCTGTCGGTGCGCGATCGGAGACTGCTGCTTATCGGTGCCATCACAGCCCAGGGGCAGAGCGATGTGGCAAAGATCCAGATCAACGCTGCTCTTCACAACGAGGAGTTGACCGAGCAGCAATTCGAGGAGGCCGCGATCTTCCTGTGCCACTACGTCGGCTGGCCCCTGGCGACCGGCCTCAACAATGCGCTGATCGCCGTGAAGGCCGACAGACGTAAAGCCGCGCGCGCCAAGGAGAAGGCCGCGGCCGATTCCGCGAAAACGGACACCGACTGACTTTCGGTCGAGATACTGCAATCAGGGCATCGATCACACCTACCGATTCCCCCACCAACCAACCAGAAGAACGAAGGATCCGAATCCATGGCCGAGGCCAGCTCAATCCGTCCGCAGTCCGCCGCAAGCATCGAGCAGTGGCACTTCGAGGCTGACGTCGTCGTCGCCGGCTACGGCATTGCCGGAGTGAGTGCTTCGATCGAGGCGGCGCGAGCGGGCGCCGACGTGTTGGTGCTCGAGCGCACGAGCGGCTGGGGCGGCGCTGCGGCGCTGGCAGGCGGATTCATCTATCTGGGTGGCGGAACCCCGCTCCAACAGGCACTCGGGTTCGAGGACTCCCCTGCCAACATGAAATCGTTCATGATGGCCGCGCTCGGCCCCGGCGCCGACGAGGAGAAGATCACCGACTACTGCGAGGGCAGCGTCGAACACTACAACTGGCTCGTCGACAACGGCGTGCCGTTCAAGGAGAGTTTCTACGGCCAACCCGGGTGGGAAACACCCTTCGACGACGGTCTCATGTATTCCGGCGGCGAGAACTCGGCACCGTTCAACACGATCGCGACACCGGCCCCCCGCGGACACGTTCCGCAGATGAGCGGCAAGCGTACCGGCGAGAAGGGCGGCGGCTTCATGTTGATGAAGCCGTTGATCGAGACGGCCGAAAGCCTCGGCGTACGAGCAGAATACGACATGCGAGTGCAGCGACTGGTCGTCGACGGCGATCGAGTAGTCGGCATCATCGCCAAGCAGTACGGCAAGGAAGTGGCAGTTCGAGCACGCACGGGTGTCGTTCTGGCGACGGGAAGCTTCGCCTACAACGAAGCGATGATCCAGTCGTACGCCCCACGGCTGATCGGGCGCCCCGGTGCGGCTATCGAAGAGCACGACGGAAAGTCCATCCAGATGGCGCAGGCTCTCGGGGCCGACCTCGCGCACATGGACGCCACCGAGGTCGCATTCTTCGGCGACCCCCAGTTGATGATCCGCGGCATTCTCGTCAACGGACGCGGCCAGCGCTACGTCAACGAGGACACGTACCCGGGAAGAATCGGCCAGGAGACGCTGCTGCGCAACGAGAATCAGGCCTACCTGATCATCGACGAAGCTTCCTACGAAGAGGGCTGCGCCGCCGACAGTTCCACACCGTTCTTCAGATTCCAGCCCAAGTGGGTGGCCGAGACCGTCGAGGAACTCGAATCCGACATGGGTCTGCCGGAAGGCACCCTCCAGTCGACCGTCGAGGTCTACAACCGCCACGCCGCCCGTGGTGAGGACCCGGTATTGGGAAAGAAGAAGGAGTGGGTCAAGCCGATCGGCTCACCCGTCGCTGCGCTCGATCTTCGCAATTTCACCGCCGGATTCACGCTCGGCGGCCTGCGCACGTCGATCAACTCGGAGGTCATCCACGTCTCCGGCGAACCGATCCCGGGTTTGTTTGCCGCTGGACGCTGCACCGCCGGCGTCTGCGCTGGAGGGTACGCCTCCGGAACGTCCCTCGGTGACGGCAGCTTCTACGGGCGACGCGCCGGAGTCAGCGCTGCCAAGGGCTGAGCGTCTCTTCTCAGATGTCAGCGTCCTCGCTGCGACGTTCGAGGAACAACGTGTCACGCCACCGCCCACCCAGTTGAGCGATACGCGAGCGAGTGCCGACGACTCGGAATCCGACGGCCTGGTGCAAGGCGACGCTTGCCCGGTTCTCCGGGAAAATCGACGACTGCACTGTCCAGATCTCACTGGCGTCGGCGGCCTGCACCTGTCGGCGAAGCAGCAGCTTGCCCACGCCGCGCCCGCGAGCGCCGCTACCGATGTAGATGGAGTTCTCGGCGACCCCGCGGTAGCAATCACGCGAGGACACCGGGCTGAGGCTCGCCCAGCCTTCGACGCGGCCGTCGATCTCGGCCACCCATCGATGATCGGGTAACCATTGCGCGTCGAGCTTCTCGGCGGATGGCACCGAGGTGGTGAACGTCGCGGTTCCGGTGTCGATTCCTTCGCGGTAGATCGAGCGGACGGCATCCCAGTCGCCGGATTCCATGCGGCGCACCACCACGTCATCAGGAAGAACTCCCAGTGTGTCTTCGACCGGACCACGAGCAGCCACGACGGCGGCCGCTGCCATCAGATCGGAGTATGCCGTTCCGGCAACACTGACAACCGAAGTGCCTTCACGCACCGAAGCCTCGACAAAACCGACCTCGATCAAGGCCTCGAGGTGGGCACTCAACGCCGACGGCTCGAGTGATGCGGCGTGTGCAATCGTGTCGACGTCGATCGGACCGCCGGCAGCAAGTCGGAGCACTCGCAGCCGCGTCGGATCACCCAGGCACGCAAACCTGCGCGCAAGTACGTCGGTGTCGAGGGGAGCGAGTGTTTCTGAACTCATGAGGCGACTATAACGCCGCTGACCTGCAGTTCGGTCGGCTAGGTTCGGCAAGAGTGTCCCGGAGTGAGAAACAACTCAGCCACCGACCCCAGGGTTCGCCGGCTAACGCGCACCGATCGACGCGGCAATCATCGACCACGAGTTGTGAAGATCGTCCTGCCAGTAACCCCAAGAGTGAGTGCCAGTTGCCCGGAAATCATAGGTGGCCGGGATGCCCAAGGAGTCGAGCCGCTCGGCCAAACGCTGGGTGCACTGGTTCGTCCCGGCCTCGATGACTCCACCCACGATCACCTGGTTCGCCAGAACGCCGAGGTCGCCGTTGACCATCGGTCCGCCCAGATTCTCGTGTGGGCCGGGCAGGCCCGATCCATTGCTGATGTAGAGGTCGACCCCCCGCAATCTCTCGGCGTTGACCACAGGATCGTTGGCTACCCAGCCCGGACCGCCGGGAGGACCCCACATGTTGTCCACGTTGCCGCCGCGGAATCCGACCACGAATCTCACGTAGTCCTGACCGGGTTGAGTACTCGTCTCGGCGCACCCGCTGAAAGCGCCGACCGCGCGGTAAACCGTCGGCGCAGCCTCGGCCAGGCTCAGAACGGAGGTTCCCGCCATCGACAAGCCGGCGACCGCGTTCACACCCGTGGTGCCGAGCGTGGCGTCGACGATCGGCGGCAACTCCTGAGTGAGAAATGTGGTCCACTTGTTCAGTCCGAGAACAGGATCGGGCTTCTCCCAGTCGGTGTAATAACTGTAGGCACCGCCGATGGGGTTGACGACGTTGACGTTCTTGTCGCCGAAGAAGTCGACGACGTCTGTCCGTGTCTGCCACGTCGCCGTGTCCTCGCCGCCGCCGGCGCCGTTGAGTAGGTAGAGGGTCGGTCGGGGCGCACTTGTGTCTGCCGGCCGAATCACCTCGAGCGGAATCACTTTGTCCATTGCAGCCGAGTAGACGTACATAGTCAGCTGACGGGCGTTGATTTCCTCGACGTGATCGAGAGCTGAACCGTCTGAAGGCAACATTCGAGCCTGATCAGCCGAGGCGAGCGCGGCTTCGCCGAACAATCCCGTCCAAGCGACGAGGGCGACGACCAGTATCGCCCGAGTACGTCCGATCCTTCTCATTGCCGCTCCTCGTGCTCGATTGCGGTGCCCGGCAACAGCTCGGTGGCGCTCGCTTCGCGGGCGTGCGGCTCGGTGGCTTGAAGGTGTCATGCCCGTTCGGAGTATCCGGAAAACATCGTGAGAAGCCGGGCCATCTCCGGTCCGATGACCGCCATGGCCGGGGCCTCGCTCATCTCGTTGTGTCCGCAACGCACCGGCACCTCCACGATCCGTCCCGTCACGAGCGGACGCCATTCCTGTGGCGACCTTTCGCGCGCAATCGTGTCGTCTTTTCCGTCAGCCGGGAAGATCAGCAGGTCTCCCTGGTAGATCTGCGGAACGAACTGGTGGGTGATTCTCTGCGAAGTCTCATACCCGCGGGCAATCCGCTCGAGGTCCCGACCGTCGACTCCCGTTTCGGGCCCGAGCGTCCGGGCCACCACGGCCGCCGCCTCGTCGAAGGTCAGATCTCGGTCGGTCTCGACTTCGAGGCCGAGTCCTCGAAGTAGGTCTCGGACGTCGAGTTCGGCTGACGCAGGCGCATCCCCGTTGTCGGGGTAGCTGTCCATCATGGCCAGTGTGGCGACTTCGCGGTCGGACGATTGCAGTTCGACGGCCATGGCGTGCGCGATGACTCCACCGAGGGACCATCCGAGTAAGTCGTACGGCCCGTCTGGCGAAACGGCCTCCATCTCTTCCACGTAACGATGCGCCAACTGTTCGATCGACTGATAGTCACCGTCGTCGCTGAGTGCGGGTAGCTGAAGTCCGTACACCGGTCTGTCCTCGGGCAGATACCGCACCAATCCGGCATACCCCCAGGACAGGCCGATACCAGGGTGCACACAGAACAGCGGTCGCCCACTTCCTTTCGTCCGCAGCGGAACAACCACGGCGAGAAGCTCTTCCATGCCGGCGTCCACGGTTGGCAAGTCGAGGCGTCGAGCGATTCCAGCGGGCGTCGGGTCGAGGAACATCCACTGAAGCGGAATTCTGCGTCGGAAACGGGAGTGCAGTGCGCTGACGATTCGGGTGGCTACCAGGGAGGACCCGCCCAAGTCGAAGAAGCTGTCGGTAGTGCTCACCCGGTCGAGACCCAGAACCTCGACGAACGAGTCGACCACGGCGCGCTCGGTATCAGTGACCGGCTCGTGGAACTCGGCGGCAGCCGAACCGAATTCGGGTTCCGGTAGAGCCTTTCGGTCGAGCTTGCCCACCGGTGTCATCGGAATCCGCTCGAGAAGCACCACTGCCGACGGAACCATGTGGGAGGGTAGTCGGTCGGCTGCATACGCCCGTATCTCGTCGCTGTCCGTGGCGTCGGCAGCTGACACGCGCACGTACGACACCAGGACCGTCTCACCCGACGGTCCGACGTGGCCGATGGTGGCAGCGAAGCCCACGGCCGGATGATGCATGAGAACTGCATCGATTTCGCCGAGTTCGATCCGGAATCCGCGGACCTTGACCTGGAAGTCGCTTCGCCCGATGTATTCGAGTGTGTGATGTGCGCCCTCGCCGGACCCGACGATTTCGGCACTGTCGCTTTCGGCACTGGCACCGCCGGACTCATGCCAACGCACGACATCCCCGGTGCGGTACATTCGGCGCCCCGGAGACCCGTACACGCAAGCGACAAATCGTTCCGACGTGAGCGACGCCCGATTATGGTACCCACGTGCCATACCTGGGCCCATGATGTACAACTCCCCCGGCACACCGACCGGGACGGGCTGCAAACGCCCGTCCAGCACCAAGAAGCCGAAGCCCACTGCCGGCGAGCCGATGTTCACTCCCGCACCGGGTTTCATCGAATCGCTGACGCTTGCCTGCACGGTGGTTTCAGTCGGGCCGTAGCCGTTGTGCAGCCTCCGACCCGGTGCCCATTGCGCGACGACCTCCGGCGGGCAGGCCTCGCCCACCAGATCGAGAACACGGAGTGCCTCGAAACCGTTGGCACCCAACGCCGCCAGCGCGGTCGGTGTAATGGTGGCATGTGTGACCTGCTCGTGCCGGAAGACATCGGCCAATTCGGCGCCACCGAACACAGCAGGCGGAACGATCACCACTCGCGCCGACGCACTGAATGCCATCGTCAACTCGAAGATGGAAGCGTCGAAACTCGGCGAGGCCAACTGCGAAACATGAGAGTCGTGTGTGACCTCGAACCTCTCACGAGTTTCTGCCGTGAAGCTCGCCAAACCTCGATGAGTAATGTTCACTCCCTTGGGTTTCCCCGTAGATCCCGAGGTGTAGATCAGGTAGGCCGGATGATCGAGGTTCAGTTCACCGGTTCGATCGTCATCGGTGATCGGTTTCGGCGACCGCGCGGCTACCCGTCGGGCGAAGTGTGGGTCGTCGAGTTCCAGCCAGGGAACAACGTCGGGTAGGTGAGTTCGGCTGGACTGCACAGTCAAACCGAGCGAGGCTCGGCAATCGGCGAGCATGTATTCGACGCGCTCGCGCGGATAGGCCGGATCGACAGGCACAAAAGCCGCTCCGGCTTTGGTCACCGACCAGATCGCCACCACCGATTCGATCGAGCGAGGCATCCCCAGCGCCACGAAGGTCTCCGGGCCCACACCCCGACCGCACAACTCCCGAGCAACACGATTCGACCACTCGTCCAGGTCGCGATAGCTGAGTTGCCGATTCTCCAGCGACAGGGCCACCGAGTCCGGATCGATCGCCACCGCGTCCGCCAACAACTCAGGCCACAGTTTCGGAGGTACTTCGGGGAGCCCACGCGCCGGCGTCAACGCGCGACGTTCACGATCGCCGAGTAGATCGATGTCACCGATCGGTACCTCCTGATTCCGGGTCACGGACTCGAGTACACGAACGAACATGTCGGCAAACCCGCTGACCGTGCCGGGGTCGAAGAGATCAGTGGCGAAGTCGACGGCTCCGCTCATTCCTCCCGGTGCACCGCGGTCGTCGTACTCTTCGGCGAGCAGGAATTCCAGGTCTACCTTCACTACCTCGAGTTCGGGGTCGATCCCGCGGACTTCCAGTCCCGCCAGGTTCAGAATCGGCCGATCGTTGTTCTGGAATTCGAGGGACACCGAGGAAATCGGTGGATAAGCGCTCGACCGTTTCGGCCCGACCGCCTCCACTACCCGCTCGAAGGGAACGTCGGAATGAGCGAACGCGGCGAGGTCGACTTCGCGGCAATGCGCAACCAACTCCCGGAACGATCGAGCCGGATCCACCTGTGTGCGCAGTGCGAGCGTGCCGACGAACATGCCGACCAGATCATCGAGGGCACGATCTCCCCGGCCGGCGATCGGCGTTCCGATCACGATGTCGTCGGTGCTGCCCAAACGTGCCAGCAGGACCGCGAGTGCTGCATGCACAGTCATGAATGCAGTGGACTCATGCTGCCTCGACACGTCCCGAATCCGGCGGTGAAGATCACTGCTGATCGAGAAATGAATCCGCGAGCCGTGAAAACTCTGTTGTGTCGGCCGGTCTCGATCGAGGGGAAGTTCCAAGAGGTCGGGAGCGCCTGACAGTGCGCGTCGCCAGTAAGCCAACTGCTCGGTGATCACCGACCCCGGGTCGTCGGCTGAGCCCAGAATCTCCCGTTGCCAGAGCGCAAAGTCGGCGTACTGGACTGGAAGCGGCGTCCACTGGGGTTCCCCGCCGTGCGCGTGGGCCTCGTATGCAATCATCACGTCTCGGGTCAGCGGAGACATCGAGAAGCCGTCAGCCGAAATGTGGTGCACCACTACGGCAAGTACGTGTTGGCGCTCATTCATGGAGAACAACGCTGCCCGCAGGGGAATTCGTGCGGCGACGTCGAAACCGGCCGAGACCATTCGGGCAAGCTCGTCACGGAGATGATGTTCGTCGGTCACCGATGTCTCGGCCAGTTGCGGCAGCGCGGCGCTCTTGGTGGGCACGATGTGCTGGACCGGTCCGTCGCCGCGGACCGGGAACATCGTTCGCAGCGATTCGTGGCGGGCGATGACATCGGACACCGCTGATCTCAACGCCGGCTTGTCGAGTTCACCGCTCAGCCGCACCACGAGTGGAATGTTGTACGCGGGAGAACTGGTGTCGAGTTGATTGACGAACCACATTCGCTGCTGCGCAAACGACAAGGGGATGTCGTCGGGTCGGGGGCGCGGTTCCAGTCGCTCCGACCGTTCGGCAACCGAATGGTCGATCACCGTGGCCAACTCGGCCACCGTCGGCGTCTCGAACAGGTCCCGTACCCCGACGGTAGCTCCGAGCACCGCCCGCAGCCTCGCCGCGACCGAAGTGGCGCTGAGAGAATTTCCCCCGAGCTCGAAGAAACTGATGTCGGTACCGACTCGTTCCAGGCCGAGCACCTCTGCGAACACGTCCGACACCGCCTGTTCGACCGGGCCGACAGGGGGCCGGAAATCCCCTGTGGTTGTGCCGATCTCGGGGCTGGGCAACGCCGAACGGTCGACTTTTCCGACAGCGGTCAACGGAATGTTCTCGAGCACCGTGAGAACGGCAGGCACCATGTGCGCAGGCAAGCGCCGGGCCACGGCGCGAATCAAGACCCCGGTGTCCAGTTGACCTGCCGTAGGCACGACGTACGACACGAGTCGGGTGTCTCCGGTAGGGCCGGAATCGGCAACCGTAACGGCAAATCCGACGTCGGGCTCTGCCATCAGCGCACTGTCGATCTCCCCGAGTTCGACACGGAAGCCTCGAACCTTGACCTGGAAGTCGCTTCGCCCGACGTACTCGACACACAGGTCCGGCGTCCATCGCACGATGTCGCCGGTACGGTACATCCGCGTTCCCGGGTCAGCCGGGTTGGCGACAAAGCGTTCTGCCGTCAACCCCGACCTTCGGTGGTATCCCCGTGCCACGCCAGGTCCGGCCAGGTACAGCTCGCCGGGGACCCCGACGGGAACCGCTTGAAGTCGAGCGTCGAGCACCAGTTCGCTGACGCCCCTGACGGGTCCACCGATCGTGATCGGTTCCCCCGCGGCCATCGGCGGACTGACGTTGGACATGATGGTTGCTTCGGTCGGTCCGTACGCGTTGTACAGGCGGCGGCCAGGTGCCCAGCGCGCGACGAGGTCGGGCGGGCACGCCTCGCCCCCGAATACGACTTCCGAAAGGTGTTCCAGCCCAGCCGGGTCCACTGATGCCAGTGCCGCCGTGGTGATGAACGCATGCGTGACGGCGTGCTCGGCCAGCAGTTGCGCCAGGTCCTCACCCCCGTAGATCCCGGGTGGAGCGATAACCATCGTCGCCCCGGCGCCGAACGCCTGCAGATACTCGAACAGCGACCCGTCGAAACTCGGAGTGGAGAAGTGCAGCGTGCGTGATTGTGGAGTTGCGCCGTAGCGTTCGACCTGGTCTCGGGCGAAGTTGTCGAGCCCTCGCTGCGTGACCACGACACCCTTGGGCACGCCGGTCGACCCCGAGGTGTAGACGACGTAGGCGGCTGAATCCAACCCGATCGGACGGAGTCGGTCGTTGTCGGTCAGTGGGCTCCCCGAGAATCCCTCGCACTTCTTCGTGAAGTGCGGATCGTCGAGAATCAGCCACTCCGCGATATCGGGCAGTCGATCTCGGTCAGCGGCGGTGGTCAATCCGAAACCGACCTTCGAATCGATCAGCATGTGGTTTATCCGCTCGTCTGGATAGTCGGGATCGATCGGCACGAATGCAGCGCCTGTCTTGGCGACGGCGAGTATCGCTACCACAGACGTGAGAGAACGTGGGACACCGACTGCGACGTAGTCCTCTGTTCCCAGACCTTGCGAGACAAGCACGCGAGCAATGCGATTGGAGAGGATGTCCAGCTCGCCGTAGGACATGCTGCCGTCCGTCGATTCCACGGCCGACGCGTTCGGATCACGCTGGGCTGCCACGTCGAAGATCTCCGGGAAAACACGCGACGACCCACCAACGGTGCCACGGGCTGGTACCAATTCGGCACGTTCGGACGGGGCGAGCACCGACACCACAGCCACGGGGCGATCCGGCTGGGCACACGCTTCGAGTACACGCCGCAGTCGTCCGGCGATCTCTTCGATGTCGGCGGCACCGAACACCTCGGGTAGGTACTCGAATTTCAGGCGGAGCCTGGTGTCGACCGATGCCACCAGGCTGAGCGGGTAGTGGGCAGCGTCCTTGGCTTGGACATCGGTGATCCGGATCCCCGCAATATCGGTATCGGACGAAAGACCCTGACGGTCAACGGGATACGATTCGAAGACAGTCAACGTGTCGAAGCCGGTCTCCGGCCCGGTGGCTCCTTGGATCTCGGAAAGCCCGAGATAGTGGTGATCCGACAGCTCTGCTTGCTCGGCCTGGACCCGCGCGAGGAAGGTGCCGATACTTTCTCTCGGGCGCAGCGTGATTCGGACCGGAATTGTGTTGATGAACAGCCCGACCATGGTTTCGATCCCGGTCAGCTCGGGAGGTCGACCCGACACCGTCGCACCGAACACCACATCGTCTCTCCCGGTCAGTGCGGCGAGGACGATCCCCCACGATGCCTGAACAATTGTGTTGATCGTCAGTCCGAGTTCACGCGCCATCCCGCGAAGTGAGGCTGTGAATTCCTCGTTCAGATCGAACACCCACTCGGCCGCCATGGTGGAGAGTCGACGCGATCGAACCGCCGGAGCCAGCAGCGTCGGTCCTTCTACTCCGCGCAGCGTTCTCGCCCATACAGCTCTCGAGGCTTGCTGATCGCAGCGGCTCATCCAGGTCAGATAGTCGCGATACGTGCGCGCGTGAGGCAAGGCCGCCACTTCACCGTCAGCGGCATAGAGCGTCGCCAATTCCCGGATCAGCAGTGGCATGGACCAGCCGTCCAGAAGGATGTGATGGTTGGTGAGCACCAGCGTGAACTTTTCGGAGGTGAGAGCGATCAGGGTGAATCTGATCAACGGCGCCCGCGCCATGTCGAACGGGCGCGCTCGGTCCTCGGCCAGCGCTCGATCACGATCCTGATCTGTTGCACCCGTGAGGTCGATTTCCTGCCACGGCGCTGCCACGTTGCTTCGGACCACCTGGACGGCACGGCCGTCCGCTCCGTGAAGGAAGGCGGTACGCAGGTTCTCATGCCTGCGGAGCAGCGCGTCGGCGGCGCGACGCAGGCGCTCCGAATCGACTGCGCCGGCAAGATCGAGAGCCACTTGTACGAGGTATGCGTCGACCGATCGTTCGGCAAGTTCGGCATGGAACAACAACCCCGCCTGCAATGGAGAGAGCGACCAGACGTCGCTC
This sequence comes from Rhodococcus baikonurensis, assembly GCF_040489275.1. NCBI lineage: Bacteria > Bacillati > Actinomycetota > Actinomycetes > Mycobacteriales > Nocardiaceae > Rhodococcus > Rhodococcus baikonurensis. The sequence continues at coordinate 5,165 of NZ_JBEUOQ010000017.1, read as the reverse complement.
AGGTCGGGGCACCGACTTTCGAGGTCGTCGACCGCGTCCTGTCGAAGATCGACCAGGTCGAAGTCCGAGGGTGTGAATCCGCCGCCGCCTGCCGCGTACTCTCCGAGCCCGGCCAGTGCGTCGAGCCACCACTGCGCCAGTTGCCGAACGTCGTCCGCACCCAGAATGTCCGGTGGGAACGTCCAGCTGGCAACGAGCTGCGGGCCGTCCTCGGGGTCACTGTTGTCGGTGTCGCTGTTGTCGACGGTCATCACGTTGACCTCGAGAACGCCGGCGAGCGGAAGATCGACGGCCGCAACCGTCCGCAGGTCCTCGTCACGGATCGGTACCCATCCCGCTGAAGCGTCGGAGTCGGATCCACCGACGCGTCCGAGGTAGTTGAAACTGATCTGCGGCACGGGAAGTTGCGAAAGAGTGTGTGCCGTTTCGCGGTTCAGATAGCGCAGCAACCCGAAGCCGACGCCGCGGTCCGGCACCGCCCGGAGTTGTTCCTTGACGGCCTTGGCAGCGACGCCCGCGGCCGGGCCGCCGGCAAAGGCGTCGATCGGATCCACTCCGCTCAAATCGATCCGCACCGGGAAGATCGATGTGAACCATCCCACCGTGCGAGCAAGATCTGCGCCGGGAACCACCTGTTCCTCGCGTCCGTGCCCCTCGAGACTGATCAACGTCTCCGGATTGTCGACCCCGCGGTCCATGCGCCAGCGGACCATCGCAAGTGCCAAAGCCGTCAACAACCCGTCCTCGACGCTCCCGTGAATCGCCTGCGGCACTGTCGTCGACACGACCTCGGTCAATGCCGTGGGAACTCGTACTTCGATGTCGGTGGTGGCCGAGGCGGTGTCCCTCTTCGTCAGGGCGCGCACACCCAGAGTCGGATCGGGACCCTCGAGCACCTCTCGCCAATAGTCGAGTTCAGCAACCCGATCCGGCTCGCGCGCGGCGTCGACAAGGCCACGTGCCCATCGACGCATCGACGTCCCGACCGGAGCCAGTGACGGGTCGACGCCTGACTGCATCTGCGCACAAGCAAGTGCCAGATCGGGGATCAGGATTCGCCAGGAGACCCCATCCATCACGAGATGGTGAGCGACGAGGAGCAACCGTTTCTCGTCGTGTGCATCGGTGTCGAGCAAGACTGCCTGCACCATCACCCCGGCCTCCGGATCGAGCCGATCCAGAGCGGCGTCCAGTGCCGTCGAAACCGTCTGCGCCACAGCGCTGTCGACACGCATGCGATGCACGAGTGTCTGCGCCCGCACTGCACCTGGAGGCGCAACGTCCATCCGCCGAACGGAGTCTGGGGGCGACGACGCCCGCAGGCTCGACCGGAGTACGTCGTGATGGTCCACCACGACTTGGATGGCCCGCGTCAGCGTGCCCTCGTCGACCGCGGCAGGAATCGTGAGCAGAACAGATTGTGAGTACCGGCGAAAATCTCCACCACGATCAATCATCCACTTCATGATCGGCGTCAACTCGATCTCACCGACGCCGCCGCCTGGCAACTCGTCGAGCACAACGCGGTTGCCGGCCATTCCAGTCGTCTCGGCCAGCGCTGTCACGGTTTTGAGTTCGAACACCTCCCGCGGTGTGATCAGAACTCCGGCAGACTTGGCGCGCGTCACCAACTGGATGGACATGATCGAGTCACCGCCGAGAGTGAAGAACGAATCGTCGACCCCCACCTCGTCGAGTCCCAGAACTTCGGCGAACAGGCCCGCAAGGATGTTTTCCGTCTCGGAGGCGGGGCCACGGCTCACGGTTGCCTGTCGACCGAAGTCAGTTTCAGGCAACGCTTTCCGGTCGAGCTTCCCGTTCACCGTCAGCGGCATAACCTCGAGAACCGTCACGACAGCGGGGACCATGTGCGGCGCCAACCTCTGAGAGAGATACTCGAGCAACGCCGCCGGAGAGATGGCCGAACCGGGCTCCAGTACCACGTAGCCCACCAACCGGTCTCGGCGGGCCACCACCGCCGACTGAGACACGCCCACTCCGGAGAGCAGCGCAGCCTCCACCTCGCCGAGTTCGATTCGGTACCCCTTCACCTGCACCTGCAGATCGTTTCGTCCGAGGTACTCCAGCTGCCCGCTGTCGTTCCAGCGCCCCAGGTCACCGGACCGATACATACGCGCCCCACTGACCGTGAGGTCGGGAATGAACCGCGCGGAGGTCAGACCGAACCGGCCGAGGTATCCGCGTGAAACCTGATCGCCGGAGACATACAGTTCACCCACCACACCAGGCGGCACTGGATGCAGCCGCTGATCCAGCACGTACACACGCAACCCGGGCAACGCCTGCCCGATCACCGAAGCAGATCCTTCACGCGCCAGCTCACGATCGAGCGGTAGGTGGCTGACGTGCACGGTGGTCTCGGTGATGCCGTACATGTTCACCAGATCTGGTGAACATGTACGGCGGCGGGCGTACCAGCGCGTCACCTGTCCGAAGTCGAGGGCTTCTCCGCCGAAGATCACGTAGCGCAATGACAGAGCTCCACCCCCGGTAAGCCGGTCGGCTTCCGCCAATTGATAGAAGGCAGTGGGGGTTTGATTGAGCACCGTGACACGTTCGTGCCCTAGCAATTCGAGGAATGCCTCTGGTGAACGGGCCGTGAAGTAGTCGACCAGTACCAGTCGGCCACCGTGTGCGAGAGCACCCCACATTTCCCAGACCGAGAAGTCGAATGCCTCTGAATGGAACATCGTCCACACATCGCCGCTGTCGAACCCGAAGAGCTCTCTGGTGTTTGCCAGCAACGTCACCACGTTGCGGTGAGAAACCTGCACCCCCTTCGGTCGCCCGGTAGACCCCGAGGTGTAGATCACGTAGGCCACCGATTCGGGTCGGAGCGGTCGCAGCCGATCTCGGTCGGTCACCGGCAGCGGAGAAAACCTGTGCAGCGCAACGCGAATCGCCTGGTCGTCCACGGCAATCACTGGAATCTCGTTGTCTGCGACTGCGTCACTGTCTCGTATGTCGTCGCCGTCGGCCCGAGTGGTCAGCACGCACTTCGGCGCGGAGTCACGCAGCACGAAGTCCACCCGGTCGACCGGAGAGGTCAAGTCCACCGGTATGTATCCGCCGCCGGCCTTCACCACCGCCAGCAATGCCACCATCAGGTCGATCGAGCGGGCCATCGCGACTGCCACCAGGGTTTCCGGCATCACCCCCTGCGCCACCAATAGTCGAGCGAGGCGGTTTGCTCGCTCGTCGAGTTCGCGGTAGGTGACGGACAATCCGCCGCAGCGCAACGCCACGGCATCCCCGGACGTCTGCACCGTGCGATCGAAGAGATCCGACAAAGAATCCTCGTGTGTTCCGACGCCGGAGACCGAGGCCGAGCCCGAGGCCGAGGGCGCACCCAGCACCCCGCTGAGTTCGCCGGCCAGAAGTATGTCGATATCGCCGACGACCGCCGACGGGTTCTCGATCACGGCGCCGATCACTCTCTCGAAGCGCGCCGCGATGCGCGCCACCGACATCCGATCGAAAATATCTGTTGCATAACGGAAACCGGCGCTGATACCGGTGGGATCACCGTGCTCGTCGACGTGCTCCATCACACTCAGTTGCAGATCGAATTTTGCAACCGCGAGATCGACATCGAGCGAGCGAACCGTCAGTTCCGGCAATTCGAAGCGCAGTCCCGTATCGGTCTGGAATTCGAGGAGTACTTGAAAGAGAGGTGAATGTGCGGTGGAACGGTCGGGCGAGAGGTAATCCACCAACCTCTCGAAGGGAATGTCTGCATGGTCCAGTGCACCGAGATCGGTTGACCGCACCGCGGCCAACACCTCGGCAAAGGTTGCTCCGGATGTGACAGGTGTGCGAAGCACGAGCGTGTTGACGAACATCCCGACCACATCGTCGAACACCGATGCACCGCGACCTGCGACCGGGGTCCCGATCACTACGTCGCCCGCCGTCGTGAGCCGTGCCAGCAGTACCGCAAGAGCCGCATGCATCACCATGAACAGGGACGAACCATTCTGGAGTGCAAGTTCGTTCAAAGCTCGATGGGTCTCGGGCGAGAAGTCCATCGAAACCACCGCACCCTCGGCAGACCGTTTCGGCGTCCGCGGTCGATCGAGAGGGAGCGGCGAGACTTCCGGAATACCCGACAGCTCTGCTGTCCAATAATCGAATTCCTCCGAGGACGACGTTTCCGTACCAACTTCTGCGTCGAGGATCTCTCGCTGCCACAGGCTGTAGTCGGCATACTGGACGAGCAGTGGCGCCCAGTCCGGAATCTGCTCCTGAGCACGGGATGTATAGGCGCGCATCAGGTCACGTGCCAATGGTGCCATCGAGAAACCGTCCGCGGCGATGTGGTGAACAACGATCGCAAGAACATGCTGCTCCGGGCCGATTCGGAGTAGCCTCACGTGCAGCGGGAACTCTTCGGACACATCGAATCCGATGTCGAAGAACGCGTGCAAGTCCGTAAATAGCCGCTCGCCGGGAATCGGCACGGGGTGGATTCGAGGAGCAGCGAGCGCTGGTTCGGCGATCACCTGGTAGGGCCCGTTCGCGGACGTCGGGAAGAGCGTTCGAAGGGATTCGTGCCGTTCCACCACATCCTCCAGTGCGGCTTCGAGCGCACCCGAATCCAGGAACCCGTCCAATTGTAGTGCGACGGGGATGTTGTAGAGCGGAGACGACGTGTCGAACTGGTTGACGAACCACATACGCGTCTGTGAGAGCGATAGTGGAATGTGTTCTGGCCGTGGCTTACCCGCGATTTCCGAAATCCTCGAACCTTCCAGCCCCGAACCTCGCAGCGCAGCTTCCAGTGGATCGATCGATTCCGCCAGATCAGCGACCACAGGAGTGTCGAACAGGGCCTTCACCCCCACGTTCGTGATCGATTCGGATCTGATGCGCGCTGCGACGCGAGTGGCGCTGAGCGAGTCTCCACCGAGTTCGAAGAAATTGTCATCCGCGCCCACCTGGTCGAGACCGAGTACCTCGGCGACGGCTCGGGCGACCAGAACTTCGGCTCGCGTGCTCGGCATCCGATAGCCCGCGGCTGTAAAAGTAGTGTCCGGGAGGGCTTTACGGTCCAACTTCCCATGCACCGTCACCGGAAACTCCCCCAACACCACCACCACCGACGGCACCATGAACCCCGGAAGAGACCTCCGCACCCCCTCCAA
>NZ_JBEUOQ010000016.1:0-127417 GCF_040489275.1 Rhodococcus baikonurensis | reverse complement strand
CCGCGTTGTCGAGAACCTTCGACAGATCATCGGTCAACACCACCGGATCAAGGGTCGTGTTACCCGTGTTAGAACCCGTCACCGTGTACGTGATCACCTGACCAGCATTGACACCAGTGCCCGAGGCCGGATCGGCAGTCTTCGCGACTGTGAAACCGGGAACCGAGTGATTGGTCTCCACCGGAGGGGGAGTGATATCCGGACCGGTCGGCGGCTTCGCAATGCCGCTGACCTTGTTGTTCAGGACAGTGCCTGCGGCAACCCCGTCGTTGACCTTCACCTCGTAGGTGAGAACGACAGACTTACCGGCTTCGAGAAGACCAGTCCACGAAAGGGTGGTGCCCGACAAAGTGGGAGCAGTAGCAGGAGCACCGTCGACGATCGCCTTCAACGAACCAGGAACGACGGCAGCGTTATTGAGAACCGCACCCATATCATCAGTGATCACTACGGGATCTAGCTTCGTCTTGCCGGTGTTGGTGCCGGTGACGGTGTACTTGATCGACCCGCCGGCCTGAACAGTCGAACCGGAAATCGGATCAGCAGTCTTCTCCAAGGTGAAGCCGGGAACTGAGTGATTGGTCTCCACCGGAGGGGGAGTGATATCCGGACCGGTCGGCGGCTTCGCAATGCCGCTGACCTTGTTGTTCAGGACAGTGCCTGCGGCAACCCCGTCGTTGACCTTCACCTGGTAGGTCAAGACAACAGACTTACCAGCCTGGAGATTGGCGGACCACGACAAAGTGCTGCCCGACAGAGTCGGAGCAGCGGCAGGAGCGCCGTCGACGATCGCCTTCAACGAACCAGGAACGACGGCAGCGTTATTGAGAACCGCACTCAGATCGTCAGTGATCGTCGCGGGAGTCAGTGCCGTCTTGCCGGTGTTGGTACCGGTGACGGTGTACGTAATGGTGTCGCCGGCCCGAACCGTCGAACCGGAAGCCGGATCCGCCGTCTTCGTCAGCGTGAAACCAGGCATGGGATGCGTCGTGCAGAGATTGGTTGCAGGATCACATGTTGTCGGAGGATTCGTAGTCCCGGGAACCAGATAGTTGTTCAGTACCTTGTTGCCGCCATCTTTGACAGTAACGGTGTATGTGACTGTCCCTTTGCCTCCCGCCGGCAAGGTGCCGCCGACCTTGATCTTGTCGGGGCCGTTCAAAGCAGCGGTGAGCCCACCGGTTGCAGCCCCGACCGCGACAGTTCCGTCATCGATGACATCGGTGAGATAGTCCGTGTAGTCGATCGTCGCCGGCGCAGCGCCAGGGTTCTCGAAATTCAAAGTGTAGGTGATTGTTTGACCGATATTGACCGTCTCACCGGTAGGTGGTGACGAGGACTTCTTCACGAGAACCGGTGTGTTCTTGACCTTGCAGTACACGTTGTCGCCCGGCGTAAGTGCTGCCTGCGCGACGTCACCGACCCTGAGTGTCTGGGTCACACCGTTTACCTGGCAATCCCATGACGTCGCATAGTTCGCGGTCTTGGTAGCCGAGGTAGTTGGCTTCTCCCAGAAAGTGACAGGGGTGGGCGTGGTATCCGCGAGGAGCGTCCGCCAGCCAGTCGATGCCGTCGTATCAGTCGCACCGGTCGTGGTGCTCTTGATCTCGGTTGCTGCGGCAGCGCCCGCGTTTGCGTGGTGCCCGGTGCTCATGCCGATCGTGAAATCGTCACCGGGGGTGACGCGCGTGAGGTCCTTGTCGATCTTGACCTTCGAGAGAAGGACACCGAACGCCAGGCCCTGACGAGAGGTGGCCTGAACGGTATTTCCGAAAGTGGCTGCGAAACTTGTCGGAGCAGTCGATGCAACGACCAGCGTTCCGGGCGTGCGCCCCTGGCCATTGACGTTGTTCCACGAATCGCATCGGACGGTATTGGCTGGCATACCCGTCAGCCCACCGTCACAGGCCCGAATTCCGGGGTAGGCAGGATCACTGTCGTCACCGACGGTACGTGCGATCTGCCGTAGAGGTTTGTCCGAATTGAAAGTGAGGAATTCACGGTCGTTCGTAGTATTGATATTCGCGTCTGTCGACTCGGCGTCGGCTGCTACAAGCCCGTAGTTGTTGACGGCGCCATTCGGCCCCGTCATCACGATGTTCTTCAGCGAGACTGTTCCACCGGACTGACCAGCGGTGGCTGAGGTCTGGTAGATCGCCGGCTTGATCGTCGTCGGCACACCCGTGTACGCGGAAGTTCCCAACGCTGCATAGTGCAACGTGGGAAATGCCTTCGTTTCGATCCCCTGGTGATTCTTTCCTGCAACCGAGTCGGTGAGGAAAGCCTTGAAGTTGATCTTGTAACCGTCGGTGAGCTGGATTTCCATCGACTGCCCTGCCGCAGAAGCAGCCGTTGCCGCATCGAGCGTCGACATATCGATCCAGCAGATGTTCTGCGAGAACGGACCGGTGCCGGGGGCGCTGAATGCGCAGCCTTTTGCAGGCTGTTCATCCGGAAGAACAGCGGCGCGAGCCGGCGCCTGAGCCTGAACGGGACCGCCGAGCGTCGCGGCCGGCTGCGCTGACGCAACCACTGCCGTCGCGCCGGAGATACCGAGAATCATCGCGATGGCGGTCCACACCACCGTCCACGCTCGCACCCAGGGCGGGAGCCCTGCGGTGAATAAGGCCGACCTTGTCGGCGGAATGTCGTTAGGCATTTCTTACTCCCCAGGATGTGCCTGATCGATGTTCGGTGGACGGATATGCGAGAGCGCTGGCGCGAACTCCCGATTGATCGGTTGGTTCGGGTCGATGCTGTTTTCGGCTGATCGACCTCACACCGGACGCTGTTGCCGGTCCTGTCATTCGAGCTCCTCTTCGGAAACACCTGCGTGTTGGAAGAGCCGTCCCGAACAGGACCTTGGCCCTCGAAATCCGTGCAAATCGAGAGCAACCTTCCAGTTATCTGGACCAAGATAACAGATAACCGGGAGCTTGCCCATCGAAAGTCAGACAAAGCAGACCGATCGCCGTTTTTGTTCGTAGATCGGACAACATCAGGGAAGCGGTGTTGTCCAAGCGGACAATTCACCCACCGGAGTACGTCGCGACACCGAACGCGATGAAATTCGACGTTTTCGCTGGCCAGATCGGGTGAAAACCCGCGTCGAGTACGGCACCCAATCTGGACAAATGCCCAATATGCATAAGGCCTGTTGAGTGCACCACAACCATCTGAACCCGAGGCGAATCCTCGTCACTGAGTGGCGCAATACCATCCGAACAAACCGCTGAAATTGATCGAATTGATCCAGACCGCACCCAGCGACGGCTGCCGGTAACGAAGCACCCCCGGGGCTCCGATATTTTGATTGCGAGGCGCAACATTCGACCCGAAACCGGGCGTCCACCCTGGCACCAGACAGAACTTCAAGTCCGTTTTGTAGCTTTTCGGAAGGAGCGATTCTGCTCACTAGCTGCCGTGGCTATCTTCTGATCATGACCAGCTAGTCGTAAATTCAGGGGCCGTGGCTACCGTTGAGCAGAATTCTCGTAACTGGCGAGCAACAACCGGACTAACCAGCCAAGCATCGCAAGAGCGCCAAAAAGGGCCCCTCCACGCGCCTCGAGACAAATGCCTCGAGGGCGAAAGGGCCCGAAACAGGCACCACGGAGCCAAAGGCCCGCCGCAAACTAGCTGCTGCCGAACCCCACACTGTTGGCGTAGCGATCGAAATCGCCCTGCGCTCCGCTGTAGACGTTGATATCAGTGTTTCCGGTGATCCCGGGGATGCGTCCGGTGCTGGTGTACTGCCAGAAGGTCCAGTTGGACCAACCACCGGGCAGCGGGCCCGGTGCGTTCTGGCCGTTGTAATCAGCGATCCACAGCGGGTAGTGGTTGAACTCTGTGGTGTTGGCCATCTGAGTACGCCAGAAGTTGGGGTACGTATAGATGATTGGCTGCCGCCCGGTCAGTGCCTGGACGGTGTTCAGGTAGCGATGAGTCCAGTCGATGACCTGACCGGCAGGCAGTCCTTTTGCGTCCTCTAGATCCAGAACTGGCGGGAGGTCACCGGGTCCGTTGATACCCAGGACGATCGCCGAATAGAAGGCGGCCTGGGCTTCGGGGGACTGGCGAACGTCTGCGTAGTGGTAGGCCCCGCGCGAGACGCCGGCAGCACGCATGACCAGGCAATCCTGAATGAAGTACGGATTGACGTAGTTGAGCGACTCGGTGGCCTTGACCATCGCGAACTCGTGCCCTGACGCCTTGACCTGGAACCAGTCGATTCCGGTTCCGTCCACGTGCTGCCACGAAGACACGTCCGGGCCACGTGGCGCGTCGGCAGCGGCGAGGCCAGGTGCCGTGATCGCGATGGCAGCAGCCATCGCGATCGGGGTGAGCTTGCCCAGTGTCCTGACGATCCGTCGCTCGACCATTTCCCGAGAGTAAGGTTGACTGGTCCGTTTTGTCCGCTAATTCAGCGAATGTTCACTCAACCGAGCCAGTCGAGAACGGCCGCCGCAGTCCACGACTGCTGCATGCTCCCCAACGGTTCTCCGGTGAAAGGCTCGTAGTACTCGGCAAATGTGCCGTCGCTGGCCTGCCTCAACCCCTCCGAACGCAGGACGTGTGATCGCTCGGCCCATCCCCGACGCGCGAACGCCCACGAGAACAACCACGTGATGACCGGCCACACCGGGCCACGCCAATACTCCCGAGGACGGAAATCGCCGGAAACCGGAGACGTCGACGGTGGGACAGCAAATCGCATGTCCGGGTGACCACAGAATTTGGGCCCCTCGAAAGTACGCAACAGAGCGCGCTCGGCATCACGGCTCAGGCCGCCGCACAGCAACGGCGCAAACATCGCGATGGTCTCGGTATGAACCCATCGCCCGGTTCGAAGATCGAAATCCTTTGCTGCACCCGATCGTTCATCAGTGGTGGCAATAACACCCTGCCGGAATCGATCTGCCCAACCGCGCAGATCACGGACGTCGGAGTTCGGCCGCGAATGCTCCTCGCCGATGGTTGCCAAGACGTCGCATGCCATCGAGAAGACGGCACTGACAAACACGTCCTCGACGGCAAAACTCATGGCCGTTGCAAGCTGCGAATCCTCGTACCGCACGGCCTTCATCTCTTCGAGAAGCCAAAGGTAGCGGTCGTATTCGTGATCCTTGGGTCGCTGAGACAAGTCGGTCACCACCGCGAGATCTGCGCGCTGATACGCAGGCACTTGTCCCGCAACAACATTCGCGTACGCCAGATCCCATCGCGGAGAGTTGTCCATCCCCGATTCCCACCCGTGATAAAGCGCGATGCGGCCGTTGCCGTCGAGATCGCGGGCCTCCGCCAACCACCGGTGCCACCGAACCAGATCGCTCCAGCGCCGGTCCAGGAACTCTTCCGCGACCGCACGCGTCGTACGTCCGTGCCGACGCGAATGATCGAGAATCCGCTGCACCGCGATCGCGTGAACAGGGGGTTGGGTGATTCCCGATGTAGCGGTACCCAACGGAGCATGAGCTGCCAACGCATTGACATCCCAGCGCGTCGGGCCGGGGAAGTAGCCGTCGACACCGTTCGCGAACACGATGTGCGGAATCATTCCGTTCTTCCATTGAGCCGAGAGCAAGGTATCGAGCTCTACTACCGCCCGTTCGACGCTGAGCGGCGCCAAACCTACCGCGACGAACGCGGCGTCCCAGCTCCACATGTGGGGATACAGCTTCGGGGCAGCGCTGGTCATCGTGCCCAGGTCGTTTCCGCGCAGCAGGTAGGCAGCTCGGGCGGCGAGCTGAGTCGGGGTAAATCCGCGGTCGGCCATAGATGTCTATTTTGCGACGCGCGGCGCCTTTGCGCTCATCGAGCACGAACCGGGCGCCGTAACCGCAATAATGTGGGAAGTCCGTCAGGCGATCTCGGAATGGAGGCCTAGTGCGCGAGAAGATCAAAGCACTGCTGTTCGACGTCCAGGGCACAGCGACCGATTTTCACAGCACACTGTGCCGAGAGGCCCGTCGAATCACCGACGTCGACGTCGACTGGCCAAGATTCGTCAATCTCTGGCGCGCTGAGTACTTCGCGAACACCTCTGAGGTCGACAACGCTTCAGGCGAATGGGTGACAGTACATTCGGTGTACCGCGAGGCTCTGCGCAAGCTATTGGCCCGCGAGAGCATCGAGCTTTCCGATGCCGAACAGGAAGAGCTCACCACCGCCTGGAAATTCCTGGACCCGTGGCCCGACACTGTCGCCGGCCTGACAACCCTGCGCCAGCAGTACACAATCGCTGCCTTGTCCAACGCCGACGTGAACGCAGCGGTCAGCATCTCGCGCCACGGAAACCTGCCCTGGCATGCCGTCTTCACTGCCGAAATGGCCGGTGTCTTCAAACCGGACCCGAAGATCTACCACCTTGCCGCTCGGTACCTCGGATACGACCCGGCCGAGATCATGATGGTTGCCAGCCACAAATACGACATACGGGCAGCCAAGGCTCTCGGATTTCGCACCGCCTTCATAGCCCGACCGCTCGAATTCGGAGCAAAGGGAAATCCCGACGTGACCTATTCCGACGAGTTCGACATCAACGCCGACGACTTTCTGGATCTGGCAGCGCAATTGGTCCACTGATGCCGTGCCTGCGCGTCGTTGCTGGTATTCCTACGTGAAGGAATATCGAAACGGACAGGCGGTTTGAAATTCATGGGCTCCAGGGAAGACAGCGCTACCCGCGAACGCACGGCCCTGCGGTACTCGCTCGTGGTCGCAACCGCGTTGGCTGTGCTCGCCGCATTCTGGGGCTGGATCTCGCAGTCCCAGGTGATCCTGCTCGACGGTGTGTACGCCCTCATCGGAATGGTGTTGACGGCGCTGTCACTGCGGGTTTCACGGATAGCCGACTCGGGCCCCACCGCACGCTTCCCCTTCGGCAAAGAGGCATTGATCCCGGTAGTCATCGCCGTCCAGGGCATGGCACTACTGGCGACGCTCGCCTACGCCGCCGTCGAGGCGGTACGGGTCATCCTCGCGGGAGGAGCCGACGTCACTGCCGGATCATTGGTGGCATACGGCGCTGTCAGCGCAGTGGTGTCGATCATCATCTGGCGCTACGTCGGGCAAGTCGACCGCACGTCCGATCTACTCGTCGCCGAAGCCAGGCAGTGGGGAGCGTCGGCTGCATTCAGTGCGCTGGTCGCAGTAGGTGCTGTCGTCGCAATGATCCTGGGCCGCACCGATTTCTCCGACGCAGACCGCTACGTCGACTCCGTCTTGGTTCTCCTCGGCTGCGCGATGTTGGTCCCACAACCGTACGCACTTCTGCGAACCGCACTGATCGAACTCCTCGAAGGTGCTCCCGGCGAGAACGTTCAGGCCCGCGTGCACGAAGCCATCACTGCCGTCCGCGACGAATTCGGTTTGGACGAACCGACTCTCACCATGAGCAAGGTGGGCCGCAAGCTGTATATCGAAGCGACGTTCATGGTCGCGCCACACACCTGGGACATCGACGGTGAAGACGCAGTACGACGCTCGTTCGCCACCAGCCTCGCCGACCTTCCCTACGAACCATGGCTGAACATCGAACTGACTACAGATCCGTCACTGATGCTCTAACGACGGAATCTACTCTCGAACAACACAATCACGAAGACCGGACCCGGCTCGCCTTCCCGAAAAAATCCTTGACTCGAAAGTTTGTTCGAGTATGATGGGAGATAGAACGGGGGGTTCTCATGACGATCAGCATCACCGACGACGCTGTCACCGACGTGGTCAACAGCTCCGCCGTGGGTGTGCGCGCCCGACTGTGGCGGCTGCACCCCACCGACGTCCGCGAGATCGCCATCACCGCATCAGCGGAAATCCTTCGCCTGGAAGCTATTCGAGTAGCCGCCGTCGACACCCTGACGTTGAACCCGGACGAACAAGTACTCTGCTACCGCGGCACCGGACAGTGGCTCGCGAACCACACCATGCTGCAAATCCCCGCCGGCAGAAGAATCGCGGCCCTGGGAAAAGCCCTCCGCTCGTTCCCTGAGATCGAAGACCAATTCGACTCCGGCGACCTTACTTTCGAACACGCAGCACTGATCGTGGCGTTCTGTGAATCCCCACCCAAAGGAATGCCCGACGCCGCGCTACCGTACTGCCGCGACACACTCCTCGCCGCAGCATCCGGCGTCGAAGCAACAACGGTCAAACTGCGCTACGCCATCAGCGTCCTCGAGCACATGTTCGAATCCGACGACATACCACCAAGCGAAGACACCGACCGCAACGAACTACGCATCTCCGCGACCCTCAACGGAAGAGTCGCCGTCCGAGGCGATTTCGACGGCGTGACCGGAGAAATGCTTCTCTCCGCCCTCTCCCACCTCTCGATACCCACCCCCGCCACAGACGGCACACCCGACAAACGATCCGCCGCCACACGCAACGCAGACGCCATGGCAGAGCTCATCCGCCGCTACCTCGACAACGCCGCCACCGGCATCGACGGCGGCCAACGCCCACACCTGAACGTGCACATCAACGCCAAAGACCTCGCCTACCACCGCGAATGCGCCGCGGTCGCCGGCACCACAACAGGTGACGGCTCAACACCTGGCCCGGCCGAGGACGACGATCCCGGCATGCTGGATCTCGACATTCCCGATCCCGGCAAACAAGATCTCGATGTCGGCCACATGCCCTGGATGGGACCACTGAGCATCGGCCGCACCCGCATGATCGCCTGCGACTGCATGCTCGGCGCCGTCCTCCTCGACGAAAACGGCGCCCCACTCGACGTCACCCCACTCAAAAGGCTTGTCACCGCGGCACAACGAACCGCCCTGATCGCCCGCGACAAAGGATGCGCCTTCCCCGGCTGTGACTGCGTCCCCGCCTGGACCGACGCCCACCACATCAAACACTGGGCCAAAGGAGGACCAACCGTCATGGACAACCTGGTCCTGCTCTGCCGAACCCACCACACCCTGATGCACCGAAAACCCGGATTCACCGGGCAATGGGAAATCCGGATAGGCGCCGATCACCTGCCCTGGTTCATCCCCCCACCAGGCATCGACCCCGACCAAAAATCCCGCCGCTCCACCACCCGGCGCTGAACCCGGAGGTCACCGAGCAAACGCCCCGGTGACCCATTCCGGCATGCTCTCAATTGCCCGCCCACTCCAAAAGATCTTCGGCGGTCCAGGTATTGATCACCCGATCCGCTTCGACACCGCACTTTTCGGCCCGGTCACAGCCGTAGCCCTGCCAGGCCAGCTGACCGGGGGCATGGGCGTCGGTATCGATGGAGAAGAGACAATCGAGATCGCGGGCCAACTCGATCAAACGCGAAGGCGGGTCACGACGCTCCGGTCTGGAGTTGATCTCGACGGCGGTGCCTGATTCGCGGCAGGCCTCGAACACTTTCTCCGCGTCGAACTGCGACTCGGGCCTGGTTCCGCGAGCACCCTCGACAAGACGCCCGGTGCAGTGTCCGAGAATGTCGACACGCGGGTTTCGCACTGCAGCAAGCATTCTGCGGGTCATCGCCTCACGTTCGGACCGCAGCTTCGAGTGCACGCTCGCCACCACGATGTCGAGTTCGTCGAGTAGATCGGGATCTTGGTCGAGTGAACCGTCTTCGAGAATGTCCACTTCGATTCCAGTGAGGATGCGGAAGGGGGCCAGCTCGGCGTTCAACCCTGCAATGACGTCGAGTTGAGAACGTAGGCGCTCCGCGGACAGCCCGTTGGCGACAGTCAGCCGAGGCGAATGGTCAGTCAGAGCGCAGTAGTCATGGCCCAGTGCTGCTGCGCGTCGCATCATCTCTTCGATGGGGCTGCCACCGTCGGACCAGTCGGAGTGTGTGTGGAGGTCGCCGCGCAGGGCTTGTCGCAATGGGCTGTCGCCGATGGGCTCAGCCTGCCCCCGCAGTTCCTCGAGATACTCGGGGACGCCGTCGTACGACTGGGCGATGATCATTGCAGTTTTGGGCCCGATGCCGGTGAGAGCCTTCCAACTGTCGGATTTCCGGCGAGACTCCTTCTGCTCGTCCGACAATCCCGCAAAGACCTCCGCAGCTCGCCGATAGGCCTTGACGCGGTGCGTTTCGGCGCGTGATCGTTCGAGCCAGTAGGCGATCTCCCGAAGCGCTTCATCCGGTTCCATGAGACCACTGTTCCGTCAGCGGCGGCTTGCGGCAACCCTTGATCCACTTACGCTGTGGTTATGGACGATCCGAGAGCACGATTCGAAGCCGCGCGGGTGGCTCACCTGGCGACGGCTGACGCAGCCGGCGTTCCGCACATTGTGCCGCTCGTATTCGCCCTACTCGGCGATACCGTCTATTCCTGCGTCGACCACAAGCCGAAAACCACGACCGCTCTTCGCCGGCTCCGGAACATCACCGAGACGGGGCGTGCGAGCCTGCTGGTCGATCATTACGACGACGACTGGTCCGCCCTCTGGTGGGTCCGCGTCGACGGCCGCGCAGAGGTCCTCGACCCCGGCACCAAGGAGTCCGAGAGTGCAATCGATGCTTTGGCCGCGAAGTATCCGCAGTACGTGGATCACCGACCGCACGGACAGGTGATAGCTGTTCGCGATGTGGAGTGGTCGTCATGGTCCGCAGCAGCCTAAGGTTCTGTCCTAGTGTTCAAGGAGCGAAAGTGATTGCAACACTCTCAATTCGGACAATTTGGCGGGGGATCGATGAAACGACGGCAGTTACTTCAGCGCGCAGCCACAGGCCTGGCGCTGGTAGCGGGACCTCAGGTGATCGACATGGGTAGCAGTTCCGGAAGCAGTCAAGACGCAACAACCCCGTTGAACGAGCTCTTGTCGGTTGTTTCGCTCTCACACGTGAACGACCCAGCGTCGACGCCGATTTTTCCCGGCGATCCCGAGTTCACTCTCGACACGGCGGCAACCATTGCCGACGACGGCTACTACCTCCAGTACGTCAAGGAAGGTGAACACACGGGTACGCATTGGGGCGCGCCCGCGCACTTTCAGGAAGGTGGACTCACCGCCGACCAACTCGATCCGGCCGACCTCTTCCTACCCGCAGTGAAGATCGACATCCGGGACAAGGCTGCCGCCGATTCCGACTACGCCCTCACCGTCACAGACATTGAGGAGTGGGAGACGCGTAACGGCAAGATTCCCGATGGAGCGGCCGTAGTCCTCTGGACCGGATGGGAATCGCGCTGGGGTAGCGAAGAATATGCCAACTCCGACGCCGAGGGTGTCACCCACCAACCCGGCTTCTCGGTGGACGCGGCGCAGTGGCTGATAGACACCGGGCGCCTGGGCACGCGTGGCGCATTGGGAACCGACACCTTCGGTCCCGACCTCGGAAACGACGAAACCTACCCCGTCTCGACGCTCCTGTACGACAAGCGTCGAATCAGCCTGGAGAACCTGAACAATCTTGCCGCCCTGCCGACCACCGGGGCGAGCATCCTCGTCGGTAGCGCCATCAACAGGGCCGGATCTGGTTCGCCGGCAACGATCTTCGCTCTCCTGCGGCGTTAGGCTTCGCGGCGATCTCGGTAGACGACGACAGCGCCCTTCCCACTTCTCTTCGCCTCGTACATCGCCGCATCTGCTCGGCGAAGCAGAGTGTGCGCGCTGAGCGGCTCATCCGCAGAGTCGAACTGCGCGGACCCGAACTGCGCCGACTCGAGCTGCGCCGACTCGAACTGCACGGACCCGAATCCCGCTACACCGACGCTCGCACCCACCGACACCGATTTCTCGCCGCCAATCCCATCGCTGCTGAGGGCGTCGACGATCCTGCGAGCGACGACGACGGCATCGTCGAGCGGGCCCTGCAGGAGCACAGTGAACTCGTCGCCTCCGAATCGAGCGACAAACGCACTTTCGGGAACCGCTTCGCGCAAACGCGCAGTGAGAGCAACCAGTACACGATCGCCGGCCGGATGCCCGTATCGATCGTTGACCTGCTTGAAATCGTCCAGATCAACGAGCATCAGCACCCAATCGGAGTTCGTCAGGCGGTAGTTTTCGATGGCGCTCGCGAAGTGTTCGTCGAACGCGGCCCGGTTGGCGAGCTCGGTGAGCGGGTCGTGATGCGCTCGGTACCGGAGCTCGTCCTGGGCAGCGGAGATCTGTTGGAGGAGCGCGTCGTTCTCGAGGAGCGTGAGTATTTGGCGCACCAGCGCGAGAACCAGCACGACGACACCGAGTATCACGACCACGGCATCGAGGTTGCCGACGATGAGTGCCTGCACCGTCACGATCGTCGCGATGACCGCGATCAAGAGATACGGCAGCAGCAATTGAGTCCGATCGCTTCGCCAAGGTTGTAGGGCTGTGCGCGGTCGGGGCTCGGCTCGTTCGGCCAGTGCCGCCAGCGCGATCAACGGCGGCCCGGCGATGAACCCGGCGTCGGCGATGGTCGGCATACTCTCGGCGCCGATCGCCACCAAGTACGCGTACACGCTGTCCGACAGGGAGAGCATTACCAACCCGCACCCGAGGAACGTCAGCGGTACGCGAATCTCGGCAACGGCCTTGGGTCCGATGACCATCAGCAAGACCATCGCGATCAGAACGAAGTCGGTGATCGGGTACATCACCGCGACGAGAAACCCGAGAGACCCCGTAGGACCGGTGTGAACGACGGCGCCGAGGGCAGTCGTCCACGTGAGGATGAACAACCCACCGACCACGACAAGACCGTCGAGCGTCAGCACCAGCCACAGATGGATCGGACCGATCGCCTCACGCCGGGGCGACTGGCGTACCAGCGACAGAAGCGCCGGCACGGCAAACACCGGGAACATGAAGAATCCGATGTCCGCGATCGACGGCGACGGTAGTGGTACGTGGAGAACCGAGCGGTAGAACGCCCAGAAGAACATGCCGAGGGTCCAGCCGGCCATACCGAGAGCCATCAGAGTTCGCCAGCGACGCTCGACTCCGTGATGGCGCCGCGACGTCCACCAACAGACCGCAGTCGCGGTGGCGCCGCCGACGATCTGGGCGATATCGTCCACCAGAACCGAAGTTCGTGGGCTGAGCAGTCCGGATCCGGCGAGGGCGATGACCGCGACGACGACGCCGAGAACCAGCCACGTGCGTCGTGCTCGGAACTGCGTCATCGAAGGACCCATCGGTGTTCAAGGCGTCACCACCGATTGTCTTTCAGCCGGCTTCGTTGCGGCCGGCATGGTTGTGGTGACGAATGCCCGTACGAACCTACCCGATTTGGTAGCGGATTGTTAACTGGACGAACGATCAAGACCGTCCGTTAGGCCACGGCGCTGTACTCCGTTCGGGCCCTACGCCGCTGCGAAGTCCACTTCGCAATGACCCCCTGCGACGGGCTGAACAGGTACACCAGGGCGAACACGATGCCCTGCGTCATCACGACCATGCCCCCGGAAGCTGTGTCGAGGTAGTAGCTGACGTAGATACCGGTAATCGCGCAGATTGCGGAGATGACGGGAGCTGTCACCAGCATCCGTGAGAACTTGTCGGTGAGAAGGTAGGCCGTCGCCCCGGGGATGATCAGCATCGCCACCACCAGCACAACTCCGACAGCTTGCAGCGCCACTACCGAGGTGAGTGCGAGAACCCCGAGGAGTAAGGCACCGAGACGTTTGGGCGAGAGACCGATCGCGTTGGCATGGACCGGGTCGAAAGCGAACAACGTCAGATCACGACGCTTGATCAACAGAATGCTCAACGCCAACGCGCCGAGTATCGCGACCTGCAGAAGATCGGACGAACTCACCCCCAGCAGGTTGCCGAAAATGATGTGGTTGAGATCGGTCTGGCTTGGGGTCACCGAGATGAGAACCAAACCGAACGCGAAAAGAGTCGTGAAGACGATACCGATCGCGGCGTCTTCCTTGACGCGGCTGGTGTTACGGATCAGCCCGATCAGTGCGACGGCGATCAACCCGAAGATCAAGGCCCCTATGGCAAATGGAGCGCCGACGACGTAGGCGAGGACAACACCGGGCAGGACGGCGTGCGAGACGGCATCGCCCATCAGTGACCACCCGATGAGCACCAACCAACAACTGAGCACCGCGCAGACAACCGCCGCCACAACGGCAACGGCCAACGCGCGCACCATGAATCCGTACTGGAGAGGGTCGAGGAGCAGTTCTACGATGTTCATCGATCAGGTCCTGTCCATCACGTCGAGGCCGAAAGCCAGGGCGAGGTTTTCCGGTTGAAGCACGGTGTCCGGGTCGGAATGCACCAGAACCTTGCGCATGAGCAGTACCGCCTCGTCGCAGAGTTTCGGCACCGCGTGAAGATCGTGGGTCGAGACCAAGATCGATCGGCCGTCGGCGGCCAACTCTCGTAGCAGCGTCGAAATCGTTGCCTCGGAACGCTTGTCAACGCCCGCGAACGGTTCGTCCAGCAACAGTATCGACGCGTCCTGCGCGATACCGCGTGCCACGAAGGCGCGCTTCTTCTGACCACCCGAGAGCTGTCCGATCTGGCGATCCGCGAACTCCGTGAGCTCCACCCGCTCCAGTGCCGCGGCCACCGCCTCGCGATCTGCACGTCGTGGACGCCGCAAGAACCCGAGATGGCCGTACCTGCCCATCATCACGACGTCACGGACGCTGATCGGGAAGGTCCAGTCGACGTCTTCACTCTGCGGCACGTATCCGACGCGGCCACCCTTGCCCGCAGCGGCTGCGTCGAGACCCGCGATTCTCACAGAGCCGTTGTCCGGCTTGATCATTCCCATGATCACCTTGAACAGGGTCGACTTGCCTGAACCGTTCATTCCGATCAGTCCGCAGACGCTTCCGGAATTCAATGTCAGATCGACATGGTCCAGGGCATGGACCTCGCCGTAGTGAACGCTGACGTTTTCGACGCGAATGGCTTCGTTCATGATTTGCCGCCAGTGAGGCCGCCGAGAATGACGTCGGTGTCGTGGCGAATCATGTCCAGGTAGGTGGGCACGGGACCGTCGGCTTCGGACAGCGAGTCGACGTACAACGTTCCACCGAATTTCGCTCCGGTCGCCCCGACGACCTGCTGCATGGGAGCATCCGAGACCGTCGACTCGCAGAAGACTGCGGGAACGGAATTGGCCCGGACGAAGTCGATAGCCGCGATGATCTGCTGCGGCGTCGCCTGCTGCTCGGCGTTGACCGGCCAGATGTACGCCTCGCCGAGTCCTGCGTCCCTGGCCAGATAGGAGAACGCACCCTCGCAACTGACGAGTGCACGCTGACCTGCAGGCAATACCGCCAGGCCACTGACCAGGCCGTCCTGCACTGCTTGTAGTTCCGCTTTGTACTTCGCGCCGTTCTCCGCAAATGCCGAGGCGTTGTCCGGGTCGAGGTCACTGAAAGCAGTCACCATGTTGTCGACGTAGATCTGCGTATTCAACGGAGACATCCACGCATGCGGATTCGGCTTGCCCGCATAGGCGTCGCCGGCGATCGGAATGCCTTCGACACCATCGCTGACCACGACGTGTGGCACATCCAGTCCGTCGACGAACTTGGCGAACCATGCTTCGAGGTTCATGCCGTTGTCGAGGATCAGATCGGCTTCGTTGGCCCGGCGAATGTCGCCGGGTGTCGGCTCGTAACCGTGAATCTCCGCTCCCGCCTTGGTGATCGACTCGACGCGCAGATGATCGCCCGCGACGTTCTGGGCGATGTCCGAGAGCACGGTGAACGTGGTGAGCACTACCGGGCGGCCGTCGTCGGAAGCGGAATTCATTGCCGAACAGCTGGAAAGAAGCAGGGCGGCGAGGGCAGCAATTCCCAGGCGGCGGAAATTCTTCGCGTCGCGAGTCGTCATGATCGAACTCTAATATGTGGGTAAACAAATACACAAGTTCGTCAGGCCGAACATTCTTCACTCGATAGGCTCGAACCATGCGTCCTACTGCCTTGATCACCGGTTCCAGTCGCGGCCTCGGAGCTGCCATCGCACGCGAGCTGGCACCGACCCACGACCTGCTGCTCGGTGCACGATCCGCGCACGCCCTCGAGCCGATCTGCGCCGAACTGCCCGGGTCGACGCCCTTACCCCTCGACCTCACGGACTACGACGCCGTCGCGGCCGCCGCCTCGTCCATCACGACGCTCGACGTGCTGGTACACAACGCCGGCGTGGCCGACATCGGAACCATCGAGGAATCCTCGGTCGATCAGTGGCGACGCACCCTCGAGGCAAACGTCATCGCCGTCGCCGAACTCACTCGTGTCCTCCTTCCTGCCCTCAGGGCAGCCGGTGGCCACGTCGTACTGATCAATTCCGGTGCCGGACTGCGCGCCAACGCCGGCTGGGGCTCGTACGCGGCCAGCAAGTTCGCCCTGCACGCTTTCGGAGACGCACTGCGCCTGGAAGAGCCGTCCTTGCGGGTCACCTCCATTCACCCCGGTCGGATCGACACCGACATGCAGCGCGACATCGTCGCCGGTGAGGGCGACGAGTACGACCCGGAGCGCTTCCTGAAGGCCTCCACTGTGGCGCGTGCCGTACTCACTGCCGTCGAAACACCGTCCGACGCACACCCCACGGAGATCGTGCTTCGACCTACCGGCCGGTAAATCCCCAGTTCGCCGGTAACGGAATGATGACGATGGGCATCCGGATATCGCTTTTCCGGGCACTGGCCCGATACTGACATCAGTTGTCGGACAAAGAGACTGGACTTGTTCTCAGGAGTTCATCGAGAGGCGGTGTGCGATGCATGATCATACGAATACGTGGGGAATTTCCACCGAGGCTTTCCTCGGGTGCTACGTCGCCGCTGCCACCGGAGCGGTGGTGATCGCGCTTGTGATCCGCGGCGTCGCCCGGCGCAAGCCCACACCGGAATTGCGCACGCTCACACCACCGGAGATGGGTGTACCGACCAGCGACGAGGGTGCAATACGCGCTGCCGTGGCAGAACTCGAGAGTGCTGCACATTCTGCCTGCCAGGGTCGACATGGCAGCGGGTCTTCACCGTCCCGTTGCTCGACCTACGCGAGCACCGTCAGATGTGGGGGGTGAGTGCTGTGAACAACTACTACTCAGCTGACACATGGGGGATCCCCAGCCAGACCTACTTGCAGTGGTATCTGGTGGCCGCAGCCGTCGCGGTCGGACTCTCGCTCTACAGCAGGATGTCCGCGCGCCGCTCACCCGCGATCGTCGACGCGGTTCGTCGGCCGCTCACTCCGCCCGAGATCGGTGCCTTGACCAGTGATTACCAAGCGGTGCTCGCGTCGATGGCCATACTGCGCAGCGCCGAGCTGATCAGCACCGAAGGAAAGACCAAGCTGGCACTCACCGCGGAGGAAAAGAGTCGTCTCGACTGGTTCACCCGCACGGTGCACAAGCGGCTCGGCAACGGAAAGGTCCCGCTGCGACAGGTGCGCCTGATGGGACGACTGAACGTCGCACTCGCACAACTACGTACGACGCTGATCGACGAGGGCTACTTGCAACGCCCGCAGGACGGCCCGGCTGCCGCTCTTCGGACCGTTCCGATCGTGGCGGTAATCGCTCTCGGCGTGATCCGGCTTATCGCGGGGATCATCGGCGGGAAGCCGGTCGGGTTTCTTCTCCTGACCATCATCGTTCTCGCGCTGATGATTCCACTTCTTCGCATCAAGCGTCGTCGGACAGCTTTGGGCGACAGTGAGCTTCGACGTCTCAAGCACGAAAACTCGTACCTCTCACCGAAACTACGGCCCGCCTATACAAGCTACGGTCCCTCACTCGCCGGGCTCTCGGCCGCGCTCTTCGGTTCGGGCGCTCTGGTTCTGATCGATCCGGCGCTGGCAGGAGCGGTGGCTGCGGGCGCCGCGTACAGCCCGGGCGGCGGCAGTTCGAGCTACTACAGTTGTGGCTCCTCTTCCGGATCATCCGGCTCGGACGGCGGTGGCGGCAGTGGTAGCAGTTGCGGCGGCGGGGGGTGTGGGGGATGAGCACTCGTGCCGGCGACACGTGGGGGATCCCCAGCGAGGATTTCCTGTACGGCTACACAGCCGTTTCGGTCACGCTCATGGTTCTCACTCTGGTGTGGCGTCTGATGATTCGAGCACGCCGGTACAGGTACTCAACCGAGCACGGGTATTCCGCCGAGCAACTGACCCCTCCGGAAGTCGGCATGCTGACCGGCGAGTCACGCGCCATCGCAGCATCATTGGCAATCCTGCGTAGCGCTGATCTGATCACCACCGACGGCGCTGTCCTGCGCCCGTTGGGCCCTGCCGACGAGACCCTGGACTGGTACACCCTCACCGTGTACCAGCGCCTGGCCCAGCAGGCCCTGCCCCATCGTCGGCGGCAACTCGCCGAGCGTATGACGGTGGAAACAGCTCGCCTACGAAACTCTTTGGCGGACCGGGGGTACCTGACCTCCGACAGCACCAGGCGTTCGATCTTTCTCTCCACAGTTCCGCTGAAGATCCTGGTGGCCGTGGGTATCGTCCGCATTGCCTTCGGCCTGCACAACGACAAGCCCGTCGAGTTTCTGATTCTCGCCGTACTCGTCACCGGGTTCAGCATCCCGCTGCTCGGGCTCAACTTCGATCGCACTACCTCGGGCAATGCAGCACGGTCGGAACTGACCACAGCACACGCCTACCTGTCCCCGCGCAACAAGCCTGCCTTCTCCGCTTACGGACCGCGCTTGGCGGGGATGTCCGCCGCCCTGTTCGCCGGTTCGGCAATGCTGATGATCAATCCCGCCTTGGCCTCCGCCGCCGGAATCGGTGCCGACGGCAGCGGAGGTAGCGGGGGTTCGGACGGCGGTAGTTCAGACGGGGGAGGCGGCAGCTGCAGCGGGGGCGGCGGATGTGGCGGCGGCGGTGGCGGATGCGGGGGATAACCGCGCCCGGGCGAGCAGAAGCGCTGCCGCCTCGGTAGTGATGCCACGTTCCTCGCTCAAGGAATACACCTCGTCCAGAGTTCGACCGATCCCTCGGGTTCGTTCGACGACGTCGTCTTCGTTCCACCCCAGGACTTCTCGCCCGACGAGGTGAAAGGCTCCGCCTGCGTTCGCGACGAAATCAGGGGCACAGAGAACCCCGCGGCTTCGCAGAACCTCGCCCGCCGCAGGATCGGTCAAGATGTTGTTTGCTGCGCCCGCCACGGCCAGAGTCGGAATCGACGCAGCGGCACCGGAATCGATGATGCCTCCCATCGCGCAGGGAGCGAAGAGATCACACGGTGTTCGGAGTACCTCGCCGGCAGGAACGACCGTGTGCCCCGCGAGAGAAGCAGCCTCGAGGCGCTGCGGGTCCGTATCGGCAACCAGCAGGCGTGCCCCAGCCTGGGCTGCGAGACGTACAACATCCCCGCCGACGGCGCCGAGTCCCTGCACCAGTACCGTTCGGCCGTCGAGTGTTCCGAGTCCACGACGACGCGCCGTGGCCTTCATCGCTTCGAACACGCCCAGAGCCGTTGCGTGCGCGCTGGAACCGGCGCCACCGTTGTCGACCGAACGCCCGAAGACGTACTTGGTGGTTCGACTGAGCTGATCCATGTCCGAGGAGTTGGTGTTGACGTCAGGACCGGTCCAGTAGTTTCCCTCGAGCTTGTCGATGTTCTCCGCGTGAATGTCGAGGATACGAGTCCAAGTCGCCGAGTCGATCCGATTGCGCGGTGCGGGCAGTGCTATCACCGACTTCCCGCCACCCATCGGCAGGTCGGAGACCGCCATTTTCAATGTCATTGCGCCGGCGAGCTTCCCGGCGTCCGCCAGAGCGTGACCGATCGAGGGATAATGCGCGGCCCGCGTGCCACCCGACGCCGGTCCCAGTCGGGTGGAGTCGATTCGGATCACAAAGGTCGTGTCGGTCTCCCGATCATGTCGGGTGACGGTCAGTTCACCGTCCCAGCGCAGTTCGTCGTCGATGCTCATTGCAGATCCTCTCCTGGTTATGGGTCAACCGTGCGCGTGTAGTGGTGTTCCCGCGAGGGCGAGCATGGCCTCACCCAACGCTTCGCTCTGGCTGGGGTGTGCGTGGATGAAACGCCCCACTTCATCGGGAAGTGCTTCCCAGGCAACGGCCAACTGCGCTTCACCGATCAGCTCGCCAACCCGGTCGCCCACCAGGTGGACGCCGACGACGGGACCTCTGGTTCCGCTGCGAATCACTTTGATTCCCCCGGTGGTTCGCAGGATCTGACTCTTGCCGTTACCCGCCAGGTCGTAGACGACGGTGGAGATGTCGCCGTACTGCGTGCGCGCCGCCTCTTCGCCGAGTCCGACTGATGCAACTTCGGGATGTGAGTACGTCACGCGAGGAATCAAGTGTTCGGCGACCGGTAGCGGATCCTTCCCGGCGATCTGTTCTGCCACAAAGATTCCTTGTTGGAAACCTCGGTGCGCCAACGCAAGACCGGGCACGATGTCGCCGACCGCGTGCACACCGTCCATGGATGTACGGAGGCGTTCGTCGGTGACGACAAAACCCTTGTCGAGGCTGATTCCATTCTCTTCGAAGCCGCAACCTTCCGTGCGGGGTCCGCGGCCGACGGCGACCAACAGTAGGTCGGTATCGAATATCG
This sequence comes from Rhodococcus baikonurensis, assembly GCF_040489275.1. Lineage (NCBI taxonomy): Bacteria > Bacillati > Actinomycetota > Actinomycetes > Mycobacteriales > Nocardiaceae > Rhodococcus > Rhodococcus baikonurensis. The sequence continues at coordinate 106,942 of NZ_JBEUOQ010000016.1, read as the reverse complement.
TTCCGTCACCTAGTTCGATGCGGACCGAATCGGCTGCTTCTTTCGCGGAAACGATCTTTGTGTCTGTCTTACAGACGATTCCGCGTTTCCGGTAGGCCCGCTCCAGCTGCTTCGACGACCACGGATCCTCGGCGGCGAGGAGTCGGGGGAGGGCCTCGACGATCGTGACTTCGGCGCCGAAGGAGCGCCACAGGCTCGCGAACTCGACACCGATGACACCGCCACCGAGCACTGTTGCGCTGCTGGGCACCCGGTCGAGTTCGAGCGCCTGGTCGCTGGTGAGGATCCGGCGGCCGAGCTCTATGCCGGGCAGTTCCCGCGGATACGAACCGGTCGCCAGAACGAGTGATGTTCCGGTATAGCGGGTTCCGTCGACGTCGATGCTTCGCCCACCGACGTACGTTCCGTATCCGTTGACAATAGTGATCTTGTGTTGCGCCAACAAACCTTGCAGACCGCTGTACAGCCGCTCGACTGTCCCGTTCTTGTAGTCGTGCACCTGCGCGATGTCGATGCCGTCCAATGTTGCCCGGACTCCGAATTGCTCACTGGTGCGTGCCGAGTCGGCCACCTCGGCGGAATGCAGCAGCGCCTTGGTCGGGATGCATCCGCGGTGCAGGCACGTTCCGCCGACCTTGTCCGCCTCGATCAGCGTGACCGACAATCCGAGTTGGGCGGCGCGGATGGCGCAGGCATAGCCGCCCGATCCGCCACCGAGGATCACGACATCACTGTGCCGTTTGCCAGCCGTCATCGAAGCCTTGGTCATCGGAGCCGTGGTCATCAGAGCCTTCCCAGGATGCGGATCGGGTTCTCGATGTAGTCACCGAACAGCCGTAGGAATCCGCCGGCTTCGCCGCCGTCACAGACGCGGTGGTCGAAGCTCAACGAGATCTGAGTGACCTTACGGACGGTCAACTCGCCGTTCACCACCCACGGCTTGTCGATGATGCGCCCGATCCCCAGAATTGCCGCCTCGGGGTGATTGATGATCGGAGTCGATCCGTCGACCCCGAATACCCCGTAGTTGTTGAGTGTGAAGGTGCCGCCGGTCAAGCGGGCGGGTTCGAGTTTGCCGTCGCGGGCAAGGTCGGTGATCACCCGAAGTGCTTGTGCGAGTTCGAGAGTGTTCAGTGAATCGGCATTGCGAATGACCGGCACCATCAATCCCTTCGGTGTCTGAGCGGCGATTCCGAGGTGGATGCGGGCGTGTCGAACTATCTCGCCTCGAGCCGTGTCGACCGACGAGTTCAGTTCGGGGTACTGCGCCAATGCGGCGGTGGTCAGCCGAGCCAGGAGCGCCATCAGGCTGATCTTGTCGGAATCGGGCAGTGACTTGTTGATCTCGCCTCGCGCCGCCAACAGTTCGGTGGCGTCGACGTCGACCCAGGTTGTCGCGTCGGGAATCTCGCGGCGGCTGGTGGACAGCTTGTCGGCCACCACCTTGCGTAGCCCCTTGATCGGGATGCGTTGGTCGCTCACGTGCGACGTTTCCGTCTCCGTGCCGGTGTTCGAACCTGCCTCGACATCAGCGCGGGTGATGACCCCGCCTGCACCGGATCCGGAGAGGATAGACAGGTCGATATCGTTGTCGGCAGCCAGTTTACGGACGATCGGCGAGATCACGCGTACCGACGAAGAAGTCCGACGTCGGCGTCTCGGTGCATCCTCACTGGTGCCGTAGCCGATCAGGACGTTACCCGAACCGGCACGTTCTTCTTCGCGGTATCGCTCGTGGTTAGCCGAGACGACCGCGTCGACACTGTCGCCCCCACTCACAGTGATCAGCGGCGTACCCACCTTCACGGTGTCACCGTCTTTGCCGTGGAGTTCGATCACGGTCCCGGCGAACGGGATAGGCACATCCACAGCAGCTTTCGCGGTCTCGACCTCGACGACAATCTGATCGATGGTGACCACGTCGCCTACCTTGACGTGCCACTCCGCAATGTCGGCCTCGGCCAATCCTTCACCCAGGTCCGGAAGCATGAATACCTGATTGCTCATGCCGTCACCGCCCAACGGGTGTCGGGAGTGTCGTTCCACTGCAGACGATCGACGGCATCGAGGACACGGTCGACGCTGGGCAGGTGGTGACGCTCGAGCTTCGGCGCGGGGTAGGGGATGTCGAATCCGCTGACCCGGAGCACCGGGGCGTGGAGATGGTGGAAGCACCGCTCCTGCACGCGGGCAGCAATTTCCGCACCCACGCCGGCAAAACCTTGCGCCTCCTGGATGACGATGCAGCGTCCGGTCTTTCGCACCGATGCAGTGACCGTCTCGTCGTCGAACGGCACTATCGAGCGGATGTCGATCACCTCGATGTCGCGGCCGTCGGCTGCAGCGGCCTCGGCCGACTTCAGTGCAACCTCCACGGACGGGCCGTAGGCAATGAGCGTCGCGTCACGACCGGGGCGCCGGACGACCGCGCGACCGATCGGCTCACGTGCGGTCAGTTCGACATCGGCACGGGAGAAATACAGCTTCTTGGGTTCGAGGAAGATCACCGGGTCGGGGTCCTCGATCGCCGAACGTAGCAGCGAGTACGCATCTTCCACCGTGGACGGCGCCACGACCTTCAGGCCGGGCGTGTGTGCGTAGTAGCCCTCGCTGGAATCACAGTGATGCTCCACCCCGCCGATACCGCCGGCAAAAGGAACACGGATGACTATCGGAATCGACAGTGCGCCCTTCGTGCGGTTGCGGATCTTTGCGACGTGGGAGGCGATCTGCTCGAATGCCGGATAGGCAAACGCGTCGAACTGCATTTCCACGACCGGACGAAAACCGGCCATGGCCATGCCGATTGCGAATCCGATAATGCCGGACTCGGCGAGGGGAGTGTCGAAGCACCGGTCGTCGCCGAAGTCGCGGGTGAGGCCGTCGGTGACGCGGAAAACCCCGCCCAGGGTACCGACGTCCTCACCGAAGACGACAACGTTGTCGTCCGCAGCCAGAGAGTCACGTAGCGCGGTGTTGAGGGCTTGAGCCATCGTGAGCATGGGCATGGTCAGTGTCCCCCTGTGTCAGCGGCTTCGGCGGCAAGTTCGGTTTCGAGTTGGGCTTGTTGCTCACGCAATTGCGGTGTCTGCTCGGCGAAGACGTACCGGAACAGATCGAGCGGATCGTGCGGGCGGTCGACGTTCATGCCGGCGCGCAGTGTGGCGGCCTCGGCTTCTGCCTCTGCGGTCAGTGATTCCACGAACGCGTCGTCGATCAGATCGTGTGCGCGCAGATACTTTTCGAGACGCGGCAACGGGTCTCGCCCGAGCCAGCTTTCCACCTCGGCGCTGTCGCGGTAGCGGGTGGCGTCGTCGGCGTTGGTGTGGGCGTCGATGCGATAGGTGTGTGCTTCGACGATCACCGGTCCGTTTCCGCTGCGGACGAAGCGCGCCGCCTCGTCCATGACGGCCATCATCGCAACAGGATCGTTGCCGTCTACCTGCTCGCTGCCGATCCCGTAGCCGACGCCCTTGTGCGCCAACGTCGGTGCTGCACTTTGACGAGACAGTGGCACGCTGATTGCAAATCCGTTGTTCTGCACCAGAAAGATCACCGGCGCCTTGAAGACGGCGGCGAAGTTCAGCGCTTCGTGGAAGTCACCCTCACTGGTGGCCCCGTCACCGCAGAGCGCGAGCGCGACGGTGTTCAGGCCCCGTCGGGACTCCCCGTACGCCACTCCCGCTGCGTGCAGCAACTGCGTCGCCAGTGGGGTGCACTGCGGCGCGCTGCGCAGTGCGACCGGGTCGTACCCGCAATGCCAGTCGCCGGCAAGCATGCTCAGAATCTGCACCGGATCGACGCCTCTGGCGGCCAACGCCATCGAATCCCGGTAGGTGGGGAAGAGCCAGTCACTCGGCTCCAAACTCATCGCTGCCGCGATCTGACATGCCTCCTGCCCCCGCGAGGACGGATACACAGCCAGGCGCCCCTGTTTGGTGAGCGCCGTCGCCTGCTGGTCGAAGCGTCTGCCCAGGAACATCTTTCGATACATGTCGATCAGTCGATCGTCGCTCGGTTTCGCGTAGCGGGCCTCACTGCGCGTCAGTTCTCCCGCGGGGTCGAGGTACTGCACCGCGGAATCGGCCGGCAGGAACTTTTGATACCGCAGTTCCCCCAAGGGCTCGACAAGAGTCACTTCTACCTCCAGAAGACGTTGTGTCCATCAGTATTCGCACTTCGACGACGTAATGGCAGAAGGCGTCGAAGATTCAAGACAAACGGCCTATCATGAGGATTCGGGCAGCAATATGTCCATCAACCGACTCGACTACCGAAGCAGGAATGGACAGATGGCCACCGAACCGCACGCTCTCGATGCGATCGACCGCCGCATCATCGCCGAACTGGTCGCAGACAGTCGCATCTCCATGCGTGCACTGGCCGAGAAGGCGCACATATCTCGCGCTCACGCCTACGTCCGCATCGAAAGGCTCGAGGACGCCGGAATCATCACCGGATTCACGACGCGGATCGCCCATGAGAAGGCCGGACTCGGCTCCTCGGCGTACGTGGCGCTCTCGATCAGGCAGCACTCGTGGCGAGGGCTGGCGGCGTCGTTGAAGGCACTGCCGTTTGTCGAGCATTTCTCCCTCCTCGGCGGCGACTTCGACGTTCTGGTGTTGGTTCGAGCCCCGGACAACCAGGAACTACGCCACACCGTTCTCGAAGAACTCCAGGGACTCGACGGGGTTCTCTCGACCAAAACGTGGCTGATCTTCGAAGAAGGCAACGGTCCGGGACCCAACTGGTTGCCCGGCTGATCCGTCTATAGTCGCCGTTAGCAGTTGCACACGGGAGGTGACTCGAATGACCCTGTACGGCCTGGGAATCGGTTGGCGTCCCGAGGTATCCGGAATCATCGCGCAGCTGGACGGCCTGGCATTCTGCGAAGTCATTGCGGAATCCATCGGAAACGAGGTACAGCCGCACCTCGGTTCGCTGGGAGTTCCGGTGATCCCGCACGGAATCTCGCTCTCCCTTGGCGGGGCCGAGGCGGTAGATCAGGCACGGATCGATCACCTTGCGCATGCAGCCCAGCTACTGGACGCCCCCTTGGCGAGTGAGCACATCGCCTTCGTGCGGGCGGGCGGCATCGAGGCCGGGCACCTGCTCCCACTGCCACGCACCTACGAAGCGATCGATGTCTTGGCACGCAACATCACCCGCACTCAGGACGGTCTACCGGTGCCGTTTGCCGTCGAAAACGTTGCCGCCCTTTTCGACTGGCCCGACGACGAGTTGACCGAAGGGGAGTTTCTCTCGGAGATCGTCGAGCGCACTGGAGCCCTGCTGGTTCTCGACATCGCGAACGTCTACGCCAATGCTCTCAATCGAGGGCGTGATCCGTGGACCGAGCTGAGCCGGTTACCACTCGAGCGAATCGCATACTGCCACATCGCCGGTGGCAGTCTCAGCGACGGTAAATACCACGACACGCACACCGACCCGGTGCCCGAAGCCGTGCTGGAACTCCTTGCGCAGTTCACCGCCGCCGGTCACCATCCCGCGATCATGCTCGAGCGCGACGGAAACTATCCGCCGGCACTGGAATTGCTCGACGAGCTCGATGCCATCGCCGATGCAGCGGGTCTGGATCGCATCACCGCGGGCACCGACTGGTCACGCACATGAGCACGCTCGGTGAGCGTCAAGAGGCGCTGATTCGCGCACTTGTGGCGGGTGGCGAACTACCCGAGGGCTTCGACAAAGACGATGCCGCCGTTGTCTCGGCGGCACTGCTCCGAAAGCGCGCAGGAGAAGTGGCGCACCACCTTCCGGTCGTGCGCCACACTCTCGGCGATCGGTATCTTCAGTTGTTCACAGCGTGGGCGCAGGGACGTCCGAAGACGACTTCACACGCGGACGCCCAGGCTTTTGTCGCCCACCTCCAGGACATCGGCGAACTGCCTCGCCCGCCCTGGTATCAGAGGTTTCGAAAGGTCTTACGCAAATGAGACAACGGCTTCGCTGGTGTACATGAGGAACGTCATCGATTCCTGGAAGTACAGCTCGACGGAGTTCGCATCGTGCGAGAGATAGCCGATGGACAGGTCCTGGCCCAGATGCAGTTCGTAGTCGCCGCCACGGGTCGAGAGCAGGAAAGCGCCGTCGATGGCCGGGGCCCAGATGATCTCGCCGTCGAGGACGCGTCGCAGGTGCTCGCGGATCGGGTAGCCGTGATCGGAGGTCTCGTTGATCGCGGTGAACGCGTCGGCGTTCAGGAGCAGTGAGTACGGTCCGTTGACACCGGCCAGTCGCAGCGACGTGATCGCCTGGCTGATGGCTTCCGGGTAGTCCTTGGCGTCGACGGGGAGCTTCAGTTCCGGGTTGGAACCGCTGGCCCGCACGCCGGTGATGCTGGCTGCGGGGTATCCCTCGAAGATGGCGCGGTCCTCGGCGAACGCGATTTGCTTGGCCGCGTCCTTGACGGGCTGCCAGTCGGAGTCCTTCGCGCCGCGTTCGACGTCGTCGATGGCCTGACGGCTGACGGTGAAGGGGACCCGCAGTTCGATGATCGGCTGCGACTGACGAGCGTGTGCGATGACGCCGTCGGCCAAGGGATTGATCGGCACCTGATGCCCGAGCGGGATGGCCGCGAGATCGTCACCCGACGGTCCCTCCACATCCACGACACGACGACCGGCGACGTGACGCTTGAAGGTGCGGCTGGCCTCTTCTTCGATCTCGGCCCAGGCTGCTGCCGAAATGGGTGCTAGGTCGCGGTGCAGGTTTGTCATTGCTGGGCACTCCTTTTGAGGCTGCCGATTCCGAGAGAACCGTCAGAGATGGGCGCTGTGAACGTCGCTTCGGGAACGAGCCTGGTCGGCAGGTCCGGGGGATCGTCGAGAAAGTCCGCCGTCGGAACGAAGAAATTGATTCCGGTGACGGCCGTCGAGAAATCGAGAATGCGGTCGTAGTTGCCGACGGGATTCCCGATGAACATGTTGGTGAGCATCTGCTCAGTCACCGTCGGCGACGCCGAGTAACCGATGAAGTAGGTTCCCATTTCAGCGGAGCCGACGTGGCCGAACGGCATGTTGTCGCGCAGGATCTGGATCTGCTCACCGGATTCGTCCTCGATGACGGTGAGTGCGGTGTGCGAGTTGGCCGGTTTGGTGTCGTCGTCCATCTCGAGGTCTTCGAGCTTGGAGCGCCCGATCACGTTCTCCTGCTCCTCGACGGGCAGGGAATTCCACTCCGACATGTCGTGGAGGTACTTCTGGACGATGACGTAACTGCTGCCCGCGAAGTCCGGATCCTCGTCACCGACGGTGACCGCGACGTATGCGGCCTGCCCGGAAGGGTTCTCGGTGCCGTCGACAAAACCCATGAGGTCGCGTTGCTCGAAGTACTTGAACCCGTGGACCTCGTCGATCACCGACGCGGCGCCGGCCAACCTGTTGGTCACGACCGTGGCGAACTCGAAGCACAGGTCCATCTGACGTGCCCGGATGTGGAACAACAGATCGCCCGGTGTGCTGGGAGCGTGGTGTTTGTCACCGGTCAACTCGATGAATGGGTGCAATTCCGCCGGGCGCGGTCCGTCGAAAAGCCGGTCCCATGCGTCCGAACCGATGCCGACGACGCCAGCCAAGCCACCTGCGGGAACCCGGAATCCGATCGAGCGCTGCAGCCCGGAAATATCCGCCAGAACGTCGTGAACTGCCTGCTCACCACCCTCGTCGATGGTGAAAACCAGGAAGATCGCAGCTTCCGTGAGCGGGGTCAGCAACGGCTGCGGTATCGCGGGAAGGGCCACCTCGGCCTCGTCGATCTCACTCGTTTCCGCCATGCAGACCAGTATGGACGATTCCGGCAGTCCCGGCATCAGTAGTGGGTAAGTCGCGTCAGGGTGTCGCGTTACGGGGTTGCCGCCTGGGCGCCCGCGTCGAAGCCGGCCGGAATCTCGAAGATCTTTCCGTCGAACCCAGCGCGGTAGAGATGCCCGGCCGCGAAACCGGAATTGCCACGCCCGTAGGTCAACACGCTCGACGCTTGCAGTCCGCTGGTGAGCGAGCAGTACTGGCCGGGTCCGTCGATCCGCCACACCTCACCACTGATGTCCGTGGGGACAATCGCGCGATCGCGCGAGTCAAGGGTCAAACCATCTGGGGCAGAGAAGGTTTCGAAACCGCCGAGATCGACCAACGATTCCGAATATCCCGGATTGTCCACGGAGATTCGGCTGACGCCCGGGTTTGCGAACGTGCGCGACACGTAGAGCCAGCGATTATCGCCACTCAGGGCGGCGCCGTTTGCACTCGGGAAGGTTGCCCACGCCGGGTCGACGGCACCGCCTGGGCTGACCTTTCCGATCAGCGAACCGAAATCGTTGGTGGCATAAATCGTTCCGTCGTGCGCGACGGCGAGGCCGTTTGCAGCGCTCAGACCACCGGCTATGGGCGTCACGGCACCGGAGTTCACGTCCACCCGAGCGACCGACGCAGCCCGCGTCAGATCGCCGATCAGCACGCCGGCGTTTGCTCCGGTTCCCACCAGGAGTGAACCGTCCGGGCTCCACGCCAGCGCGCCCGCACCGCCGGGAACCGTCGCGATCGGAACTGCAGCCTGACCAGGCGCGTCGACGCGGAAGATTCGCCCACTCACCAGGTCTGTCGTGTACAGGCGCCCCTGCCCGTCCACCGTGACACCCTCGAGAGCTGCGCCCGGAATCTGAGCGCTGAGGACGGCGGGGGACGATCCGGGGCAGGGCGCCGCGGCGGCGGCACCGGACACACCCAGAGCCAGAAGCGAACCGGCAACAAGAGCACCGGTGACACCTACCCGAATACTGCGATCGAAGATCCTGGTGCGCATCTGCGCAACGCTAGACCTTCGGCCCGATTTCGCCTAGAGCGACCGAAGGAAAGAGATCAAAAGTTCATTGACCTCGGCAGCACGTTCCTGTTGGACGAAGTGCCCCGCGCCGCTGAGGAGGTGCACACCCCGCAGGTCGGGGACGGTGTCCTTCATGCGGTCCAATGCCTTGGGGCCGCTCATCGCTATGACCGGATCTTCGGCTCCCGCGACGAAGAGCGTCGGGACATCGATGTGCGCGCCGTCCAGATCCGCACTGCGTTCCCAGTTGGCGTCGTACGCCCGGTACCAGTTCAAGCCACCTGTGAAACCTGTTGCCGTAAAGGCCTTTACATAGACGTCCAGATTATCCTCGGTGAGCCACGACCACGGCAATGCAGGCGCCTCGGGAAGTACGTCGAGGTAGCCGTTTCCTTCGGACGGATTCTTCCAGACGTCGAGGTACCGGTAAGCCCCGGACAAGGCATGGAAGAGCCGTTGAAGGAATTCACGTGGACGGGCGTCGAGTTCGCGCTCCGCGACACCCGGTTCCTGGAAATAGTGAATGTGCAGAAAGTGCTTGCGCGCCATGCCGGCGTAGATCGTCGACGGCTTGGCCGGGAACCTGTCGGGCGCATAGGGGACCGCCAACGAGACCAGTCCCGCAACACGATCGGGGTGGCGCAGAGCGGTGGTCCACGCGACCGGCGCGCCGAAATCGTGACCGACGAATACCGCCTTGTCGATTCCGAGAGCGTCGAGTAAATCGATCAACCGGTTCGCGACGGCGTCGTTGGTGTAGTCGTCGACGGTATCCGGGCACGTGGTGCCGCCGTACCCGGGCATGTCGAGCGCAATCGCTCGAAAGCCGGCTTCCGCCAACGCTGCCGACTGATGGCGATAGCTGTATCCGAGGCCGGGAAAGCCGTGGCACATAACCACGGCTGTCCCAGAACCGGAATCGTCGATCTGCCAACGGAATCCGTCGACATCGATCGTCTTCACCGTCATATCAGGCGGTGATCATGTCTTCCTGGTTCCAGAATGCGCGCATCGACAGGATCTTGCCGTCGTCGTCGAAAGTCATGACGTCGATGGGTGCGATGGTCAGCGTCTGCTCGCCGAGCTTGGTGATCAGCGAGAAGTGGAATGCCGCTTCGTTTCCGGCGATGCGGAGGGTGTGAAGGTGAGCTTCCTGGTCGAAGTTCTCGATCACGGAGTAGAACTCGAGAATGGACTCGCGAGTGGTGCGCACGTCGGTGCCAACCGGGTCTTCGACCGTTGCACCCTCGGCGTACAGGGCCACAACCTGGGCGGCAGTGCCCGTGGCAACTGTCTCGATGTAGGCGTCGACGGTCTTGCGGATTACCTCTGCGGACGGTGCCATGGTCTACCCCTCGTAGTTAGAACAGGTTCTAATTCTGAGGATAACCTACGTCTCTGATCCACGGGTCAGGTTTCGAGCACCTTGCGCAGGCGGGCCTTCTTCCCGTTCTCCCGCACGATCCAGACGACATCGGCGTCGTCCGACGCCTCCAGGGAGACGAATGCCGACAGTGCATTCTTCGGGTCCGCTGCGACCGCGACGCTCCAGCAGTATCCGAGCGCCTGCCGGAGAGTGCGTGTGTCGGCTTCACGACGGGCATCAGCCGGTTGCGAGGCAATCCATTCGGTAGCGTCTCGGCACACCTGAACCGCCAGCGCAGCGTTGGTCTTGTCCTTCAGCAACCGCGGCTCGCAGATCCCGGCGGCTGCTGCGCGCAGCGTCAATGGATGGGCGGACCGTGCCCACTGCTCGATGATCGCCCGCAACAATTCCGGATCCGTGTCACCTATCGCCTGAACAGCCATCGCGGCAGCTTCACGTGCACGCCACGACGCACTGGTGGTCGCCGCCGTCAGACTGACCAGAACGGCCTCGTCGCGCGAACGAACAAGAATGAATCCGAGCCCGACGATCCCACAACAGCGGATGTATTCGTCTTCGGACTCCACCGCCCGCAGGATGTCGTCACTGTCGGCGCCGCGCGCGAACTCGAGCATGAGCGCGAGGTTCGCGCGCGGGCCGGGCAATCCTGAACGCTCCTGCAGATAACTCCACAGTTCATCGCCGTCCAGATCCGCGAACGTCATGGGGAGTCCTACTTTCTCGAGTGCGGGCGCACCCATCATTTCACCGAAGCCCACTCACGACGGGAGTTCGAAGCTCACTTGCTTCCGTCGACGCGCATAGAGGAACCCGCCGACAAACGCGAGCATCAGCACCCCGGTCATCACTACTGCCAGTACGTTGCCACCCAGAAGAAGCGGGAGGTTTCCGGCAATGGCGATCGCAAATCCAATGAGTCCGACGAGCCCCAGGCTCGGGGCAAGTTTGGTGTGCCAGAAGCGCTGATCGACCTTCGTACGATGAAAGAAGACGAGAACTGCAAGGCACGTGAGCAACATGAGAGCCACGATCCCCACCGTTGCGACACCGGCGAACCACGCGAAGATCTGTGTCACCGGATCCAGACCGATGGCGATGCAAGCGCCGAGAAGCACCAGAGCACAGCAGGACTGCACCACAGACGCGATGTGCGGCGAACCATGCACGCGGTGCGTACGCCCACCTGCACCTGGCAGAACGCCGGTGTTCGACAGAACAAAGATGTACCTGGCCAAGACATTGTGGAGAGACAAAACTGCGGCAAAGAGACTGGACACCAACAGAATTTGAATCAGATGGGCCGTCACCGATCCGGCAAAGTCGGTGGCAGTGGTGATCAACATGCCGTCGGGGTCGGTGCCCGCAATGTCCACGGCACCCGTATCACCCCAAGCCGTCACGACCGCCCAACTGGAGAGAGCATAGAAGCCTCCGATGAGGATCAAGGCAGCGTACGTCGCTCGTGGGATCGTCCGCGCCGGATCCTTCGCCTCGTCGCGGAAGATCGCCGTCGACTCGAAGCCGATGTAACCGGCAAGCGCGAATACCAATGCGACGCCGGGGGATCCGGAGAAGATTTCCGACGGAGAGAACATTGCCGTCGACGGGCCTTCGGGACCACCGTCGGCGATGATGAAAGCGTCGAGGACGACGACGATCCCAACCTCTGCGATCAACAGGATGCCGAGCACCTTGCCCGACAATTCGATATGACGAAATCCGAGGACTGCGACCAGAGCCAACGAGGCGAGCGAGAAGATCCACCACGGCACCTCCGGACCACCGTACGAGGTGATCAACGAACTCATTGCCGGGCCGAGGTAGCCGTAAACGGCCAATTGCACTGTGCTGTAACTGACAAGCGCCAACATCGCACTGCCAACGCCGGCACCACGGCCGAGACCATGTCCGATGTAGAGATAGAACGCGCCGGTTCCCGGGATGTAACGCGACATCGCGGTGAATCCGACTGCGAAGAGCAGAAGCACACCGGTTGTCACGGCGAAGGTCATCGGGAAGCCTGCACCGTTACCTCCGGAAATGCCCAGCGGCACAAGCCCACTGATCACAGTCAGGGGAGCGGCCGCGGCAACGACCATAAGGACTATCGAACCGGTACCCAGCGAGCCTCGAAGAGTTCGGTCATCGCCGGATGCATCGCGTGAAGCATTGACGGAAGTATGGGTCATACCGGCGATGTTAGAACCATTGAAGTCGATTCGGGACCCAATTCACAAAACTTTTACTTGCGAAAAACGGGACGAACCGTCCGTTCGTCGCGCCCCCGTCAGCCTTCTTCCTGCAGCGCCAAGCGTTTGAGCTCGTCTTTTGCGTGCAGAATGTGACGTTCCATCGCTTCCGCCGCGCGAGCGCTGTCGCCCCGCTTGATCGCCTCGAAGATCTCCTTGTGCTCCACCCTCGAAGCCTCGACCTGGTCTTCGAACACGAGATGATCGACGGGGACGAACATTTCGCCGCGAGCCTCGACCACAGCAGCCTCCAACCTGCTGTTTCCCGCCGCTCTGGCGATACCGCCGTGGAACCTGGCGTCACAAGCCCGGAACGATCCCCGACTTCCGGAAACCCCCAATTGCTCAATGGATTCGAGCAACTCGAGAAGATGACGATCGGTTCGCCGGACCGCCGCGAGGCTAGCCGTGCGCATTTCCAACCCGATACGGAGGTCGACGATCTCGTCGATATCTGCTTCTCGCGCTTTCAACTGGCCAACCCAGTCTTCATAAGGCCTGGTCAACTCCGAAACGAACGATCCGCCGGTGGCTCCTCGCCGAACCTCGATGTATCCCATCGCCTGAAGGATTCGGATCGCTTCTCGCACACTGACTCGACCGACTTCGAGTTGCTGAGACAGTTCACGCTCGGACGGCAGGCGATCACCGGGGCTGAGCGCGCCGCTGTGAATGAGCAGTCGCAAGCGTCGAGCGATATCCTCCCCCAACGTCGGTGCACTGACCATGAATTCAATGGCCGGCAGCTTGTCGATCTGCACGTCTCGTACCCCCTACTCGGTGCCTGGACCGACTCTTACGCTTCGTCTTGACCTACGAAATCGAACGCTCCCATTCGCAGCTGTCCTTGAATAGATACAGCAGCGCGCGGCACTTCGAACCCGTTACCCCAACTTTACAAGCCAAACTCTAGCGAAAAGCCATTCAATAGTTCTATGCTCGCTCCTATGACCCAATTCACGATGACGGCGGAGGCACTCCCCGCCATGCCCCTGATCGGAGTCACCGGCCGCGTCGACCGCGGCGGGCCGTCACTACCCAACGTCGTCGGCGACGCGTTGATGGAAATGTTCTTCACCGATTTTCCCTCGAAAATCCGCGCGGCCGGTGGTCAACCGATCCTGCTGAGTATCCACAGTGATCCGCGCCGAATCGTCGAGCATCTCGACGCCCTCGTACTCAGCGGTGGTTCCGACGTGGACCCCAGGCGTTACGGCCGCACCCCCGGACCAAACTCCTCGATGATCGACCCCGCTCGGGACGAATTCGAGTTCTCCCTGGTCGATGCGGCCTGGGAAATCGGACTGCCGATCCTGGGTGTGTGTCGAGGACACCAGGTCGTCAACGTCGCGCGCGGGGGCACACTGATTGCCGACCTTCCGACCGACGCCGGTGAGGCACACAGTTTCTTCGGTTACCCGCGTTCGTACCGACCGCAACAAGTCGCTCTGGAATCCGGTTCCGTCCCACACAGTCTGTTCGGCAACAGCATTCACGTGAACAGCCTTCACCACCAAGCCGTGGACGCCCCGGGGAACGGCCTTCGGATCGTCGGACGCGCGCTCGACGGCGTCGCCGAAGCCATCCAGGCCGACGATCGCCCCGTGGTGGGCGTGCAGTGGCACCCCGAATTCTTCGTCGACATCGACCCGCTCTTCTCGTGGCTCGTCGACGCTGCAACCTCTCACCAGACCGATCCTTCACGCCAGACCGATCCTTACAGAATGGAAGACGACAATGTCACGTACGCATGAGAACAAGGTCGCCCTCATCACCGGTGCAGGTTCCGGAATCGGCCGCGGTATCGCACTGCGCCTCGCCTCCGATGGTGCCCGCGTCGCGGTCGTTGACCTTCACATCGAAAGTGCAAAAGAGACCGTCGCACTGATCGAATCGCAGTACGGCACACCCGCGCTCGCTCTCGAGGCCGACGTGCGCGACCGCGCCGCCGTGAGCGCCGCTTTCGAGGCCACCGTCGCCGAATGGGGACGCTTCGACTACCTCGTCAACAACGCCGGTCTGATCACGATGAGTTCTCTGGAGAACCTCACCGACGAAGAGTGGGATCTCGTCCTCGACGTCAATCTCAAGGGCATGTTCATCGTCACGCAGATCGCCACCCCGTACTTCCGCGACGGCAACAGCGGCGCTGTGGTGAACTTGTCGACGGTGGAGGCGGACGTCGTCGTGTCCTCTCAGGGCTTCGCCCAGGTCCACTACAACGCGTCGAAGGGTGGAGTGAAGATGTTGACGAAGGCTCTGGCCGTCGAACTCTCGCGGTACAACGTACGGGTCAACGCAATCGCCCCGGGCCCGGTCCCCACCGCCTTCCTACCTGGCATCGACGTCTCCTCCGGCGAAGTTCTCGACTTCATGAAGTCCAGGCTCCTGGTGCCGCGCGTCGGACGCCCCGAGGACATGGGTGCTGCAGTCTCCTTCCTCCTATCCGACGACGCCTCCTACATCAGTGGAGTCCAGTTGCCCGTCGACGGCGGATGGCTCGCCCGATGAAAGGCCGGCTCACCACAGCCGAGCTGGCCGAGTCCGACATCGACACCGTCCTCATCGCCGGTATCGACCTCTACGGACGATTGATCGGCAAGCGGGTCCCGACGCGAATTTTCCTCGGGAACATCGACGAGGGCCTGCATGTGTGCACCTGCGTATATGCCTGGGATGCCAACCAGCGCATGGACAAACTGGTTGTCGACTACGCCGGCGGGCACACCGGCTGGCACGACTTCCGCTTGCGCCCTGATCTGGGAACACTACGACGCGCGTCGTGGCTGGAATCCACTGCCATCGTCATCGCCGACTCGGTAGACGAACACACCGGCGAGCTGGTCCCGATCGCACCGCGCACGATCCTGCGCAAACAGATCGACAAGCTCGAATCCGACGGTCACACCGTCTATGCGGCAACGGAACTCGAGTTCCACCTCTATCGGGGTACCCCCGACGCGTTGAGGCGAAGCGGCTATCGGGATCTCGAACCCACCACCCTGGTGCCCTCGGACTACACCATCACCGCCGGCAATGCGATGGAACCCTTCTTCCGCAAGGTACGAACCGCCCTGGAGGAGAGCGCAATTCCCGTCGAGGTCTCTCAGGTCGAGTACGGGCTGGGCCAGTGGGAGATCAACCTCGAATACGGAACGGCTCTCGAGATGGCCGACCGCCATGTGCTCTTCAAGCAGGTGGTCCACGATGTCGCGGCGGCGGAAGGGCTCACTGCGACCTTCATGGCACGCCCGAGCACCGACGGCATGGGCTCGTCGTGTCATATTCACGCGTCCATGCGTAGCGACGACACCTTCCCGTTCCACGACGAAAACGCAGAAAACACGGCGAGTACCGAACTGCTGCACGCGGTCGGCGGCGTTCTCGAACATTGCCCGGAACTCATGCTGTTCTACACGCCGACCATCAACTCGATGCGCCGGACCAGAGCCAGCCACGACTTCTCAGGGAACGGCTTGACCTGGGGTTTCGACAACAGGACGACTACCTGCCGACTCATTACCGGGGCGCCGTCCGCCAACCGTCTCGAAATGAGGCTGCCAGGGGCGGACGCAAATCCGTATCTCGCACTCGCCGCCGTTCTGGCGTCGATGAACGACGGCCTGAGCCGAAAGCTCGATCCCGGCGCACCGGTACGACGCGACGGGTACAGCGACACGGACACACTCGAGAAGGTGAAGCAGCAACCGCTGCCCGGCACACTCGACGAGGCGGCGCGTGCGCTCGAAGCCAGTGAGTTCGCACTCGCGGCGTTCGGCGCCGAGGTCGTGTCGCACTACGCGGCTGTCGCCAAGGACGAATGGGATTCCTTCATGTCCGCGGTCACCGACTGGGAACGCGAACGCTACCTCGACAACATCTGACCTACACACGATTTCGCCACGAAGGACAGTCATGACCACTTCATGCTCACTCGTGCCCCAGAACAACACGATCGACGGAAACGTCGAACCACCAGCTGTCGAACTCGGCGAATTTCTCACCGATCCCGACACCGGAGAGAAACTGCAAGCCCAACTCTCGTCTTCCGCCGATCAGGTGGAGAGGGCAATCACCGCCGCGACAGAACTCCATCGATCGGGTGTCTGGACCCGTCGATCGGTAGCCGACCGAGTGCTCTTACTCGAGAGAACTGCCGAACTTGTCGAGGAACGAACAACGGCGATCGCTCGTGAGGACTCAAAGAACAACGGTCTCCCCCTATCGATCAGCACGCTGTTCGCGGGCGGACTTCCCGATCTGTTCCGTAGTGCTGCAAAGCATCTGGAAGACTCCTCGGGGTTCGAGCAGTTGGCGTCGGGCGCACAATTACATCGTCTGGCTTGGGGCCCGACCGCTGTGATCGCACCGTGGAATGCACCGAGCTTCATCACCGCGAAGAAGACCGCATTCGCATTGGCCGCGGGCGCTCCTGTCATCGCCAAGCCCTCCAACTGGGCTCCGTCAGGCCCCAATGTGCTCGCCGAGGCGATCTCGCGTGCCATTGCCGAACTCGACGCACCGAAAGCTCTGTTTCAACTCGTTCACGGCGGCGGGGACGTCGGGCATCTACTGGCCGCCGATCGACGAATCCGAGCACTGGCGTTCACCGGCGGCCGAGCATCCGGCAGTTCCATCGCCGCTGCGGCCTCGGCCGACTTCAAGGCGCTTCAACTCGAACTCGGCAGCAACAATCCCGTGATCGTCCGCGCCGACGCCGACATCGATCTGACTGCGACCGCACTCGTCGGCGGGTTCAACAAACTCAACGGGCAATGGTGTGAGAGTCCGGGAAGCGTCTTCGTGCCACCGCACCTTCACGACCGTCTTGTCGACGCAATACTCGACCGCACGGCCGAAATCGTGCTCGGGCGAACCGGTGACGACAACACTACGATGGGGCCGCAGGCGAACGAGCCTCAACTGCAACGAATGCGCGCGACTGTCGACTTCCTCCACGGCGTGGGCGGCACAGCTGTCTCGAGCACTCCTGTGCCGGACCTTTCCGGATGGTTCTTCCCTCCGACAGTGGTGCACGGGATCTCGTCGGAGCACACCAAATCGGAGACCTTCGGACCGATCCTGACCGTGCACCGCGCGTCAACCGACGAGCAGGCACTGCTCGAGGCGAACGCTCTCGATACCGGCCTGGCCGGTTACGTGTTCGGTGCGGACGTCGACGCCGCTCGTGAACTTGCGACCCGGATCGAGTGCGGCGAGAACAAGATCAACAGCACCAGTCTCCTGGACCTCGACGACCACTCGACCCAGAGTTTCTGGGGCGGAAGCGGTATCGGCGCACACGGCGACAAAGAGCTTCTCGACTTTTTCCGGGGATCGCGAATCGTCGGTGTCGATGCGCCCGGACTGCCTCTCTGAGCCGAAAGAGGTCGTGGGAATGGGTGAACCGACACGGGTTGGCACCATGGTCGTCGAATGCGATGACACCGCAGCAGTTCTCGCCCGTATTTCTTCGCTGGGGTGGAAGCTCGGCGTCGAGGTCGTCAGTCTGTCGACGTGGGTGTCCGTGACATCGCCGGGAGTCAGCGGGATGTCGATCGCATACAGTTGCCCGGCAACGATTTCCGACGCCATGTTGATCAAGCGTCTCAACAAGATCGTCGGGATAGTTCGAATCAAGACGGACCACGGTCCGTTCGTTCCGGTGACGCCACAGGTCGGCCTACACGTCACCGCGACTTTCCAACGCGTCGATCCAGTCGCGCTCGTGGCGTACCGGCACGGCGCAACCGTGTGCAGTCAGGCGAACAACGTTCTGTCGGTTCAACTCACCACTACCCGATCGATCGCGGACACATTCGTCTCTGATCTGGCACAAGTTGCAGAGCGTCCGCTGCGGGGTGAGATCTCGCTGCAGAAGATTCATCTTGCATGACGTCGAGGTGCGACCATGGAGACGTGCGGCTACGGGCGTTGGCTCGTAGCCGCAGGTCATCGCATGATCAGTGAGCCGGAAGGAGGGACGTCTCCTGCGCCGCGCCGTCCTCCGCGCCGATCTGGACGATGTTTCGCGGCAGGAACACAGCTGCGATCGCGCCGAGAACCGCTGCAGCAGCACCGATCAGGAACGCGATACGCATGCCCTCGTCGGTGTAGAACACAGCGCCCTCCATCGCCATCGCGATGTGCGAGTTCAAGACCGTGAAAGCGATGACAGGAAGCACCGCGGGGAAGATGCTCTGGAAGACCGCAACCATGCTCGCCGTGGTTGCCTGCAACTGCGGCGGCACCGCCTCGATGAGCAGGTTCGGGATGGAGGCGTAGCCCATACCCATACCGACGCCGAAGATTCCGGCAAAGATGATGAGCAGCGGCTTGTTGTCGTGAATGGTGGCCGTCAAGGTGAACCCTACTGCCATGAGGATCATTCCGATGATCATCAGCAGGCGGGGTCGAATGTTGCGGCCCACGAGGAAGCCCACGATCAAACCACCGACCACCACCATGCCACCCAGCGGCGCCTGGAAGATCGCGAATCCTTCTGCCGTGACACCGAATCCGTATCCCAGGCCGAGAACTGCGGGGGTCATCACCATCATCGGCAGCAGAATCGTGAAGACTCCCGACGCGCCGTAGCAGAACCCGGCTCCGACGGCGGTGAGCATCACCGAACGCTTGCCGAAGTAGCGCAGGTCGATCAAGGGTTCACGGATGGCCCGGGCAGAGGCAACCCACGCCACCAGCAGTGCAACGCCGCCGATCAGATAGGCCAGTGTCGAGCCGTTCTTCCAGCCCCAGGTCGGTCCGAAGCTGACGCCGATGAGAATTCCGGCGATGCCTGATCCGAGCAGTACCGCACCGATCAGATCCAGCGAAGAGCGCAGTCGCACAGCTGATTCCGCCGTCGAAGCGAAAATCATTCCACCGAGCAGAACCAAACCGATGACGAAGAACCAGAAGATGCTCCGGAACCCGTGGTTGTCGATCAACCAACCGGTGAGGAACGGCGCCGGAATAGCGATCAGGCCCATGCCGGAGGTCGCGATACTGACCGCCAGAGCAACGGTTTTCGGCGGAAACACGTCGCGGATGAGGGAGTAGCTCAAGAACAGGCAGGGGACGAGTAGGCCCGTCAGCGACCGGCCCAGAATCAGGACGGCATAACTGGGCGCAACCGCCGAAATGAAGGATCCGACCGCCGCGCCGGCGACCGCCAGGAGCAGGACTTTTCGTTTGCCGTACATATCGGCGAGCTTGCCGAGCAGTGGAGACGCTACCGCGCCGAGCAGCAGGAACGACGTGAGCAGCCAGGCTCCCTGCGTCGTTTGATAATGCACCGAGATGGCGGGCAGCGCAGTGGAAATCATCATGTAGCTCACCGCGAGCATTTCGAGAAGTAGAACGATCGACGCCAGCGAGAACACCAGTCGCGGAGTCCACCGCTCCGGCATCGACGTCGATTCGGGCAGACTGGGAGACGAACCGTCGCTGTGGACATGAGACGCCATGGCTGGAGAATCCTTTCGGGACACCTGCGAATTCGATTGACCCCCTGCCGAATACCGTCGGCCGGGGCCTTGCGGGGAAGTGCAGTGGAACGACAGCTACCGTTCTCGGCAACGTGTTACCTGCATCACAGCCCTCGCGTCGAACACGCGCTACAGAATGTTCCGCGGAGCGGGACAATCAGGACAAGGTCTGATTGGCGCCCCAGATGCAGCCCCAGATACGACTGTGCGCCGTTTCGGTAGCGGTAACTACCAAAACGGCGCACAGAGGCCGAAGGCCTTAGAGAACTATGTTCACCATCTTGCCCGGCACAACGATCACCTTGCGCGGTGCGTTGCCCTCGAGCAGCGCGACGATCTTCTCGTCGGCCAGGGCGATCTCCTCGACAGCCTTGCGATCGGCATCCGCCGGGACGCTGATGCGGCTACGGACCTTGCCGTTGACCTGGATCGGGTACTCGACGGTGTCCTCGACGAGCCACTTCTCCTCGACAGCGGGGAAGGGGCCGTGCGCAAGAGATTCCGTGTGTCCCAGACGCGACCACAGCTCTTCCGCGAGGTGCGGCGCCAGGGGAGCGAGCATCAGCACCAACGGCTCGACGGCAGCACGGGGCGCGCCACCCGGGAACGCCTTGGTGAGGTGGTTGTTGTACTCGATCAGCTTCGCAGCGGCCGTGTTGTCGCGCAGCGCCGTGTAATCCTCGATGACACCGGAAATCGCCTTGTTGAGCGCACGCAGCGTCTCCTCACCGGGTGCTTCGTCGGTGACACGGGGCTTGCCGGTCTCCTCGTCGATGACGACGCGCCACACTCGCTGCAGGAATCGAGCAGCACCGACGACATCCTTGGTCGCCCACGGACGCGAGGTGTCCAGCGGACCCATCGACATCTCGTACACACGCAGGGTGTCTGCACCGAACTCGGCGCAGATCTCGTCCGGCGCAACGGCATTCTTCAGGCTCTTGCCCATCTTGCCGTACTCGCGGTTGACCTCGGCGCCCTCGTAGAAGAACTTGCCGTCACGCTCGACGACGTCTTCTGCGGGCACGTAGACGCCGCGGGCATCGGTGTACGCGAATGCCTGGATGTAGCCCTGGTTGTAGAGGCGGCGGTACGGCTCGCTCGAGGACACGTAGCCCAGGTCGAACAGGACCTTGTGCCAGAAGCGCGAGTACAGCAGGTGCAGCACCGCATGCTCGACGCCGCCGACGTACAGGTCGACTCCACCGGGATCGTTGGGGCCGTGCAGTTCCGGACGGGGACCCGTCCAGTACGCCTCGTTCTGCGGGTCGCAGAAGGCGTCCTGGTTGGTGGGGTCGATGTAACGCAGCTGGTACCACGAGCTGCCCGCCCACTGCGGCATGACATTGGTGTCGCGGTGGTAGGTCTGCAGTCCGTCGCCGAGATCGAGCTCGACGTTGACCCAGTCGGTCGCCTTGTTCAGCGGGGGAGAGGGCTCGGAGTTGGCGTCATCCGGATCGAAGGACACGGGTGCGTAGTCCTCGACCTCCGGAAGCACCACGGGCAGAGCCGAATCCGGCAGGGCGTGCGCGTTGCCGTCCGCGTCGTAGACGATCGGGAAAGGCTCACCCCAGTAACGCTGACGCGCGAAGAGCCAGTCGCGCAGCTTGTACTGGATGGTGCCCTTGCCCTGGCCACTCTCCTCGAGGCGGCTGATGACGGTCGCCTTGGCCTCGGCCACGTCCAGACCGTCGAGGTAGTCGGAGTTCACCAGCGCGCCGTCGCCCGAATACGGCGCCTCCGAAACATCGCCACCGGCAATAACTTCGAGAATCTCCAGACCGAACGCGTTCGCGAACTCCCAGTCACGGTGATCGTGTCCCGGAACTGCCATGATCGCGCCGGTGCCGTAGCCGGTCAGCACGTAGTCGGCGATGAAGATCGGGACCTTGTGGCCGTTGACCGGATTGACGGCGTAGGAACCGAGGAAGACGCCCGTCTTCTCCTTGTTTTCCTGACGCTCCAGGTCGGTCTTGGCGGCAATCGACTTACGGTATGCAGCAACAGCTTCCGCCGGCGTCGTAGCGCCGCCGGTCCAGCGTGCGTCGACACCTTCGGGCCACTCGTCCGCAACGAGCTTGTCGACCAGAGCATGCTCGGGAGCCAACGTCACGTAGGTGGCACCGAACAGCGTGTCGGGGCGCGTCGTAAATACATCGATGCCGTATTCGCCTGCGGCGAAAGTAACCTCGGCGCCGTAGGAGCGTCCGATCCAGTTGCGCTGCATGGCCTTGACCTTGTCCGGCCAATCCAGGTACTCGAGGTCGTCGACCAGGCGGTCGGAGTACGCGGTGATGCGCATCATCCACTGCTGGAGGTGCTTACGGAAGACCGGGAAGTTTCCGCGGTCACTACGACCGTCGGCGGTAACTTCCTCGTTGGCCAGCACGGTACCCAAACCGGGGCACCAGTTGACCATCGAATCCGACTGGTAGACAAGGCGGTACGAATCCAGAACCTTGGCCTTTTCGGCCACTGTCAGCGACGTCCACTCGCGTCCGTCTTCCAGAGCGCGCTCACCGGAATCGAATTCGGCTTCCAGCTCGGAGATACGACGCGCCTTACCGGCAGCCTTGTCGTACCAGGCGCCGTGGATCTGCAGGAAGATCCACTGCGTCCAGTGGTAGAAGTCGACGTCGGTCGTCGCGAGGCTACGACGCTCGTCGTGTCCCAGACCCAGGCGTCGCAGCTGGCGCTTCATGTTGGCGATGTTGGACTCGGTGGTGGTCCGCGGGTGGGTACCCGTCTGCACGGCGTACTGCTCGGCCGGGAGCCCGAAGGCGTCGTAGCCGAGGGTGTGCAGGACATTGCGGCCCTGCATGCGATGGAAGCGCGCGAAGACGTCCGTGGCGATGTATCCGAGTGGGTGACCGACGTGCAGGCCCGAACCCGAGGGGTACGGGAACATGTCCTGAACGAAGAGCTTGTCGGCAGGAACACCGTCGGGCGAGGAGAGCGGACCGACCGGATTGGGCGCGTTGAACGTGCCTTCCTCACTCCAGCGGTCCTGCCAGTGCTGCTCGATCTGGCCGGCGAGCTCCGCGGTGTAGCGGTGCTGCGGAGTTGCGTCGGCTGGTGAATCGGGGGACTGCGGAGACTCGGTCACTGTGGTCGCTATCTACTTGGCTGACGGAAATACCGATAACCAGGGTAGAGCCTGCGCGACCCGGGCATACCATCAACTCCACTCGCGCCTATCCTGTATGGGTGATCGTTGTCGCTGTGGTGCTATTCGTGCTCGCTGTCGCCGTCGGTGGAGTTGCTGTCGCCGGACTGATCGGCAAACTCCCGCGCAACCGCTGGGCCGGTGTCCGCACCGACGATTCCCTGCGGAGCGAGGAGTCGTTCGCCCTCGCCAACAAGGTGGCCGGTCCGACCATGCTCGCGGCCGCCGGAATGTTGGTCATCGGCGGAGTCGCAGCATTGACCATCGGCGGAGTCTTCGGCGTCGCGGTCGCGATCATCGCCGTCGTCGTCGCCGTCCTCACTGCCGGTCTCGGTGGAGGCATCGGTGCCCGCGCTGCCGCCGCACTCCCGCAGCAGAGCGGATGCGGTAACGACTGCAACTGCGGCGGACACTCCGAGCCTGCCGCAGACGAGCCGGTGGCGGAGACCCCCGAGGCCAAGGCGAACGCTGCCGCTTGCGGCACCGCTTCCTGCGGTGCCTGCGCGCTCAAGGATGCTTGCCAGCCGGCTCATTGATTCACGTGAAACATCGCGTGGTCGACCCGGCCGGGGTCGTATTCGGGCTAGTCGTTCCGCTGTTGTGTGCGGTCTTCGGCTTCGTCCTGACAAAAATGTGGGAGCCTCGCCTCCCGGAGCAGATCGCGACTCACTGGACCACTACCTCGCCGGACGGCTTCTCCACCCCGTCTTCCAACGCGTGGACCATCGCACTTCTGACGCTGCTCTTCGGTGGCGGTCTCAGCGCAATTGCCGCTCTTGCTCCCGCGATGTTGATGATGCGTCGATTCATGTTGGTTGTCGGACTGAGCGTGGTCGGGCTCATCACGACAGTGAACTTCGCTCTGCTCTACACCCAACTCGATGTCACCGATCCGACTACGACGTCACTCCCGCTGTGGTCTCTCGGTGTCGGCTTTGTCGTCGGCGCGGTGCTGGGTTGGATCGGTGCCTCATTCCTGCGCGACTACCGCGGCCGCACGCTTGCCGCGACCAAACCATCGGCCGGGTTGCCTCGAAGCAGCTGCCCTCTGCCCATCTCCGACGACGTCGGATTCAGCACCAAAGGCTCGGCGATCCTCACTGCGATCACTCTGGCACCCGGAGTCGTCATGGCGTTGTCGATGCGGTCACTCTGGCCGCTGTTCATCTTCGGTGCACTCGGACTGCTCGTCGTCAGCCTGGTTCGCTTCCGGGTGATCGTCGACGAACGGGAAATTCGGGTGATCAACATGGGGATGGCTGCGATGACCTACGGCATCGACGAAGTTGTCGAAGCCGACGTCGCGGAGATCAAACCGTTCGCGGACTTCGGCGGCTGGGGACTCAAGACCAAGGGTCGTCGCAACTACGGCGTGGTCACCCGCACCGGGCCGGCGGTGGTCGTCACCTTCGCCGGTGGCGACCGGCTCACGATCACGACACCGAAGGCCGAAGACATCGCCGGGTCCCTCAACCGAGTGGCCGACGCCCGGACTCGGTAACCGCCGAGCCTGAACCGATCGCTTCCTGAGTCTTTTCCAGGTACCCACACGCCGCCGCCCTGGCTTTGCTGACATCTCGTTCGGCAATTGCTTCGGCGACTCCCCGGTGATGCGAGGACGTCAGCGACGGCGGATGCACCCCTTCGGTCACCTCGTAGGTGGCGCGAACGGTTTCGAGGATCCCGGCAAACAGATCTTTCAGAACCGGATTGTGAGCGGCATCGACGACGGCAATGTGAAATGCGAGATCCACGTCGACGAAGTTCTCCGCTGGGACATCACGCTTGGCGGCCAGCTCACGAATTGTCCGAACATCGTCGGCGCTGCGACGCTCACACGCCAAGCGGACTGCTTCCATCTCGAGCGCACGACGCACTTCGAAGACGTATTTCATCTCGTCGACGGACGCGTGTTTGCCGAGCAGGCCGCCGATGTCGGTCCGAGCACGCACGAAGGTCCCTGATCCGCGACGGATCTCGAGGACTCCCGTCGACGTCAGTGTCTTGATCGCTTCGCGCACGGTGTTCCGGCCGACGCCGAGAACACTCATCAACTCCGGCTCGGTCGGAACCCGGTTGCCGACGGTCCAGGCGCCGTCGGAGATCTGCGCGCGCATCCAGTCGAGGGATTGCTCGTACGCGGACTCCTTGCGAACAACGGTCATCTACTCATCCTCACAGCATTCGCGGCGATCATTCCACTCACCTACGATACGTAGGACGACCCACGTATTTTCGAACTCAGTCTTCAGGAGGGCCTTCCCACGTCCGCCACCGCTGTCGCCACCGAACAACGCACACGCCGCACCAACCGACACTTCTACGGCGTGGGCTACGTCCTCACCGTGATCCTTCTGGGCGCGAACATGCCCACCTCCGTCTACGGGCTGTACCGGACCGAGTTCGGGTTCACGCCCACCGTCCAGACGCTCATCTACGGCGTCTACGTCGCCGGGCTCGTTCCGGCATTGCTCTTCTTCGGACCGCTGTCCGACGCCCTCGGTCGACGCACCGTGCTTCTGGCTGCGCTCGCACTGAGCGTCGTCGGCACGCTCGTCCTGGCATTCGCCGACGCGACGGTGTGGTTGTTCGTCGGACGCGTCGCTCAGGGCATCGCGGTTGGCGCGGCCAGTGCGGCGGGTAGCGCCGCACTGGTGGAGCAGGAACCGAAGTTCGATCACCGACGGGCAGCGCTCGTCTCGACGGTGACGGGTGCGTTGGGCGGTGCACTCGGACCACTCGTGTCCGGCGCGATCGCCCAGTACCTTCCGCAACCACTGCGGTTGCCGTATCTGATCTTCCTTGTTGCGTTCATCCCGGCACTGATCGTGTTGCTGCTACTGCCGCGGATCGGGGACGTCACACGCCCGAAGCGGTTCTTCCAGATGCCACATGTTCCCGCCACCATTCGAGAGACGTTCTGGCTCAGCTCGCTCGCCGTCGCGCTGTCGTGGGGCGCAGTCGGGCTCTTCCAGTCGGTGGTCCCGTCGTGGATGACCAGCCTGCTGAACATCGACAACCTTCTGCTCGGCGGTGGGGCAGCCGCACTGGTCATGATCTGCTCGGTGATCGCTCAACTCGGCGGAAGCCGCATGGACCCGAGGGCGTCCGTCACCGTCGGCCTGGGAATCCTCGCCCTCGGAATGATCGGGTTGCTCGTGGTCGATCTCGTACCCAGCCTCGCGCTGCTGGGCGCCATCACCGTCGTGGTCGGCGCCGGGCACGGTCTGGCGTTTGCCGGCGGCATGAAGCGCGTCAACGCCGCCGCCCGGACCCACGCACGCGAGAGCCACGGCGGAGTTCTGGCCGCGTTCTTCACCGTCAGCTACGCGGGACTGGCGATCCCGTCGATCATCGCGGGTATCGCCATCACCATCCAGGGAATGCAGACGGCCATCATCGAGCTGTCGATCGTCGGGACGCTGCTGTGCCTGGCCGTGATGGGCTTCAACCTTCGTGGGGCTCGAGAGCCCGTCGACGCACGCCGTTATCCTTAGCCAGGTGAAGTTTCTCAGTAGGTTCTACATCGACGGGTTCATCCTCGGCATCATCATCGCCGGCGTGCTCGGAAGTGTGTTCCCGGTATCGGGTACCGCGGAGAGCATTCTGAACTGGGCCACCAAGATCGCCATCGGCTTCCTGTTCCTGCTCTACGGCGCACGACTCTCGCCGCAGGAAGCCTGGAAGGGCGTCAAGCACTGGCGACTGCACACCGTCGTCCTTGCCGCGACATTTGTGCTCTTCCCGTTGATCGGCCTAGCTCTGCGATTCCTGTCGCCGACCCTGATCAGCGACGACCTCTACACCGGCCTCCTCTACATGTGCCTCGTTCCGTCGACGGTTCAGTCGTCGATCGCGTTCACTTCGATCGCCAAGGGAAACGTCGCCGGCGCGATCGTCAGTGCGTCGTTCTCCAACCTGATCGGCGTCTTCGTCACGCCGCTGCTGGTGGTTCTGCTGATGAACACCACCGGCCAGGCGACCGTCGACTTCTCGTCGATCCTCGACATCGTCGTGCAGCTGCTGATCCCGTTCATCGTCGGTCAGCTGATCCGCCCGCTGGTGATCGGATGGCTGCAGAAGTACGCCGAACCCACCAAGTACGTCGATCGTGGATCGATCATCCTTGTTGTCTTCGCCGCCTTCAGTGAAAGCATGAAAGAGGGGATCTGGAGCACCGTCACGATCTGGCAGATCGTGATCCTCACAATCGTGTGCTGCCTGATCCTCGCGCTGGTTCTCGGCGTCACTGCCTTCGCGGGGCGCAAACTCGGCTTCGATCTTCCCGATCAGATCGTCATCATCTTCTGCGGGTCGAAGAAGTCCTTGGCAACGGGCCTACCGATGGCGGCCGTGCTGTTCGCGGGCCAGCCCGTCGGCCTGATCGTGTTGCCGCTGATGATCTTCCATCAGATCCAACTGATCGTCTGTGCTGCCATGGCGCAACGCTTCGCGAATCGGGATCCGGTGAGCGTCAGCTAGCGAGCAACGCGTCCCGGGTCGCGTCGACGCAGCCACAACCGCCCTGCAGTTCAGCACAATCGATGGACAACGCATGGCGACTCGATGCCAGGTCGACACAGTTCACCCCGGTGCATTCGAGCGATCCGTCGACATGTCGCAGCAGAGAATCGTGGCAGTGATCGACATCCGAAACACAATCCGCGCACTGGATCTGACGCTCAGCGATCATTACTGCCACCTCTCTCGAAAACGATGACACAGGAATATCATCGACCTCCGACAGATCAGTTCCGTTCGACCTCGATGGGGTGACTGGCCAGCATCGCTACGGGCAGCGGCTGGCGTCGTAGCACCCGTGCCCAGACATCGACTCGGGGCGGCGTCAGCACATCCGACGGCAGTGAGCTGATCACCATCCAGTCTTCACGCTCGAGCTCCGAATCCAGCTGCCCCAGAGTCCAACCCGAGTACCCGGCAAAAATGCGGATCCCTTCGACCAGAGGAGCGATCACCTCCGGGTCCGAGTCCAGATCCACCATGACTACCTTGCCGTCCACCCGCCGCAGGCCGGCGACGCCGTCGATCCGTGCACCGTTTCGAGCGATTCCCAGGCAAAGCGCCGAGTCACGCTTGACTGGTCCACCGATGTACAGCGCCGAAGGATGCGCGGTCAACGGCGCCCACTGCGGCAACACGTTCTGCACGGCCGTCTCACTCGGCCGATTGACGACGACGCCCAAGCTCCCGGCGTCGTTGTGCTCGATCATGTAGATGACGGTGCGGCGAAATGCAGGTTCCGTGAGATCGGTCGACGACACCAACAAACTGCCCGGACGAACCTCCGGTTCTATCCAGGCCATTCGATCCTCGGGTTCTTCTGCGTGCGCCACAAAGACATCATCTCACCGACAACTGCGTGCGGAGGAACGAGACACAGGCGTGTTCAGGTCAGACCCGCCACATCGGCAAGTAGTGCCAGATGCCGCTCGAAAATCTCGCTCGCGTCGCTGAACGTATCGCTTCCGTACTGCCCGAACACCTCGAAGTTCACCGAGCCGAACAGCGATACCCAGACGAGAGTTGCGCGCACTGCGGCATCCGGCGGCAGGTCGGTGCCCAGTTCTTTCCGCACTCCCTCGAGGTCCATTGCCAGCGTGTCACTCAGGTCCGGACCCTCTCGCACCGTGAGTGCGCCCGCTCGATGTGCGGCGTCGATGATCCCGATCAGCCGGGTCACGACGAGAGTGCCAGGACCGGTGGTCTGCTCGCCCGGAGCGTCGTAACCGGGGACGGGGCTGCCGAACAGCAGACCGTAGCGGGCCGGTTCCCGGATCGCCCAACTCCGGACGGCACGTCCGAGAGCAACGAACTGCCCGCGAAAATCTTCTGCTGCAACGGCATTCACGGCAGCGTCCACTTCCGAGCCCAGTTCCGTGTACCCGTCCACCACCAGCAAGGTCAGCAGTTCGTCGCGACTGGCGACGTAGCGGTACACCGCTGAGGACACGACTCCCAGGTCACGTGCGACGGCCCGCAGAGACAAAGCTGCGGCGCCGACGGCAGCAAGATGCTCGCGTCCGATCCGGGTGATGTCCTGCAGCGTCTGTTCGCGCGCCCGCTCACGGGGAGTCCCAACCATGAGTCCATCTTGCCCCATGATCGAGAGCAGTATCAACAAAAGAGAGCACTGCTCTTGACAGCGCTGAGGCGCGGGTGCATTCTTGAAAACGAGAGCAGTGCTCTCAGTTCACCCGAAACGAGAAGGAGCACACCATGTCGAACCTCGAAATCGTCACCGGAGCAGGACCCGTCGGATCCGCCGTCGCGCTACAGCTCGCCGAGCAGGGCATCAATGTCCGCCTCCTGACCAGGTCCGGCAGCGGGCCGGAGCACCCGTTGATCGACCGTCGACGCGTCGACGTCTCGGATTCCGAGGCCCTGCGCTCGGTCAGCGAAGGCGCCACGGCCATCTACCACTGCATCCACGCCGCCTACAACGCAGCCGATTGGGAGCGGGAACTCCCGGCGGCCGAGAAGGTCGTGCTCGACGCGGCCGCATCCATCGGCGCCGTCGTGGTCTTCCCCGAAAGCCTCTACGCCTACAACTCCGACACCTTGATGACCGAATCCGATCCACGCAACGCCACCGGCGGCAAGCGTGGCGTGCGAACCGCGCTGCTGCGTGCTCGCGAGGCTTCGGCAACACCTACCGTCAGCGTCGTCGCCTCGGACTTCTTCGGCCCCCGCGTCCGCACCGCCCACGCCGGCGAGCGCATGGTTCCGAAGGTCATGGCAGGTAAGAAGATTCGTGTCATCGGTTCCGCAGACCAGCCGCACTCCTTCACCTACATTCCCGATCTCGCCGCAGCGATGATCGCCGCAGCACACAACCCCGAACTCTGGAACTCCGTCATCCACGCACCCACCGGCCCCGCGCTCACTCAGCGCAAGATCGCCGAAGCCTTCGCCCGAGCCGCCGGGACATCCCCCGCCAAGGTGGGCGTCCTGCCCGCCTGGGTGCTCGACGCAGTCGGCAAGGTCAACACCGACACCCGCGAGCTCGCGGAGATGAACTACCAGTTCACCAAGCCGTTTGTCATGGACTCGAGTGCCAGCGAAGTGCTGCTCGGCCTCTCACCGACACCGCTCGATCAGGCCGCCGAGGAGACCGTCGCGTGGTGGCGCGCGGAACAGGCTCGCACCGCTGCTGCCTGAACCTGCAGGCAGGGGCTCTTGACGCAAGAACGGAACGGGTGTTCACTTCTTCACATGGCCTATCGCCGCACTCCGGCAGTACAGGAACGATTGGACGCCCAACGCGCCCGACTGCTCGAGGCCGCCACGACGGCAGTGGCAACCCACGGCTATGCGGGGTGTTCCATCGCCGCGGTGGCCAAGAACGCCGGCGTCGGCACCGGGACGCTGTATCGACATTTCGACGGCAAGGGCGAACTGTTCGCCGAAGTATTCCAATCAGTCTGCAGCCGTGAGGTATCCGCGGTTCGGGACGCCGGAGACAGCGCCCGAATCCTGGAAGGCAACCATCGCTCCGCCGTATCAGCGTCGGTTCGCACGTTCGCCGAACGCGCCATGCGTGCACCGGTTCTCGCCTATGCACTGCTGGTGGAACCGGTGGATCCACTCGTCGACGAACAGCGACTCATGTTTCGCGAATCGTTCCGCGATTGCCTGGCCACCGCAATCCGCTCGGCCGTAGACACCGGTGAGATACCTCCGCAGGACGCCACTCTGACGGCAGCGTGCATCGTCGGGGCAATCGGTGAGGCCCTGATCCTTCCGTTGCGCGGCGGCACCACGGATCCCGCTGCGATCGATGCCATCCTCGCCTTCACCCTTCGATCGTTAGGGAGTTTCGATGACACCCACGCATGAAGTCACCAATCAGGTGCCGCCCCTGATCGATTACGACGCAGCCGAATACGCGCCGATCCTCGAGGCACTGCACCGTGAGGGAGCATCGGACGCGCTCGAAGAGGTTCATCGCGTCGGGGTCCGCGCCGGAAGCGCGCAAGCCCAGGAGTGGGGCGATCTGGCCGAGGAGCACCCGCCCGTCCTGCGAACCCACGACCGCTACGGCAACCGTATCGACGAGGTCCGCTACGACCCCGCCTATCACCAACTCATGAGCACCGCAGTCGAATTGGGACTGCACGGTGCTCCGTGGGCTGACCCGGACCCACACGCACACCTCGTCCGAGCCGCGAAGATGGCCGTGTGGGGTCAAACCGACGCCGGCCACGGCTGCCCCATCTCGATGACGTACGCGGTGGTGCCCGCGCTGCGGCACAACACCGAGCTGGCAGAGCAGTACGAACCACTCCTGACCGCCCGGCACTACGATCCAGAGCTGAAAGCTCCCCTCACCAAGCCCGGATTGATCGCCGGTATGTCGATGACGGAAAAGCAGGGCGGTTCGGACGTTCGTGCCGGAACCACAAGAGCGGTACCACAATCCGACGGCAGCTACCTGCTGACGGGTCACAAGTGGTTCACCTCCGCGCCGATGTCGGACGTGTTCCTCGTCCTCGCCCAGGCACCGGGTGGCCTGTCGTGCTTCTTCCTTCCGCGGATCCTGCCGGACGGCTCGCTCAACAACATGTACCTACAGCGCCTGAAGGACAAGTTGGGGAATCATTCCAACGCGAGCAGCGAGGTCGAGTACCGCGACACTCTCGCGTGGATGGTCGGCGAGGAAGGCCGGGGCGTGCGCACCATCATCGAGATGGTCAACATGACCAGGCTGGACTGCACGATCGGCACGGCCACCGGCATGCGCGTCGGCACTCTGCAGGCAGTTCACCATGCGAATCACCGAAGTGCGTTCGGCGCCAACCTGATCGACCAACCTTTGATGCGCAATGTTCTGGCTGATCTGGCGGTGGAATCGGAGGCGTCGACTACCGTCGCGATGTGGCTGGCCGCTCTGACCGATCGCGCAACCGCAGGCGATCCCCACGCCACCGCACTACGACGCATTTCGTTGGCCGTGAGCAAGTACTTCGTCTGCAAGCGCGGACCGATCCACGCTGCCGAGGCACTCGAATGTCTGGGCGGAAACGGATACGTGGAGGAATCCCGGATGCCGCGCCTCTATCGCGAGGCTCCGCTGCTCTCGGTGTGGGAGGGGTCGGGCAACGTCGCGGCGCTCGACACACTCCGGGCGATGGCGAAGCAACCCGAAACGCTGCAGGTGTTCTTCGAGGAACTGAAAGAAGCGAGTGGCGTGGATGCCCACTTCGATCAGGCCGTGCGGGATCTCGAGGCGACATTCGGCGATTTCGGGGACATCGAATACCGGGCGCGAAAGATCGTCGGTGACATGGCACTCGCACTGCAAGCCTCGCTGCTGCTCCGCTACGGGCACCCCGCGGTGGCCGACGCGTTCTGTGCGAGTCGACTCGGAAGCGACTGGGGGAGCGTGTTCGGAACGCTGCCGAGGGGAATCGACATCGCGCCGATCCTCGAGCGGGCGACCGTCAAGATCGGCGCCTGACCCACCCACTACAGTTTCCGCTTATGAACCGAGCCTCGAACCGCCGCGAGGCCTGGCAGCGCGTACTGCACACCCTGCGTGAATCACCCGGCCTCGGAAGGCTGGCGCTCGTCCGCTTTTCCAGCCAGTTCGGCGACGGAATGTTCCAGGCCGCGCTCGGCGGCGCAATCCTCTTCAATCCGGAACGCGAAACCGATCCGGTGGCGATAGCGGCCGGCTTTGCCGTACTGCTCCTTCCCTATTCGGTGATCGGCCCCTTTGCCGGGGCTCTGCTGGATCGTTGGGACCGCCGCCTGGTGCTCCTGTGGGCGAGCGTGCTCCGCGGGCTCTTCATTCTGACCACCGCGGTGTTGTTGGTGGCCGGCGGCGGTGACACTCTGCTGTTGACGTGTGCGCTTGCTGCCATCGGAGTCAGCCGCTTCGTCGGGGCAGGAGTATCCGCAGCCCTGCCGAAGGTCGTCCGACAATCGTGGCTGGTGGCAACCAATTCCGTTCTCACAACGGCTGGTTCGGTGGTCGCTGCTCTGGGCGCTTCGGCTGCGGTGGCGATCATCGGTGTGATCGGCGCCGGGGATCGAGCGTCGGGCGCAGCCGTGGCGATCGCAGCGCTGGGGTCGGTGATTGCTGCCCTCGCCGCGGCCAGGTTCACGGCCCGCTCGCTTGGTCCGGTGGCCGACGAGGTGGTCCGCGCCAGCGCCGTCCGTTCGGTAACAGCCGGACTGCGCACCGGTGCAACCGCTGCCTGGGAGGCGCCCGGCGTCACCACGGCAATGATCGGAATCGGCGCACACCGCATCTGCTTCGGCATCAACACCCTCATCATGGTGCTGGTCCTACGCGACACTTCGAACGGCTCCCAATTACCTGGAGGGATGGCCGGATTCGGCGTCGCCGTCGGTGCAACGGCCATCGGAATGCTGATCGCGGCCTTGATCACACCGTTCCTCATTCCTCGGATCGGTCGCTCACGGACGATCACGTACGCCCTGGTGTGCGCGGTTCTCGTCCAGCTCGTCTTCGTGACCACCCTGACGCAAGGCTCGCTGCTGATCGCCGCATTCCTGCTCGGCATCGCCGGTCAGTCCGTGAAACTCAGCGGCGACGCGGCCATGCAGATCGACATCGACGACGACCGTCGTGGCCAGGTATTCGCCTTGCAGGACACCGTGTTCAACGTCGCGTTCATCGGTGCGATCGCGGCGGCGTCGACGGTGATCGCGCCCGACGGCAAGAGCGTCGGCCTTGCCCTTGCCGGCGCGGGCGTCTACGCCGCGGGATTGTCGGCAGTACTGATCAACCGCAAGAAACGAGAAACCAGCCCTACTGGGTAGCCCACCACTTCAGAAGTTCGGCTTCGGCCTCGTCACGTTCGAGCGGCCCGCGATCCAGACGTAGTTCCTTGAGGAACGTCCATGCCTTGCCCACCTGCGGGCCGGCCGGGATGCCGAGCAGTTCCATGATGGCGTTGCCATCGAGATCCGGACGCACCCGAGCGAGGTCTTCCTGCTCCGCAATGCGCGCGATCCGCTCTTCGATGTCGTCGTACGTGGCCTGCAGCTGCGCGGCGCGACGCTTGTTGCGCGTGGTGCAGTCGGCCCGCACGAGCTTGTGCAAGCGGGGGAGCAGCTCGCCCGCGTCGGTGACGTACCGCCGCACCGCCGAATCGGTCCACTGTCCCTTGCCGTAGCCGTGAAAACGCAAGTGCAGGAACACGAGCTGCGAAACGTCGTCGACCATCTGCTTCGAGAACTTCAGTGCCCGCATGCGCTTGCGCACCAGCTTGGCACCGACCACCTCGTGGTGGTGGAAGCTGACGCCGCCGCCCGGCTCGTTGCGCTTGGTGTCCGGCTTTCCGATGTCGTGGAGCAGTGCAGCCCAACGCAATACGAGGTCGGGATCGCCTTCTTCGAGGTCGATCGCCTGCTGGAGCACGGTGAGAGAGTGCTGGTAGACGTCCTTGTGCTGGTGATGCTCGTCGATCTCGAGCTTCATCTGCGGAACCTCGGGCAGCACGTACGCGGCCAGCCCCGAGTCGACCATCATGTTGATGCCGTCCACCGGGTACATGCCCAGCATCAGTTTGTTCAGCTCCACCTGCACACGCTCGGCGGTGATCCGCTCGATCTGCGACGCCATCTCCTTGATGGCCTCGAAAACACGATTGTTCAACGTGAAACCAAGCTGCGAGACGAACCGGGCTGCGCGCAGCATCCGCAACGGATCGTCGTTGAACGAGTTCTCCGGCGCCGACGGCGTATCGAGCTCTCCGGCCAGCAGGGCGTCCATGCCGTTCAGCGGATCGACAAAAGTGTAGGAACCGTCCGCGCCGATCTTCATCGCCATCGCATTGACGGTGAAATCGCGGCGCACCAGATCGTCGGCCAACGTCGTTCCGTACTCGACTATCGGATTGCGGGAGACGCGGTCGTAAGCGTCCGCCCGGAAGGTCGTGATCTCGATCTCCTGGCCGTGCTTGATGGCGCTGATGGTCCCGAACTCGATGCCGGTGTCCCACTGCTTGTCCACCCAGCCCTTGAGCAGAGCCTGAACCTTCTCCGGCCTGGCGTCCGTCGTGAAGTCCAAATCGCCACTGAAGCGGCCGAGGATCGCGTCGCGAACACTGCCACCCACCAGGAACAGCTCGTGACCGGCCGCAGCAAAACGCTCACCGAGCGGGTTCAACACGTCGGACAACGTGCCGAGCGTTGCAGTGGCGTCGGCAAGCAGTCGTAGGCGGCGATCAGCGTCGGAGGTAGGGACAGTCACGTGAAAGGAGCTTACTTAAGGTGCGCAAATAGCAGAACGCGCATACGAACGCGATAGACCGCTTTGCGCGGGTTACCGGGCAACGCAGCAAGGCCAACTAGTATCGATGAGGTGTCTGGTGCCGAACGAACAAACAGGAGTCGCCGCAACCCGCGGCGTCGACCTGCCGTCGGCAACCCCGATAAACCTTTGATGCGAACCGTCCGTGAAACTTCTGCGGGCGGCTTGGTCGTCGATGGCTGGGGAGGACCCCCGGAACGCCTCTGCGCTGCACTGATCGGCCGTACCGACCGCCGTGGACGCCTACTCTGGTCGCTACCCAAGGGGCATATCGAGCAGGGTGAGACCGCCGAACAGACCGCGATGCGTGAGGTCGAAGAAGAAACCGGCATTCAGGGAACTGTCCTGGCACCGCTGGGCAGCATCGACTACTGGTTCGTGACCGAAGGTCGACGCGTCCACAAGACCGTGCACCACTATCTCCTCCGCTTTCTCGGCGGTGAACTCTCCGACGAGGACATCGAGGTCACCGAAGTCGCCTGGGTGCCGCTGACGGAACTGCACTCGCGGCTTGCATACGCCGACGAGCGCAAGCTGGCCGAACTCGCATCGCAGATGATCGCCGAAATGCCGCGAACGGAAATACGACAAGAACAGCACCCGAAGGAACCGGACGCCGGATGAGAATGGCTCTGCGGCGGGCCGGTGTGGCCGCTCTGGTGATGGCCGCTGTCGGTTTCGGGCCTGCAACGACTGCCGTCTCCTGGGCCGCTCCGTCCAGCCAGCCCAGTGAGCGCGCCCCGGCGCGAAACACCAACGATGCCAAATTTCTGCAGCTGACCATCGACTCCACCGCACCGACCACGGTGACGACCACCAGTGACCGCAACGTCGTGGTCAAAGGCACGGTGAAGAATGTCGGTGACCGTCCCGTCGAGGACGTCGGAGTGAGGCTGCAACGCGCTCCCGCAATCGACTCCAGTTCGGACGTGCGCGCAGCACTCGATTTCGATCAGGCTGTTTTCGACACGGTCGGCGAATTCGACACCGTTGCCACCACCCTCGACACCGGCCAGTCCAAACAGTTCACTCTTACCCTGCCGCTCCGAAGCACCACCGGTCTGTCTCTCGACATCACCGAACCCGGCGTGTACCCGATGCTCGTCAACGTGAACGGCACCCCCGAGTACGGCGGTGCCGCCCGGCTCGACGACGCACGCTTCCTGCTCCCCGTCCTCGGTGTGCCGGCCGCAGCCGAATCGAACGCCACATCCGGAACACCCAGTTCGTCGGCGACGGCCGTCGTTCCCCCCGACACGTCCGCCCCGATCGGCGTCACGCTCATGTGGCCGCTGGCCGACTCTCCCCGACTCGTCGGCGGAATCCCCGGCTCGGTCAACGAGCCCGTCCGCCTGATCGACGACGAACTTGCCACCGAACTTTCCGACGGCGGCCGCCTGGACGCGTTGGTCGACGCGGTGGAGAGCGCCACCAAGCCGGAGAGCGATACCGATCGCCGCGTCACCGACGCGCTCTGCCTGGCAATCGACCCGGATCTTCTGATCACCGTCGAGAACATGACTCGCGGATACCTCGTGGCCGACAACTCGTCCGATCCCACCGGGCCGTCGCACGAAGGCCGTGGCAGCGACGCCGCCAACCAATGGCTCGGCCGAGTGAAGACTCTCGCGTCCTCGATGTGCACGACGGCGGTTCCGTTCGCGCAGGCCGATCTCGCCGCGGTCACCTCGGTGGCCAATCCGGAACTGACGGCTACCGCGCTCGCACGGCCGGCAGACATCGTCGACAACATCCTCGGCGTGACTTCACTGCGAGATTTCGTCTGGCCCGATTCGGGTGTCCTCGACTCGGCCACCGCAGAGGTGCTGAGCGTGAATCCCACCACAGCGATGGTGGCTGACACCTCCGTCGACTCGGCGGCCCCGCAACTGTCGTCGCGGATAACCGGCTCACTCGACGCGCTTGCCTTCGACACCTCGGCAGCCGCAGCATTGGCCGCCACCGGCTCGGAACCGCAGGTCCCGTCGTACATCCCCGACGACACCGCGCCGACCATCGACATCGAATCGCGCAGCGCCCGGCGTCAGGACGCGTTGGGGGCGATGGCCTGGGCGGCGCTGACGCCGACGTCATTGCCGCGCAATCAGATTTTCGCGCCGCCGCAACTGTGGACCGCAGACAGC
Organism: Rhodococcus baikonurensis; assembly: GCF_040489275.1. Lineage (NCBI taxonomy): Bacteria > Bacillati > Actinomycetota > Actinomycetes > Mycobacteriales > Nocardiaceae > Rhodococcus > Rhodococcus baikonurensis. Next base: position 69,361 of record NZ_JBEUOQ010000016.1, on the reverse strand, counting down.
AACGACGCCACCGCGGTGCTCTCGATGCTCGCGACCCTCATCCGCTCCGGTCTCGCCTCACCTCAGGCCCTGCCCGCACTACTCGGCAGACAACCGGGCGCCACGGACGCCGCCACGCTCGACTACCCGGACCGAGCTACCCAGGACGGCCCGCAGACGTCCGTCGTCGAGACCGCAACCACCCAACTTCCGCGTATCGACGGGCTCGAAGCTTCGCTCGTGGACGATCCGGCGGTGTTGCTCACCCCCCGGGGATTCACGGCGCCGCTCCGCGAAGATCTACTCCGCTCGATGACTTTGGCCGATCGCCGCAACGTCGACTCCGCCTCGGTCAATCGGGCGGAGCGCGCCGCGACCATCCGCGCCGACAACGTCACCGAAGCCGTAGACGGGATGTACCGGGCCGTCAGTGTCGTGTCGCCGGGCGGCGTCTACACCCTCGCGTCGGGGCAGAGTCCGCTCTTGCTGGTGGCGCGCAACGAGCTGCCCATCGCCATCAACGTCGACCTGCGTGTGGAAGCCCCACCCGAGATGCAGATCAGTGACATCGGTCCCAAACAGCTGCCGCCGCGAGGTAGCCGACAGTTGACTGTGCCCGCGGAAATGAACGATTCTCGCAAGCTGGAAGTCAACTTCTCGCTGACCACGACAGATGGCCGCCAATTGGGTACGCCGACCAGCGTGACCGTACGGTCGAATGCGTACGGTCGTCCCCTGGCCGCCGTGACGGCGACAGCGGGAGGGTTGCTGCTGTTCCTGGCAGGGCGACGGCTGTGGCATCGATTCAAGGGTCAGCCGGACCCAGCAGATGAAGGGTACGAACGCTCATGACCGGGAATCCACCCGAGGAGGGTCGCCGCTCGGCGATCACCCGCAAGAGTGCCACGACCCGCTCGCATCCTCGGATGCCACCGTGGGAGCGCGGTTACCCGATTCAGCCGGTCAACCCGGACGCACGTTTCGACGACGCACCCACCATGACCATCCCGGTGATCCGCGACTACCCCAGGTACCGCGAAGCCGAGATGGAGTTCGCGGACCGGCAGACGACCAAGTCGGACGAGTTCGACACCGACGCCCATGTCCAGGTCGGGGAACGCAAGGAGACGAACTCTCGACTCCTCGCGGCAACGGGTTCCATCGCGATCGCGACGCTGACGAGTCGCATCACTGGATTCGCCAAGCAGTTGATGATTCTGATGGTCCTCGGTCCGGCCATCGCCAGCTCGTTCACCGTCGCCAGCCAGATCCCGAACATGATCGCGGAACTGGTTCTGGGCGCCGTGCTCACCGCCATCGTCGTCCCCGTGTTGGTTCGCGCCGAGCGGGAGGACGCCGATCACGGCGAAGCGTTCGTCCGACGCCTCTTCACGGCGTCGCTGGTTCTACTCGGCATGGCCGCGCTGCTCGCGACCCTGGCAGCACCCGTACTCACCAAATACGTCTTCCTGTCCGAAGACGGCAAGGTCAGCACCGACCTGACCACCGCGCTGTCGTATCTGCTTCTGCCGGCGATCCTGTTCTACGGGCTGTCGGCGCTGTTCACAGCGTTTCTGAACACCAGACAGATCTTCAAGCCCGGAGCCTGGGCTCCCGTACTCAACAATGTCGTCGTCCTCGTGGTGCTCGTGGTCTACCGCCTGACTCCGGGAGAGATCTCGCTTGATCCGGTCTCGATGGGCGATGCAAAGCTGCTCACCCTCGGCATCGGCATCACCATCGGCGTCATCGTGCAGGCAGCCAGCCTGATCCCCGCGCTTCGCCGCGAGAAGATCTCGCTCAAGCCGCTGTGGGGTCTCGACGATCGCCTGCGCCAGTTCGGCGGCATGGCCGTCGCCATCGTCTTGTACGTCCTGATCAGCCAGATGGGCATGATCTTCGCGACCAAGATCTCCTCCCACGCCGACGAAGCCGGCCCTGCCATCTACAGCCAGGCCTGGCTACTCCTGCAGCTCCCGTACGGCGTGCTCGGAGTGACGGTTCTGACGGCAATCATGCCGCGCCTGAGCCGCAACGCAGCTGCCGACGACACCCCGGCTGTCGTGGACGATCTGTCAGTCGCTACGCGTCTGACCATGATCACGCTGGTTCCGATCATCATGTTCCTGACCTTCATGGGTCCGCAGGTCGGAGAAGCGCTCTACGGTTACGGACGCTTCGGGCCCGAACAGGCCGAACGACTCGGCACCGCCGTGAGCTGGTCGGCATTCACGTTGATTCCGTACGCGCTGGTCCTGATCCAACTTCGAGTGTTCTACGCCCGCGAACAGGCCTGGACGCCGACGTGGATCGTTCTCGGCATCACTGCAGTGAAGATCGCTTTCTCGGCGCTGGCTCCGGTCTTCGCCTCCAACAGCGATCAGGTGGTGATCCTGCTCGGTGCGGCCAACGGTCTCGGCTACATCACCGGCGCCGTCATCGGCGGATACCTCCTGCACCGCAGCCTCGGAAACCTGCAGATGGCCAACGTGGGCAAGACGGTCTGGTCCGTCGTACTCGCCTCGCTGGCCGGTTCGCTGACCATGCTCGCGGTCGACCGAGTCCTCGGATTCGATCAACTCACCGAGCGTTTCGGCGGACCTGGCTCGATGGTTCGCGTCGCCGTCGGCGGCATCCTGATGCTCGCGATCACCTTCACGATTCTCTACTTCAAGAAGGTTCCGGAAGTTCTGTCGGTAACGGTTGCGGTCTCCCGCAAGATTCGTTCACTGACAGGTCGCGCCGAACCGGACACACGTAACAACACCGACGACGACGTCACCGAGCTGATTCCTGCAATCAGAACGGAATCAAACGAGCAAGAACGACCGGGTGCGCTCCCGTACCCTGGTCATGGGCGTACAGGATCGCAACCCGCGCGTATTCGGGGACGGGCTATCGATGGAGAAGGAGCGAGGGTGAGCGACGACAACGTTTCCGGCAACAAGAGTGCCGGGACTTCTGCCGTGAAAGCGTCCGAACAGAAGTCAACGGCATCGTCGGGCACACCTGCATCCACGAGTTCCTCCGCCTCTGCCGGCCAGAAACCACAGCAGGGTCAGAAGCCTGCACAGCGACCGCAGCAGGGCCAAAGCCCGCAGGGTCAGAAGCCGCAGCAGGGCCAAAGCCCGCAGGGTCAGAAGCCGCAGCAGCCGGTGCAGAAGGCCGCTCCGCCGGTGCCTCCGGTCAGTGTGTCGAAGACACCTTCAGCTCCCGTGTCGAAGACACCCGTGTCGAAGACACCTGCTCCGGACAAGAAGGCACCCGAACCTCAGAAGACGGCTGCCGCTCAGACACCGCCGCCAGCTGCGCCTCGCACACCTGCCGCCGGATCCGCATCACGACCGGCCCAGCGACCGATGCCCCGTGGACCCAAGCTCATCCCGGGCGCCTCAGTCGCCGGCGGACGCTACCGTCTGCTCGCGCCGCACGGCGGAACCCGCGGATTGCAGTTCTGGGAAGCTCTCGACGTCAAGCTCGACCGTGAAGTAGCCCTGACGTTCGTCGACGCCGATCAGCGCGGCGACGACGACAGCCAGTCCGGACCACAGGCGGTTCTCTCGCGCACGCTGCGCCTGGGACGGATCAACTCGCCCGGTCTGGCTCGCGTCCTCGACGTCGTCCGCGGAAGCTCGGGCGGCATCGTCGTCGCCGAATGGACTCCCGGTCGCTCGCTGCGGGAGATGGCCGAGACCACGCCGTCACCGATCGGTGCTGCCCGCGCCATTCGCGCCCTCGCGGCCGCTGCCGAAGCCGCTCACCGCACCGGCGGCGCGCTGTCCATCGATCACCCGGACCGCGTTCGCATCAGCATCAACGGTGACGCCGTACTGGCGTTCCCGGCGACGCTTGCCGACGCCGATTCCACCAGCGACGTTCGCGGTCTCGGCGCCATGCTGTACTCGCTCATCACGGCGCGCTGGCCGCTGGCCGAACCGTCCGCCGGTCCCGTCGGTGGTTTGCTTCCCGCCGGACGCGGCGCCGACGGCAACATCGTCGAGCCTCGAGTCGTCCGTCCGGAGGTTCCGTTCGACATCTCGGCCGTGGCAGTTCGAGCGTTGCAGTCGGAGAGCGGAATCCGCACTGCTGCCACCGTGCAGCACATCCTCGATCAGGCATCCGTCGTCAACGACAAGACAGAAATGATTCCGGCACTTCGTCTCGGCCACCGCGAACAGGGAGCGTCCGGTCATGCACTGAACGACCCCGAAGCCATCGAGGCCGAGAAGAAGAAGTCGACGCGGATGCTCGCGGCACTGACGGCGCTCGGTGTCTTCACCGTGATCGTCCTGATTCTCCTTGTGGTGTGGGTGGCGAGCTTCCTCTCGGGTGGTAGTAACGACACCCCTCTCAGCGAGCAGAGTTTCGGATTGACCACCGAAGCCACTGCGCCCGAGAACAATTCACCCGCGCCCGCACCGGCGGCGGCAACCGTGCCGGTAGCTGCCTCGGCCGTAACGGTGTTCTCACCCCAGGGCACGCCGGATCAACCGGCAACGGCCAAGAACGCCATCGACGGCAATCCGGCCACTGCGTGGTCGTCGGACTCGTACTTCCAGCCGTTCCCGTCACTGAAGAACGGTGTCGGCCTGATGGTGAGTCTTGCCGATGCAGCCAACCTGAAGAACGTTGCGATCACGTCTGATTCGCCGGGAACCGTCGTTGAAATCCGTTCTGCCCCTTCTGCGAATACTTCACTGGATCAGACCAAGGAAATCGGATCGGGTGTCCTGAAGAACGGTGTGACCGACATTCCAGTCACTTCGGATGGCTCGGGTCAGTATGTCCTGGTTTGGATTACGCAGCTCAGCACCGAATCCGGACAAAACCAGACATCCATCTCGGAGATTGCTTTCACTGCTGCAAAGTGATCGCCCTTGGCCCTTCCGAAACCTACCGACTGGGCTAATATCCGCCCGTGCACAGTTATCGGGGGGGCACCGGGGGCGGAGCCGGAAATTTCGAATCCAGAAGTCTCGAGAACAAAAATCTCGAGGCGACGGATTTCGAATTGTTGACCGCTCATGTCGCGGGCGATCGACACGCGTTCCGTGAACTACTGCTCCGGCATCAGGATCATCTGTGGCACGTTGCCCGGCGAACGAGCTACTCGGACGAGGACGCGGCAGACGCTCTCCAGGAGGGTCTGCTGTCCGCGCACCGCAAGGCGGCGAAGTTTCGCGGTGACGCGGCGGTGCGTAGCTGGCTCCACACCATCGTGGTCAATGCCTGCCTCGACCGGATCCGACGCAACAAATCGCGGGCCGCATTCTCTCTGTCTTCCGAGAATGCGGAGGAACCCCGCGATCACCGCGATTACGCGGCAGGAGTGGACATGAGCCTGACCGTCGAACAGGCACTGGCATCGCTGCCCCCTGAGCAGCGTGCTGCCGTCGTCGCCGTCGATGTCGAGGGGTATCCGGTGGCCGAGGCCGCCGAGAGGTTGGGAGTACCCGTAGGGACCGTGAAGAGTCGCTGCGCCCGCGCGCGTAAGCGCCTCGCCACCCAGTTGGAAGACTTTCGCGAAGGCGGGAACCATTCGTGAACCGGACGCGTCCTATCTTGTAAGCGTCCACACCGACTGCCGAGGGAGGGTTCATGACAGATCCGTCTGTTCGTGTTCCGTCGCCTCCGTATTCGGAAGACCTACTAGCGGATCTTCACGCCGGGGTTCTCGATCCCGAAACCAGTGCAGCCCTGTGGCCGCTGGTGCACGCAGACCCCGACGCCCATGCATTTGTCACTACTCTCGACAGCGTCACAGCATCACTCGCGACACTGAACTCGCGCGAGGCCACTCACGAACGGATTCCGAATTCGCTTGCCGAGCGAATCAATTCGGCACTGGATAAACAGTCCAGCCAGGTCGAGCCGCCAGCAGAGACAACCGTCGTGCCGTTCCGGCGACGCCCACAAGCTTGGGTGCTCGGTGCCGCAGCAGCCGTGTTGGTGGCCTTCGTGATCGTTGTGGTCGGAACCCCAGATTCCGAGCCTGCCGAAAGCGTTGTCGCTCAACCAAGCACACCGGCGACGTCTGCTGTCGACGATCCGGATTCGGCGTCCCTTCTCTCACTCATCGGCTCGGAAAACCTTGGACCACTGGAAGATCCGTCCAAGCTTGCCGACTGCCTCAGCGCCAATGGCATCGACGAGGGCAAGCCTGTCCTCGGCTCCGGTGAGGTTCGCATCGACGGTGCACCTGCGATAGTCATCCTCTTCGCGGGATCGCAGCCGCGTCAGATCACCGCACTGACTGTTGGCATCAACTGCAGCGACGGGAATCCGAATACGTTGTCGGTCAAGAACATCGGTTGACGGTGTCAGCGCGGCGTTGCCGCGGGAAGCAGGAGCTCGAGGATTCTCCCGCGCAATGCATCCGTATCGTCCTCGACCGCTATCAGACTCGAAAACATCGCTGCTCCGGCCGCCAACACAAGCACAGCCTTGGCATCGAGCAGTGCCGATTCGGGATCTTCGGCATTCTGAAGGAACAGTTGCGTGCTCGGCCCACTGAAACCGCGCCACAATTCGTTGCGTAAGTCGTCATGGTCGCGCAGCGCAGCCAGCAGCCCCGGCGACGCGGCGCGAACCTCGGGCCGCGAGAACAGCTGAGCACTTCCCTCCACCACCCAACGGATCCAGCCGTCGCGATCGGTGCCCTCGAACGGTGTCAGGTCTGGTGTCGCGCCCAGAATGGACCCGAGAACAAGATGCGCCTTCGACGGCCATCGCCGTGACATCGAAGCTCGGCTGACCCCTGCCCGTGCCGCGATCGCCCGGAGACTGAGTTGCTCCCATCCGACCTCGAGGAGCATCGCTCGGGTGACCTCGAGGACTGTGTCATCGATGCGTGGGTCTCGTGGGCGACCTGATCCTGTGGCGTTCATCGTGTCGAATTGTCGGACAGATTGGGAGTAGGCGCTATATCGTCGTAGTTACGAGTCCACTGGCATCGTAAAGATCAGGCCGCCGCAGGAAGTTGAAAATGACCACAGCGCCCACACCGTCGATATTCGAACCCGCACGTCTCGGCCCTCTGACCTTGCGCAACCGCATCGTCAAGGCTGCGACGTTCGAGGGCGTCATGCCCAGGGGAGCGGTCTCGGACGATCTGATCAACTTTCACGCCGAAGTGGCTCGGGGCGGGGCCGCGATGACCACTGTCGCCTACTGCGCCGTCTCACCAGGTGGACGCGTCCACCGCGACACCGTTGTCATGGACGAGCGCGCGCTGCCGGGACTGCGCAGGCTGACCGACGCCGTCCACGCCGAAGGCGCACTTGCCGCGGCGCAGATCGGCCACGCGGGACTGGTCGCCAACACTCTTTCCAACAAGACGAAGACTCTGGCGCCGTCGACCCGGCTGAGTCCGCCCGCGATGGGCCTCGTCAAAGGCGCGACACTTGCCGAACTCGACGGTGTCGTCTCCGACTTCGAACGGACCGCCCGCGTCGCAGTGGACGCAGGATTCGACGCCATCGAAGTCCATCTCGGTCACAACTATCTACTCAGTTCTTTCATGAGCCCCAATCTGAACAAGCGCCACGATCGATACGGTGGCAGCGTCGCCAAGCGCGCCGAGTATCCGCGTCGAGTCATCGAAGCGGTGCGACGGGCCGCTGGATCCAGCGTGGCGGTCACCGCGAAATTCAACATGTCCGACGGGGTGCCGAAAGGTCTGTGGCTCGACCAGAGTCTGCCGATCGCACAGATCCTCGAAGGCGACGGCCACCTGGACGCGATGCAATTGACCGGTGGCAGTTCACTTCTCAACGGAATGTACTTCTTCCGTGGCGAGGTCCCACTGGCTGAATTCGTCGCCTCCCAACCGAAACTCGTCGGGTACGGGTTGAAGTTCTACGGTCCCAAACTCTTTCCGACGTACCCGTTCGAGGAGGGCTTCTTCCTGCCCTTCGCCCGTCAGTTCCGGCAGGCACTGAGGATGCCGCTGATCCTGCTCGGCGGCATCAACCGCGTCGACACCGTCAACCACGCACTGGATGAAGGATTCGAATTCGTCGCCATGGCGCGTGCGCTCCTCAGGGACCCGCAACTGGTCAACAAATTCCAGGCCGAGAGCGCCGACGAGGGACTGTGCATCCACTGCAACAAGTGCATGCCCACCATCTACACCGGCACGCGCTGTGTGGTTCGGGACGCGCTGGTGGTTCGGGAGGCCCTGCGCCCCGCCCAGTGAGCCCCGCGCTGTGAGCTGCCGGCTGTGAGCCACTTTCCAGCCGAGTGCGGGAACAACACCCCTTATCCTGGTGTTGATCGGTACGGCTCTCCAAGAAGCGGAGGGTCTGCACTCACTATTGGAAGGCTCGCATGACCACCCAGCTGGAAAACACGCCCGCGGTCCATGACGTCATCATTGTCGGTTCCGGACCGGCCGGCTACACCGCTGGTGTCTACACCGCGCGCGCTGAGCTCCAGCCCCTGCTCTTCGAGGGAACCCAGTTCGGTGGCGCCCTGATGACCACCACCGAGGTCGAGAACTTCCCCGGATTCCGCGAAGGAATCATGGGCCCCGACCTGATGGAACAGATGCGTGAGCAGGCACTTCGCTTCGACACCGACATCCGCACCGAGGACGTCGAGGAGATCGATCTCAGCGGCCCGATCAAGACTGTTGTCGCGAACGGCGAAACATACGCCGCGCACGCGATCATCCTCGCCATGGGTGCGGCTGCCCGTTACCTCGGCATTCCCGGTGAAGAACGCCTCCTCGGCCGCGGCGTCAGCGCCTGCGCCACCTGCGACGGCTTCTTCTTCCGTGACCAGGACATCGTCGTGGTCGGCGGCGGCGACTCCGCGATGGAAGAAGCAACCTTCCTCACCCGCTTCGCTCGCTCGGTCACCCTGGTGCACCGCCGCGAGGAGTTCCGCGCCTCACGGATCATGCTCGAGCGCGCCAAGTCCAACGAGAAGATCCGCTTCCTGACCAACGCAGAGCCCGTCGAGGTGCTTGGTGAGAACAGCGTCACCGGCCTCGTCGTGCGCGACACCGTCACCGGCGAGACCTCCACACTCGAGATCACCGGCATGTTCGTCGCCATCGGCCACGACCCGCGCAGTGAGCTCGTCAAGGGCCAGGTAGACCTCGACGACGCCGGATACGTCCGCGTCGCCCCCGGTTCCACCGCGACCTCCGTCGACGGCGTCTTCGCTGCCGGTGACCTGGTCGATCACACGTACCGTCAGGCGATCACCGCTGCCGGCACCGGATGCTCCGCAGCTATCGACGCCGAACGCTGGCTGGCCGACCGCGGCGACATCACCGCCAACACGCTCGACGCAGCCGGCCACACGGTCGACGTCGTCGGCGCTCCCTGATTCACCAAGCTGTCGTACCCAACCCTCGAGGAGTAACAGTGTCGAATACCGTCACCATCACCGACGATTCCTTCAAGCAGGACGTCCTGGGCAGCGACAAGCCCGTTCTGGTCGATTTCTGGGCAACCTGGTGCGGCCCGTGCAAGATGGTCGCCCCGGTCCTCGAGGAGATCGCCGGCGAGAACAGCGAGAAGCTGACCGTCGCGAAGCTCGACATCGATGCCAACCCGGCGGCCGCGCGCGATTTCCAGGTCATGTCGATCCCGACGATGATCCTGTTCAAGGACGGCAAGCCGATCAAGACGATCGTCGGCGCCAAGGGCAAGGCCGCGCTGCTCAAGGACCTCGCAGACGTTCTCTGACGGGCGAGTGAGCATAGTGGATTCTCGCAATCCACAGAATTTCTGAGATAATCGATCGATGTGCCTGATCGGGTCTACGACCAGGCACATCGATCGAATTCGTTAACCGATCCGAGAGGCTTTCACGCATGCACAGACTCCGACACGGCGATCACGGCCCGGCCGTCGCCGAGATTCGGGGCACATTGACGAAGCTGGGATACCTCCATCACGGAACTTCCGGCATTCGACGTGAAAGCGCCGACGGTGCCCACTGGGTTGCACCCGACGCCATCTTCGATCATCAACTCGACAGTGCCGTTCGTGCCTTCCAGCAGCAGCGTGGGCTCCTTGTCGACGGCATTGTGGGTCCGGCAACCTATCGGTCACTTCGTGAGGCCTCGTACCGCCTGGGTGCCCGCACGTTGATTTACCAGTTGTCAGCGCCGCTCTACGGCGACGACGTCGCAGCTCTGCAGGCCAAACTGCAGGACCTCGGCTTCTACGCAGGCCGGGTCGACGGTTTCTTCGGCCCGCAGACCCACGAATCTCTCTCGTCTTTCCAGCGTGAAATCGGGATCGCGGCCGACGGTATCTGCGGACCGCAGACACTGCGCTCACTGGAACTTCTGGGAACTCGCGTCACCGGTGGTTCCCCACATGCGATCAGCGAAGAGGAATTGGTCAGGCGCAAGGGCCCCCAGCTGGGCGGCAAGCGCATCGTCATCGACCCCGGCCTCGGTGGGCCGTCCACCGGCACCATCGTCAACGGCATCTCCGAAGCCGACATCCTCTGGGATCTGGCCATGCGCCTCGAGGGGAGGATGGCTGCAACCGGGATGGAAACCTTCCTCTCCCGACCGCACAACGCCGATCCGACCGAGGCCGAACGTGCACTGACGTCCAACGCATTCGACGCCGATCTGATGATCTCGCTGCGCTGCGACAGCAACTCGAGCCCATCGGCGAACGGCGTCGCGAGCTTCCACTTCGGCAATTCGCACGGTTCGGTCTCGATGATCGGGCAGGTGTTGACCGGTTTCGTTCAGCGCGAGATTGTTGCGCGAACCCCGTTGCGGGACTGCAGAACTCACGGTCGGACGTGGGAGTTGTTGCGCCTCACCAACATGCCGACGGTGCAGATCGATCTCGGCTACCTGTCAAACGCGTCCGACGTTGCGGTACTGACGAATCCGCGGATGCGTGACACCATCGCCGAAGCCATCTTGATCTCGGTCAAGCGGCTGTATCTGCTGGGTCAAGACGATCAGCCGACCGGCACCTTCACCTTCGCCGAGCTTCTCGCAGAAGAACTTTCGGTAGCCGACCGCATTTCGTAGGTCTTGCGGTCGGCACCTGTTCACACTCTGGCGAGTTCGCTGATCTCCACCATCTCGAGAGCTGCGGCCTTCAGTAGACGGTCGAGGGCTTCTTCGACGTCGACTTTCCATTCGTGGTCTCGATTGAGCTCGAGGCGAAGGCGCGGGTAACGATGGTGCGGTGCCACAACCTCGAAACCGTAATCCTCGAGGAACTCGGCACTGATCATGCATTCTGCGGGTGAACATTCCAGAGCTGCCGTTGCACTGGCCACGTCGGAAGCAGGTCCCAGGTCGTCGCTACGGATACCGAATGCCTCGAGCGCACGAACTCCGCGTCGAACCAGATCTGTCACGACAGCGGCCAGCAGGCTTGGTCCTAGCTCTTCCTCAATGCCCGAGGGCTCGAGGCGAAGGCTTGTGAGAAGCACTGCGTCCGAGCTGACCGGGCTGGTGGGAAACAGTTGCGCGCGTGGGATCATGCGGGGAGGGGCGTACAGCGCGCTGCCGAGCGGCTTTCCGTCGCGGACGGCGACCTGTCCGCACGAACCCCACTCGAGCATGACCATCGACAGCCAGGCTTCCTTCTCGAATTCCTGATCGCAGAATCCTCGGGCGTCGTGAAGCGCGCCCGGGTCCATCTCCCAGAACACGCATCGACGCGCATGGGCGGAAAGCTGATCGAGGCTGTCGAGCGTGAGAGAGGTGATGACGTGAGTCGACACTGACTAACTCACTCTCCGTAGGTCCCCTAAGCGGTTTCGATGCTCGCCCGCCGCTTTTTTCTTCTCCAGGATAGGCCAGCTGTACCGAGTCGGCAGTGGCGCGAGAGTTGATCGCTCTAATGTATTGCTGTTCAACATCTTTCGTCCCGGTTCAAGATTTCGAGAAGCTCGGACCACCTAAATTCGTCACAGTGACGAAAATAGGTGGTGTGCCCGGTCATCGTCATTACGTCACCAAACGGGCGTCCGAGTTCACTACGTCGATTTCTGCGCTTCCATCATTCCGACGATGCGTTGTAGGTCGTCGACCGAGCCGAATTCGACCACAATCTTTCCCTTCCGCTTGCCCAGACTGACAGTCACCCGGGTGTCGAACGAGTCCGACAAACGTTCGGCCACATCCTGCAGACCCGGCATCACGATGGGCTTCCGCTTCTGCGGGGGAGCGATCTCATTGTCCGCCCGGTTGGCAAGAGTGACGGCTTCCTCCGTCGCCCGAACCGACATTCCTTCCGCGACGATGCGCGCCGCCATGACTTCCTGCGCGTCGGCACCCGCCTCGAGGGACAGTAGCGCGCGAGCATGGCCGGCCGAAAGTACGCCGGCCGCCACACGGCGCTGAACCGCCACCGGCAGCTTCAGCAGACGAATCATGTTGGTCACGACGGGACGCGAACGTCCGATCCGATTGGCCAATTCTTCGTGCGTTACTTCGAACTCCTCGAGCAGCTGCTGATACGCCGCTGCCTCCTCGAGGGGGTTCAACTGCACTCGATGGATGTTCTCGAGGAGCGCGTCGCGCAACATCGAGTCGTCATCGGTTTCACGAATGATCGCCGGAATCTTCTCCAGCCCGGCTTCCTGGCTCGCACGCCAGCGACGCTCACCCATGACAAGTTGGTACTTGTCACCGTGACGACGGACCACGATCGGCTGCATCAAGCCGAACTCGCGGATCGAGTGAACCAACTCCGCGAGTGCTTCCTCGTCGAAAACGCTGCGAGGCTGCTTCGGGTTCGTCTCGATCAGGCTCGGTTCGATCTCGAGATAGACCGCGCCGGTCGGCTCGAGTTCGGTCTCCGGCTCCGCTTCGACGGCGGCCTTGGCAGCCGTCGCCTTGGTGGCTTTCGGCGTTTTCGGGGCGGCCTTCGTCGGTGGGGGAGGGGAGGGGTTGCGCTTGTCGACGCCGATTACGACGTCCGCTGCAGCCGATCCCAGACCCGGCGCCGTTGCCGGCCCAGTGGGAATGAGAGCAGCCAAGCCGCGGCCCAATCCACCTTTGCGTGCTTGACTCATCTCACTGCTCCTGGGTCGTCGTGGTGGCAGAGCGGGCGGCAAGTTCGCGTCCGGCGTCGAGGTAACTCATGGCGCCACGTGAACCTGGGTCGTAATCGAGAACTGTCATTCCGTATCCAGGAGCCTCGGAAACCTTCACGCTGCGCGGAATCACTGCGCGCAGGACGGCCTCACCGAAGTGTTTCCGTACTTCTTCGGCGACCTGATCGGCCAGCTTGGTGCGCCCGTCGTACATCGTCAGTAGGACGGTGGAGACATGCAGATCCGGGTTCAGATGAGCCTGGACGAGTTCGATGTTGCGGAGCAGCTGACCGACCCCCTCGAGGGCGTAGTACTCGCACTGGATCGGGATCAGAACTTCCTTGGCAGCGACCATCGCGTTGACGGTCAGCAGTCCCAGCGAGGGTGGGCAGTCGATGAGGACGAAGTCGACGTCGAGCTCTGCGAGCACCTTGTCGTTGAGCGCGCCTTTGAGTCGATTCTCGCGGGCAACCATAGAGACCAATTCGATCTCGGCGCCTGCCAGATCGATCGTCGCGGGAATGCAGAGAAGCCGCTCACTGTGCGGGCTGGTCTGGATCGCCTCTGGGGCCTTCACTTCGCCTATGAGCAACTCGTAGCTCGACGGGGTGCCCGAGGTATGGACGACGCCCAGCGCCGTGCTGGCGTTGCCCTGAGGGTCCAAATCGACTACCAGGACCGTGAGTCCTTGAAGAGCGAGCGCCGACGCAAGGTTCACTGTGGTCGTCGTCTTGCCGACGCCACCCTTCTGGTTCGCGATGGTGATCACGCGACGGAATGCCGGTTTCGGCAGTGTCACCGAATGTGGATGAAGCACCTGGCTCGCTCGATGCGCGGCCGCCCCGATGGGAGTCTCCTCCGAAGAGATCGCCGCGTAGGGGGCGGTGAAATTGTCGTCGTCGTTGACAATCTGATCCGCACCCGCGCTCGTGTGCTGCTTCGGTGTTTCACGTGAAACGGCGGATTCAGATCGACCCGACATTGACTGCTCCTTCGATTGGGAATCGATCACTAGGTGCTCTCATCATCTGTACATTGCTCTCGATTGCATGCGTGTAAATCATCAACGCTGGCGACGCTTCGGGAGACGTTCGGCCTTCACCACTACGGTGGGGGTGCGGAGAATCTTGGCTCCACATTCGAGTATTTCCAACTTACCTGCGCCCAATTTGGTGAGCGCCGTTCGGTCCCGCTCGATCTCCTCGGCGGCGCTCGAGCCCTTGAGTGCCAGCATCCGACCGTGCTCGTGGATGAGCGGAAGGGACCAACGTGCGAGCTTCTCCAGAGGCGCCACGGCCCGCGAGGTGACCACGTCCGCACCGCCTGCTTCCTTCACGACACCCGATTCCTCGGCTCGCCCGCGGACAACCAGTACGTCCAATCCGTTCGACTCGATGAACTCCGCGAGGTACACCGAACGTCGAAGCAATGGTTCGACGAGAGTCACCTTCAGGTCCGGGCGGGCGATCGCGAGAGGGATGCCAGGTAGGCCGGCACCGCTTCCTACGTCCACAACCGACTCACCTTCGGCGATCAGTTCACCGATCACTGCGCAATTGAGAAGGTGGCGCTCCCACAGTCGAGGAACCTCACGGGGACCAATGAGCCCGCGCTCGACACCATCCGTCGCAAGGGATTGGTAGTACCGTTCCGCGATCTCGTATCTGTCACCGAACACTGCGCGCGCAGTCTCTTGTTCGTCCCAGTCAACCGACGCCGCACCATTCTGTTCCACGTGAAACATCCTCCCGCGTAAACCGCGAAATCAACAATCAAGACCGAAATCATTATCCGCTCTGAAGCCGACATGTGTTCGCTTCTGCACACCGACTCGCTGTGAGTCTGCCGACTCGTTCATTCTTTGGGAAGTATTCAGACCAAAATTCAAGCGGGGGAGGGGAGGGGTTCACGTTCCACGTGAAACATCGCGCTGAGAAATCTTGCAATCTGACGAGTTTCACGTGAAACATACTCGGGCGATCGAAGGCAGATAGGAGCGCGATTCTTTGTATCATCACAGTGACGAAACTGCCATGGGTAGTTACATGGATGGAATTCTGACCCAAAATGGGCAATTTTCAACGAAAAAGTGGTTGCAGAAAATCGCGGGCGTCGGGCTGCCGAGCCGACTCGGTCAGTCTGACGCAGTCCATCTTTTGACGCGGATGTTCTTCGGTACCAAGTCTCGGACAGTTCCGATATCTCATCGCCGGTTGCAGCGAGCCATTCATCCGTCGGCTTGACTCGCCCGCTGCGGGGGACCGGAGACTTGGCATCACAAACCGCGAATCAATCCACAGAGCTCCGCAACACATATTGCGCATCGGAGAGTTCACCCTTGCCTCTGGAGTGACAGTGAAAGCACCCGCAACGACGGCCTCGCCCTCGACACCGTCGTAGAGCATCGAGCAACCCGCACTACATAAATTCCTTCATCGAAGCACCGAGCATATGTCGCTGACGAACGCCCGCGACGAGACGCCGACGCAGCGCAAGGGTCCGCATCGATCGACTCACTTGAACTCAGCTACACCGTGCACCGTCGTTCCACGCCGGTTCGACACTGGGTTGAAATCCAACACGAGATCCGCCAGTTGGCATCTCCGAAACCATCGTCGAATCCGGCACACCCGAAGCCATTGCACTCGTGATCGCCATCCAATAGGTATCCATTGCTAACCGGAGGATGGAGATCGAGGGCTCGGGGCAACAACCATCGATCCGGTTTCACGTGAAACGAAGGGCCGACTATTCCGGCTGGGGGAGGGGAGGGGCTCACGTGTAGTACGGCATGTTGTCGATCGAAAATCCGAACATGCACAGTGCGCAGCCGACAGCCAGGAAGGCAATGGTGAAGCTGAGCATGACTGCCCTCCCGGATCCCCATGCCAGTGCAAGTGGAATGAATACGACGGCGACTACTCCCAGCGGCAACAACCACCAGAGCCGATACTCCACACCACCCGGCGGGCAAGAGTCGAATTTCCATTCTCTGCTGCAGTTCGAAGACCACGGGCAAGTAGCTCGGGCACACACGAGCATCCAATGGTTGCACTTCCGCGACCGGGTGAACGGATCTGGAGACCTCCATTTCGTACGACACCGGTGAAGCAGGGTATGTGGGCCGAGTTGGAACCTGGCCGCCCGAATCTCCTGGTACTCGGCGATCTCCGCGTCACCGCTAAACCGTCGGACAAGCTGGACAGAAAGGCCCGCGCCGGCGCGACCGGCGACGGCAGAACCTTCGGTTGACGCCCGACTCAGCCCGCCGGGGCCTCGAACACCATCCTGACCTCGGTCACCTGGTAGTTCGCCCGCTTGAACGCCGCGGCCATGGGCGTGTTGGGCACGTCCGTGGTCGCGGTGATGCAATTGGCGCCATCGGCTGCGTGAACGCGGGTGATCTCGCAGAGGATGTCGTCCACGTAGCGGCACCCGCGCAGCTCGGGCACTACTCCGAGGTATCCGACGTTGCGGTGGTAGGGCGTCGCGGACGGGATCGCGAAACCGACCAGCGTCCCGTCCACGGTCTCCGCCAGCCGCCACCACGACCGTTCGCCGGGGCACGACCGGTAGAACTCGAGATCGTCCCGGGCCTGGCTGACGATGTCCGTGGCCGCGATACCTCGTTGCGTGGCGATGTCCAGGCTGCCGATAGCGACCCGCTGGAACACCGCGAGGAACTCCTCATCGGAGGCTGGACGGAAAATCAGACGTTCGGAGGGGGCGGGCACACCAGCCGCAGGCGTCCACTCGAAACGCAGCCGCTCGATGATCTCGGTCAGTCCGGCCGCCTGGGCCGCCTCCCGACGCCAGGACACGGCGTCTGCGACGGCGGAATCCGCGTCCTGCCCGGCGGTCGGCATGACCAGTACATACTCAGGCTTCGCATGGAACTCGCTGTGCGCCCGCGACATGAGTTCGGCGGCAAGCGCGGCACGATCCGGCACGTCAGCCAGCACGTGTAGGAAATCAAGGGCGAGCGGGTGCTCGCTGTCCTCACGCCCCCACCACAAAGCACGCGCGACGATCCTGGAGCCGTCAACGGCAAACCAGCTCCATTCCGGACGAAGCCGTCCGGCCGCCACCTCTTCCCGGAGCGAGTCGGGGTCGATGAACCCGACCGGATCGTTCACCGCGAACACCACGGGCTCTTCCAGCTCGGCCCGTGTCGCGGGTCGAATCAGCACCATTGCTTCCCTTCATGACGCTTCATTGACGACTGGTTCCGAAATAGAGGTGGGACATGTCGACAACGATAGGCACCCGACCTTCACCGTGCCGAGGGCTTCGGTTTCACGTGAAACACCTCTCGGACACAAAAAGCGGGCCCCGGAATATCCGGGGCCCGCATTCGATCAAGGGGAGTGTCAGTCCTTGAGGACAACCACTCGGCGAGACGGCTCAGCGCCTTCGCTCTCGCTGGAAACACCGGCGACCTTGGCGACGGCGTCGTGCACGATCTTGCGTTCGAACGGCGTCATCGGAGCAAGCTCTTCGCGCTCACCGGTCTCGAGAACACGCTGTGCAGCTTCCGCACCGAGAGCACTGAGTGCCTCGCGGCGGCCCGCACGCCAGCCGGCGATGTCGAGCATCAAGCGGCTACGTTCTCCGGTCGACTGCTGAACGGCCAGACGAGTCAGCTCCTGAAGAGCATCCAGAACCTCACCTTTGCGTCCCACGAGCTTGGTCAGGTCGTCGCCGCCGTCGATGCTCACGATCGCCCGATCGCCCTCGACGTCAAGGTCGATGTCTCCGTCGAAATCGAGAACGTCGAGCAACTGCTCGAGGTAGTCGCCGGCGATCTCGCCCTCTTCGATCAAATCGTCATCGGAATCGTCGATGTCTACATCCACATCGGTAACCGGCGCAGTGGTCTCGGTGCTCACGTCTGCGTTCTCTCCATCCACAACGATGTCAGCTTCACTGGACATTGGTCGTTCTCTTTCCTGGATCAGCGCCGTTTATTGCGCTTGGGGGAGTTGCCGCGGTTGCTCTGTGGCCGGTTCTGTTTCGGTTTCGACGTGGAACCACCACTGGAACCCGAGGGCTTCGGCTGTGGCTTCTTGAGCGAAACTTCCGGGGCATCGCCGTCGTCGTCGGCTGAATCCGCGGTCTTCAGCGCAGCCGGGGATCCCTTCTTCTTACTGGGATCGGGACGGGCACCAGGCTTGGGCGCATTGTCGTTGCGACGGGTGATCGCTTCCTGCTTCTTGGCTTCTTCTTCGGCGTCGATCTTGCGGAAGACGAGGTGCTGCTGACCGTAGGTCCAGATGTTGTTCGACACCCAGTACAGGAGGATCGCGATCGGAAGGAACGGTCCACCGACCAGAACGCCGAGCGGGAAGACGTACAGCGCGAGCTTGTTCATGATCGCGGACTGCGGGTTCGCGGCAGCTGCTTCGCTCTGACGTGCAACCGAAGCGCGGGAGTTGAAGTGCGTCGCGATGCTGGCGATGATCATCAGCGGAGCTGCCACGAGAATGATGTTCAGGCGTGACGGAAGCTCGGGAACATTCTCGGTGACGTAAGCCTGGAGCTGCGCAACCGGCGTCGTGATTGCCGCCGAGATGGGTGCGCCGAACAGACGGGCATCCAGGAACGACTGGACGTCAGTGGCCGAGAAGACGTAGTTCGGGGTGTTGAGGTTGTCCTCGGCGCTCATGCCCAGCTGGCCCATGCCGGTGCCGGTGCGGTTGAACGAGCGCAGGACGTGGAACAGACCGATGAACACCGGTGCCTGAGCCAGGACCGGGAGACAGCCCATGATCGGGTTGAATCCGTGCTCCTTCTGGAGCTTCTGCATCTCGACGGCCTGGCGCTGACGGTCGCCCGAATACTTCTTCTGCAATGCCTTGATCTGCGGCTGCAGTTCCTGCATCTGGCGGGTCGTGCGGACCTGCTTCACGAACGGCTTGTACAGAACCGCACGCAAGGTGAACACCAGGAACACCACGGAAAGCGCCCAGGCTATTCCGTTGTCCGGGCCGAGAATGAACCCGAAGACCTTGTGCCAGACCCACAGAATCGCGGATACCGGATAGTAGATGAAATTGAGCACGGCTCTAAGTACTCCTCTGTTCGTCCGTCGGACTGTGACACGCTGCGCGTGCTTCCGGACAGCTATGGCGGCTACCCGCATCACGGTCACGACGGGCAGGGACAGGGTCCCACCCTCCAGAATGCCAGGGGGCACACTTCGCCAACCGCACCACAGTCAAGAAAAGGCCTTTGATCGCCCCGTGAGTGCGCAGCGCTTCGACTGCGTATTCACTGCAGGTGGGGGTGAACCGGCAGGTCGGCATCCTCAAGGGCGACACATACGTCCGGTACAACTCGATACAGAAGATGAGAACAGTGGCGGGAGCGCGACGCACAGCCTTCAACACCGTGATGACACGGGAGGCTCTGGGAGTCTCGATCTGCTCAGAGAGCGGAGTACTCATGGCTCTTCACTTACCGACACCAATAGGTTCATTTTGGTCAGGCCCCCACGCAACTGCTTGGCCAGTTCAGCTGAACTGGCGGTAGCTGCGCCCGGAAGTGCGCGGATCACCACGTCCGTCTCCGGTGAAACCTGTCCGACGAAATCTGCACAGATATGACGAAGCCGGCGTGCGACTCGATGTCGAATCACCGCCGGCCCGACAGCCTTGCTCACGATCAGCCCGAAACGGGGACCGTGATTTGTTACTACCAGCGCCTCTACTTGCTCGCGATCGAACGCGTGCACGACAAGGTCGCGTCTTCCCATACGACGCCCACGTCGCACCGCCACGGAGAAATCCGCGTGGCGACGCAACCGGAACGGCTCAGGCAACACCCCGAGCTCCTGAACTCGAAATCAGATCAGGCGGTGAGGGAATCGCGGCCCTTACGGCGACGCGCCGAAACGATTGCACGACCCGCACGGGTACGCATACGAAGACGGAAGCCGTGAACACGCGCGCGGCGGCGATTATTCGGCTGGAACGTCCGCTTGCCCTTGGCCACGGTCAACACTCCTCGAAGTTCATTGACGCCTCCCGGCGTCATTCAGTGATCGACGCCTTACGGCGTCTTTGGATCCAACAGGTACAGAACAATCAACTTCACTCGTTGTGGCTTGGAAGACCGATCCGACCTGACACATGTAGCCAGCACGAAGCGATCACCACCAGCGGGTGACCGTTCGAGGTTACTTACCACCGTTGCCAAGGTCAAACCAGCCCGATTCGGAGCCCTTCCGCGGCAACTGCGGCGACACGCCGACACTTCCATTATTCCGCAGATTCCATTCTCGGTGTGCATACGGCCGTGACCTCGAGCGAGGCAGCAAGTGTGACCTTGGCAACAGTTCCGCTACGGACCGCAGGTGGCCTGCAGGCAACCCGGACAGTTCCACCTGCGCGTGCTCTCGACAAGGCCTCATCAGCACATACGGGGATGAGCGCCGGACGCGATCCCGAATCCCGAGTTTCCACATTCATCCACAGGGCTGTGAGTGTTGACGCATCCCCGACACCAAGTGGCGAACGCCTCGAGTTCCAGCAAAGTTGCAGGTAGATCAATTTCTCGATCACTTTGACGAATTTGGTTGACGAAAAAACCGACTCAGTGCAGGTTTGTCCACATCTGTGGATAATTGTGTGGAAACACAGCCCAGGTGGCATATTCGTAGCCTGTTACGGGGTTCTCACCCCGGGTGGTAATCCACCGAATCATTCGACGCCGCAGCCATACGCTCGGCAGCTGCAGCACACCCACTGTCGGCGAAACACGGGAAGGAACCACGTGAACGACGATCCCAACGCGCTCGCACGGGTCTGGGTCGACGTGGTTGCAGAACTCACGAGTGATGACCCCGGAAGTAATCTTCCGGCTTTGAGCAGCAAGCAGAAGGCATTCGTCCGTCTGGTGAGGCCTCTCACACTTGCTCAGGGTTTTGCACTCCTCTCGGTTCCATCGCCATTTGCTCAAGAGACGATCGAGCGCGATCTCCGCGAGCCGATCCTGCAGGCACTCGGACGCCACCTCGGCGGCCAGGTCGAGGGACTCGGTGTCCGCATCGCACTCGAAGACGATGCCGACGCACCCGCCGAACCGGTCGAGGAGCGCACGGGCAGCCGTCAGTTCGAGTCGGTCAACTCATCGGGCGCATACCGTCGGCGCAGATTCACCGAAGGCGACGGCGAACCTTCGGACTCCGAGACTGCCGAGACCGAAGAAGTCGACGACGACCGCGAAGCACTCGCGAGCGTTCACGAATCGTGGCCGTCGTACTTCACGAAGCCGCCCGCTACTCCTTCTGCTTCGGGGTCCGGCGCGAACAGTCTCAACGCGAAGTACACCTTCGACACTTTCGTGATCGGATCGTCCAACCGATTCGCTCATGCCGCTGCGGTCGCGATCGCGGAGGCCCCGGCGCGTGCGTACAACCCGTTGTTCATCTGGGGAGCTTCGGGACTGGGCAAGACCCACCTTCTTCACGCCGCCGGCCACTACGCGCAGCGACTGTTCCCCGGCATGCGGGTCAAGTACGTCTCGACCGAAGAGTTCACCAACGACTTCATCAACAGTCTTCGTGACGACCGCAAGGTCGCGTTCAAGCGTCGATACCGGGAAACGGACGTCCTGTTGGTCGACGACATCCAGTTCATCGAGGGCAAGGAAGGTATCCAGGAGGAGTTCTTCCATACCTTCAACACCTTGCACAACGCGAACAAGCAGATCGTCGTCTCCTCGGACCGTCCGCCAAAGCAGTTGGCAACCCTCGAGGAGCGTCTGCGGACGCGCTTCGAGTGGGGCCTGATCACCGACGTTCAGCCGCCTGAGCTCGAGACGCGCATCGCGATTCTGAGCAAGAAGGCGAGGATGGATCGCCTCGAGGTCCCGCACGACGTCCTCGAGCTGATCGCCAGCCGTATCGAGCGCAACATTCGTGAGCTCGAGGGCGCGTTGATCCGCGTGACGGCTTTTGCCTCGCTCAACCGTCAGCCGTTGGATCTGACGTTGGCCGAGGTGGTCCTGCGAGATCTGATGCCCGATTCGTCGAGCCTCGAGATCAACGCGGCGACGATCATGGCGGTGACGGCCGAATACTTCAACATGTCGATCGACGACCTGTGTGGGCCGGGTAAGGCCAGGCCGCTCGCTCAGGCCCGCCAGATCTCGATGTATCTGTGCCGTGAGCTCACCGATTTGTCATTGCCGAAGATCGGTCAGACGTTCGGCCGTGACCACACGACGGTCATGTACGCCGACAAGAAGATCCGTAAGGAAATGACGGAACGCCGCAAGGTGTACGACCAGGTTCAGGAGTTGACCGCAAGGATCAAGCAGCGCTCCAAGCGTTGACCTGTACTTATTTCGATCGATGCCGCTCGAGGCAAAGGTTTCCCTCGAGCGGCATCGGTGTATTCGAAGGGTTCCACATGCGGTCCCTCGAGGGCGGTTGTCCACCTCGAGGGACGACACGCCGGAGTCGGACACGCCGATGAGAACAAACTCTTCGTTTCTTGTGAAAAGTATTCACATCTGTGGATAACTGTGTTGATAACTCTCAAAGTCTGTGGAGTTCTCGAGGAGGAATCCGAAAACTTTCAGAGAGTGCACAGAGGGGGTCGATTGGTCCTCGAGTCTGTCCTCGAGAAGTGCACAGGCCCTCGAGGGGACCTACCAGCGTCGACAACCGTTGCTCCACAGATTGCACAGGACTTATTACTACTACTGAGAATTTCCTAGGAAAAGCTCTTTGAAAATAGTTCTGGGGACAACTCCTGTTGAGAACCTCGCCTCAGGCTGCGCTCGTCCCGGCTTCGGCTTTCCACTTGCGCCCTCGAGGGCATACGGTGGGCATCGCTTGGTCTGTGTCAGACTTCAAGTGAGCTGATGCAGATCCGCAGCAGACGAACATGCCTACCGAGAGGAATAACCCGGCGATGGAGCTTGGAAGCCTGAAGTTTCGCGTTTCCCGGGAAGAGTTCGCTGATTCAGTAGCGTGGGTTGCTCGTAGCCTGCCCTCGAGGCCGCCTGTGCCGGTTCTCGGCGGAGTTCTTCTCGATGCAACCGAAGCCGGCCTCACCGTTTCCGGGTTCGACTACGAGGTATCTGCGCAGGTCCGCGTCTCGGCAGATGTCACAACTGCAGGTCAGGCACTCGTCTCCGGTCGCCTCCTTGCCGATATCACCAAGTCGCTTCCCAACAAGCCAGTGGATGTGACCCTCGAGGGCACTCGCGTGCTCATCTCGTGCGGAAGCGCCAAGTTCTCCCTGCCCACGATGCCGGTCGAGGACTACCCCCAGCTTCCGACGCTTCCCCAGCAGTCCGGGTCCATTCCCGTCGACCTGTTCTCCGAAGCCATCAGCCAGGTAGCCGTTGCAGCCGGCAAGGACGACACCCTTCCGATGCTCACGGGTATCCGTGTCGAGATCGAACAGAATTCGATCGTCCTCGCCGCTACCGACCGTTTCCGGCTCGCCGTGCGTGAACTCGAGTGGACTCCGGCAAATCCCGACGTCCAAGCAGCTGTTCTCATCCCGGCCAAGACTCTGTCGGAGTCCGCGAAAACGCTTGCCGGCAATGCAAATTCGCCGGTCGAGTTGGCTCTCGGTTCCGGCACGACCATCGGAAACGACGGACTTCTCGGCATCGTCAACGACGGACGCCGCACCACGACGCGTCTCCTCGACGCCGAGTTCCCGAAGTTCCGTCAGCTGCTGCCCGCTCAGCACACCGCGATGGCAACCGTCGAGGTCACGCCTCTCATCGAGGCCATCAAGCGTGTGGCACTCGTCGCCGAGCGTGGTGCACAGGTTCGCATGCAGTTCTCCGCTGACGGCCTGCTCCTCTCCGCTGGTGGCGACGACGCCGGCCGCGCGGAAGAGACGCTCAACGCGTCGTTCCAGGGCGAAGCACTCACCATTGCGTTCAACCCCGGTTACCTGATCGACGGGTTGAACTCGCTTCACAGCGAAAACGTTCTGTTCGGCTTCACCACTCCCAGCCGCCCGGCTGTTCTTCGCCCGGCGGCCGAGGAAGAGCCCACGGCAGACGAGTCCGGTAACTTCGCTGCGCCCTCGAGCGAATACACGTACCTGCTGATGCCGGTTCGCCTTCCGGGCTGAGTGGTACCCCGCACTTCAGTTCGCGCCTGACCAGGGAGAACAGTATGAAGATCGGACTCGTAGGTCTCGGCAAGATGGGCTTCAACATGCGTGAGCGCTTGCGCGCGCATGGCCTCGAGGTGATCGGATACGACCCTCGACCTGAAGTCACCGACGTCGGGTCTCTTGCCGAACTCGCTGCTTCCCTCGAGGGACCTCGAGTCGTGTGGGTGATGGTTCCTGCCGGCGAAATCACTCAGAGCACCATTGCCGAACTGGCGGATGCCCTCGAGGGCGGTGATCTGGTCATCGACGGTGGAAACTCTCGCTTCACCGACGACGCCGTTCATGCCGAGCTGTTGGGCGCCCGTGGGATCGGTTTCCTCGACTGCGGTGTCTCCGGTGGCATCTGGGGCCGTGAGAACGGCTACGGCCTGATGGTGGGCGGATCCGAGCCCGACGTGGCGAAGGCAATGCCGATCTTCGACGCTCTTCGCCCCGACGGCGACGCGGCCGACGGCTTTGTCCACGCCGGCCCGGTCGGTGCTGGTCATTACGCGAAGATGGTGCACAACGGCATCGAATACGGCCTGATGCAGGCGTATGCCGAAGGGTACGAGCTCCTCGAGGCGGAAAGCCTGATCGCGGACGTTCCCGGTGTGCTCCGAGCCTGGTCGAAGGGAACCGTCGTACGTTCGTGGTTGCTCGATCTGCTTGTCGACGCCCTCGAGGAGGATCCGGAGCTTGCGCAGATCACGGGCTATACCGAGGATTCCGGCGAGGGCCGCTGGACCGTCGAGGAAGCCATCAAGCACGCTGTGCCCGCTCCCGTCATCTCCGCTGCTCTGTTCGCGAGATTTGCTTCACGACAGGATGATTCACCGGCCATGAAGGCTGTGTCCGCCTTGCGCAATCAGTTCGGTGGTCACGCGGTAAAGAGCGCTTCGCCCAAGAATTCGGCTTCTGGAAGCTAAGTGTTCGTTCGTAGATTTTCGCTGCGGGACTTCCGATCCTGGGATTCGCTGACGCTTGACCTCACACCGGGAACAACCGTATTCCTCGGTTCGAACGGGCACGGTAAAACGAACGTCCTCGAGTCACTCGGGTATCTGTCGACGCTGTCGTCTCATCGAGTGTCCACGGATGCACCGATGATCCGCAGCGGTTCCGCTAGTGCTTTTGCCGGTGCAACAGTGGTCAACAACGGGCGCGAACTGACCATCGACGTCGAACTGATCGAGGGAAAGTCCAACCGCGCCAGGATAAATCAGTCTCCGACGCGTCGCCCACGCGAAGTGCTGGGGATTTTGCAGTCGGTGATGTTCGCGCCGGAAGATCTGTCGTTGGTACGTGGTGATCCTGGTGATCGTCGACGCTATCTCGACGAGTTGTTGACGTCGCGGATTCCCCGAATGGCTGCTGTCCGTGCGGATTACGACAAAGTTTTACGCCAGCGTTCGGCGCTGCTCAAAACTGCCGGTGCGGCTTTGCGCCGCGGTTCTCGTGGTGGCGAGTCGGACAACGTCCTCTCCACCCTCGAGGTGTGGGACGGGCATCTGGCCGCTCACGGCGCACAATTGTTGGCCGGGCGCCTCGAGTTGGTCCACGATCTGGCGCCGCACCTGGCGGAGTCGTATCGTTCCATCGCACCCGAATCCCGGCCGGCCTCGATTCGATACAAGAGCAGCCTGGGTGCGTCGTTGGATCCCGAATTCACCGACCCTGCAAGGATTTCCGGTATCGACGACGTTGCGTACCTCGAGGAGCGATTCCATCTCGAGTTGGCGCAGATGCGTTCGAAGGAAATTGATCGCGGAGTGTGTCTGGTCGGTCCGCATCGGGACGACCTGGAGCTGATTCTCGGCGACAGTCCGGCGAAAGGCTTTGCCAGTCATGGTGAATCGTGGTCTTTCGCGCTTTCGCTGAGACTGGCAGGTTTCGCCCTGCTACGCGCCGACGGCAGCGACCCGGTATTGATGCTCGACGACGTGTTCGCGGAATTGGACCGTCGTCGGCGTCGTGCGCTCGCCACCGTTGCCGCCACCGCAGAACAGGTGCTGATCACGGCCGCTGTTCCCGAGGACGTGCCGGACGAACTCGAGGCGACCAAGTTCGGCGTCGAAGCTTCCGATACCGGAGACGGTCGGATATCGCGGATAGTGCCCGTAGGCTCGACGGATCAGGAGGTCGAGATCGATGACTGAAGACAGCAGCGCGGCTCCGGAGCCCGAGCTCAAGGGGATCGATCTGGCGCGCCGTGCCCTCGAGGAGGCGCGCGCGACAGCCAAGGCCAACGGCAAGGCCGTCGGGCAGGGGCGTTCTTCGCCCAAATACGGAAGCGGCCGCCCGCGTCGGCGCAGCGGTTGGTCCGGCCCCGGCCCGGATGCGCGGGACCCTCAGCCGTTCGGTGCTCT
The DNA here is from genome assembly GCF_040489275.1 of Rhodococcus baikonurensis. NCBI lineage: Bacteria > Bacillati > Actinomycetota > Actinomycetes > Mycobacteriales > Nocardiaceae > Rhodococcus > Rhodococcus baikonurensis. Next base: position 42,846 of record NZ_JBEUOQ010000016.1, on the reverse strand, counting down.
CACCAGCGCTATCTCCAAGTCGCGTGGGTGGTCCCCCAAGGTGTCCGAGGGCACGGTCCTCGGTCGGTGGCCGCAGGTCGTCGGTGAAGACATCTCCGCGCACGCCGAGCCGATTTCTCTGAAAGAAGGTGTTCTCAGTATCTCCGCCGAGTCGACGGCATGGGCTACTCAGTTGCGCATGATGCAGTCCCAGATCCTGGCCAAGATCGCTGCTGCCGTCGGTGACGGTGTCGTGAAGACGCTGCGCATCACCGGTCCGAGCGCGCCTAGCTGGCGCAAGGGTGAAAGGCATGTGAAAGGCCGCGGACCTCGCGATACGTACGGCTGAGGAAAACTCAACCAGGCCCTGGTTCTACCTATTACTTCGTGTTACAGTTAAAACTCGCTAGTGAGTGAACTGTGTCACAAGGCTGTCGTTCCCTACCGATCGGCAGGCATGAAGGAGTAGCTAGATGTCGCAGAAGATATCGACACCCGCTTCGTCGTTCGCCGAGCCGGATCACATCCTGTTGCAGGCTCGCAATGTCGAGTTCGACTGGTCCGATCTGCCCATGCACTGGATTCCGGGCGATCCGTTCAGCACACACGTTCTCAACGTGCTCCATCTTCTCCTCCCTGCCGGTGAGGAATGGTTTGTCGAGACCTTCAAGGAAGCTCTTCCTCTCATCGAGGACGAGAAACTCCGTGAAGACGTCGTCGGATTCATCGGCCAAGAGGCGATGCACTCCAACGCGCACTCGGGCGTTCTGGTCCATCTCAAGGAAAACGGGCTCGATCCGACGCCGTACACGCAGCAGATGGAGTGGACATTCTCGAAACTGCTCGGACCGCGTCCGATGACAGGACTGCGTGCCGAGAATCATCTGGTGGAGCGCTTGGCGATCATCGCGGCCATCGAACACATCACCGCTTTCCTCGGTGACTGGGTGCTCAACGCCAAAGGACTCGACAAAGCCGGCATGCACCCGACCATGCTCGATCTGCTCCGCTGGCACGGCGCCGAAGAGGTCGAACACCGCTCCGTCGCGTACGACGTGATGCGTTACTTCGACAAGCGCGAGACACGCCGCATCCGAACGCAGATCGTCGTCACGCCGGTACTGGTGTGGCTGTGGATTCGCGGCACCAGGTTCCTCATGCGCAACGATCCCGAACTGGCCGCTCAGGCTCCCAGCCGTCGACGCCCTCACCTGTCCGATTTCATCGCGGCGGGTAAGCGAGGCACAGTTCCCACGTCGTTCGAGCTGGCCAAGCGGATGTCGACCTACTTCAGCAAGTCGTACCACCCCAGTAAAGAGGGCTCGACCGCCCAGGCGGTGCAATACCTCGCGTCGTCACCCGCAGCCCAGGCGGCCGCACGGTGATTTCACTCTCGAGGGTCAAGGACGTCATCTCCGGGCACGACGGGTTGCCGCGTTTTCCGGCGCCACCCGATCTGTCCGGCAAGAGCCGTCCCGACCGTGCCATGCGCATCACGGAATTGTTGGCGGACAAGTACCTTCGGGTGTTGACGGCCTACGACTACAACCCTGAGATCGCGGGCCACAACCCCGACACGGCCATGACCATGGTGGTCACCACGCGTGAGGTGGTGGCCACCGACGAGAACGTCGTTCGCCTGCGTTTCGAATCTGCCGACGGTTCAGCGATCCCGCAGTGGCATCCGGGTTCGCACTTGGACTTCCATCTACCTTCGGGTCTGCGGCGGCAGTACTCGCTGTGCGGCGACCCTGCCGATCGCACGGGATACAGCGTCGCGGTGCGCCGAATCCCCGACGGCGGTGGCGGTTCCATCGAGATGCACGCTCTGCAGCCCGGCGAGCACGTCACTGTTCGCGGCCCTCGTAACGGATTCCCGTTCGTCGGAGAAGGTAGCGCTCTGTTCGTTGCCGGTGGCATCGGCATCACGCCGATCATCGCAATGGTCCGTGCAGCAAGAGAATTGGGAATGGACTGGTACTTCGTGTACTCGGGCCGCTCCCGTGAATCCATGCCGTTCCTCGACGAGATCGCAACCTGGGATCCCGAGCGTGTCTTCGTGCGTCCGGACGACGAGTTCGGATTGCCCACCACCGCAGACCTTCTCGGGCGAGCACCGGTCGGCGGCGCCGTGTACTGCTGTGGCCCGACGCCCATGCTCGACGCCGTCCGCCGCGGTTTCCGCGATACACCATCCACTGCTTTGCATTTCGAGCGGTTCGGGGCTCCGCCGGTGATCGACGGCAAAGAATTCGAAGTGCAGCTGGTCAATTCGGGACAGGTGCTCACCGTGCCCGCCGACGAGTCCGCGCTCGACGTCATCAAGAAGACGTTGCCCGGTGTCGGGTACTCGTGTCAGCAGGGTTTCTGCGGAACCTGTCGCGTGAAGGTGCTCGCGGGTAAACCCGATCACCGCGAAAGGCGTCTGACCGACACCGAACAGGAAACGGAAATGCTCATCTGCGTATCCCGTTCCGACGGTGGACGTCTCGTTCTCGATCTCTAGATATTCCCGACTCCGAAGGGTTCGACAATGTCGAAGCACTCTCCTGTCCATGCCGTGACCGCGCGTCGTGTGACCAACGGTTCCGTCAGCCTGGCCGTGTTCGAGCAGGGCAAAGCGGACGGCGAGACCATCGTCCTGGTGCATGGTTGGCCCGACACCCATGAATTGTGGAACCGCATCGTGCCGTTGCTGGCAGACGATTTCCGCGTCGTCAGCTACGACAGCCGCGGGGCCGGCGAGAGCACGATCCCCTCGAGGGTGCAGGACTACCAACTGAGCGCACTGGCCGGCGATCTGTTTGCCGTCATCGACGCGGTCAGCCCCGGCAAGCCGGTGCACGTCCTGGCGCATGACTGGGGGTCCGTCGAAACCTGGGAAGCGGTCTGCGAGCCGGGCGCCGAGGAGAAGATCGCGTCGTTCTCGTCCATCTCGGGCCCGAATCTCGATCATCTCGGCAAGTGGATCCGGGCGAGCGCGTCCAAGCGTCGTTTCCTCGGCCCGGCGGCGCAGGGAATCGCGTCGGCCTACACCGTTCTGTTCCAGATTCCGGGCCTCTGCACGCTTCCGTTGCGTCTGTGGTTCTCCAAGCACTGGCCGGCATTTCTGGGCTTCTTCGACGGTCTGGACCCCCGTGTGGTCAACACCGCGCCCACCATCGCGGACGACATGGTGAACGGACTCAAGCTCTATCGCGCGAATATCCGGCCGTCTCTCGGCAAGCCGCGGGATCGGTACACGGACGTGCCTGTTCAGCTCATTTTGAACAAGCACGACAAAGCCGTTCGTCCGGTGGGATACGAAGACACCGAAAAATGGGTCTCCGACCTGCAGCGACGTGAAATTGCCGCGGGACACTGGTCACCGTTTTCGCATCCGGGCGAGGTTGCCGAACATGCGCGGGCATTTATCGCGAGCCTGAGAGAGCGTCGCTCGGAGAAGCAAAGTTCCTAGCGTTTCACCTTCAGGGGATCGTAAAAATCTGTCTGCGGCGCAGCCAGGGGTGTCATTGGCCGCTTCTAGTCGGTGCTTACCAGTAAGATGGTCAACGGTAACTAGCGGCAACATTCTCGAACCCGCTCCGACGACACCCGCAAGGGCTTGCTGACGGCTGCGCTCGAGTATTGACGGAGAAGGAGAGCTACCCACCCGTGGCTGCCCAGAAGTCAGATACAAGCACTTCCAGCAAGGACTACAACGCGTCGTCCATCACCGTCCTCGAAGGACTCGAGGCGGTACGTAAGCGTCCAGGCATGTACATCGGTTCCACCGGTGAACGCGGCCTGCACCACCTCATTTGGGAGGTCGTCGACAACTCGGTCGACGAGGCGATGGCCGGACACGCCACCAAGGTCGAGGTCACCCTCCTCGAAGACGGCGGAATCCGCGTCATCGACGACGGCCGTGGCATCCCGGTCGGCATGCACGCCTCCGGAGTCCCCACCGTCGAGGTCGTGCTGACCCAACTGCATGCCGGCGGCAAGTTCGACTCCGACTCCTACGCTGTCTCCGGTGGTCTGCACGGCGTCGGTATCTCGGTGGTCAACGCGCTTTCCACCCGGCTCGACGTCGACATCAAGGTCGACGGCTACCGGTGGCAGCAGACGTACACCGATTCCAAGCCGGGAGAGCTCGTACAGGGCGACCCGACGAAGGAGACCGGCACCACCGTCAGTTTCTGGGCCGATCCCGAGATCTTCGAGACCACCCGCTACAACTTCGAGACCGTTGCGCGTCGTCTGCAGGAAATGGCCTTCCTCAACAAGGGCCTGACCATCACGCTGACCGACGAGCGCGCCGAGGTCATCGACGACGAAGCTGCCGAGGTGGCCGAGGCTCCCAAGTCTGCTGCCGAAGAAGCCGAAGAAGCTGCTCAGGCAGCGCCGCGTAAGTCCAAGACCCGGGTCTACCACTACCCCGGTGGACTCGAGGACTACGTCCGGCACATCAACAAGAGCAAGACCCCGATCCACAACTCGGTCGTGGGCTTCACCGCCAAGGGCACCGGCCACGAGCTCGAGGTCGCAATGCAGTGGAACTCCGGCTACTCGGAGTCCGTGCACACCTTTGCCAACACGATCAACACCCACGAGGGTGGCACCCACGAAGAGGGCTTCCGCGCCGCACTGACCGCAACGGTCAACAAGTACGCGCTCGAGAAGAAGCTGCTCAAGGACAAGGATCCCAAGCTCACCGGTGACGACATCCGTGAGGGACTCGCGGCCATCATCTCGGTGAAGGTCGGTGAACCCCAGTTCGAGGGTCAGACCAAGACCAAGCTCGGCAACACCGAGGTCAAGTCCTTCGTGCAGAAGGCGTGCAACGAGCACCTCGCGCACTGGTTCGAGGCGAACCCCGCCGACGCGAAAACCATTGTGAACAAGGCTGTTTCGTCGGCGCAGGCCCGCGTCGCCGCACGTAAGGCGCGTGAGCTGGTCCGTCGTAAGAGCGCGACCGACCTCGGTGGCCTGCCAGGCAAGCTCGCCGATTGCCGCTCCAACGATCCGGAGAAGTCCGAGATCTACATCGTGGAGGGCGACTCCGCAGGCGGCTCGGCCAAGTCCGGCCGAGACTCGATGTACCAGGCGATCCTCCCGCTTCGCGGAAAGATCATCAACGTCGAGAAGGCGCGTATCGATCGCGTCCTCAAGAACACCGAAGTCCAGTCGATCATCACCGCGTTCGGCACGGGCATCCACGACGAGTTCGACATCGCCAAGCTGCGCTATCACAAGATCGTGCTCATGGCCGACGCCGACGTCGACGGTCAGCACATCGCAACGCTGCTGCTCACGCTGCTGTTCCGCTTCATGCGGCCGCTCGTCGAGCACGGCAAGGTCTACCTCGCGCAGCCGCCGCTGTACAAGCTCAAGTGGCAGAAGGGTGCGCAGCCGGAATTCGCGTACTCCGACCGCGAGCGCGACGCGATGGTCAAGGCAGGCCTCGAGTCCGGCAAGAAGATCAACAAGGACGACGGCATCCAGCGCTACAAAGGCCTCGGCGAGATGAACGCCAAGGAGCTGTGGGAAACCACGATGGACCCGACGGTGCGCGTTCTGCGTCTCGTCACGCTCGACGACGCGGCTGCTGCCGACGAGCTGTTCAGCGTGCTGATGGGCGAAGACGTCGAAGCACGACGCAGCTTCATCACCCGCAATGCCCGGGACGTTCGTTTCCTCGACGTGTAGGCCTGCGGCCCTGTGAGCGGTTTCGGAGTCCCCGGACTCCTTTTCCGCGCACAGGGGCTTGCCCCCTCTTTTAAGAAAGTGAGCTCATGACCGACACCACGTTGCCACCGGACGGTCCGCAACACGACCGGATCGAACCGGTCGACATCCAGCAGGAAATGCAGAACAGCTACATCGACTACGCCATGAGCGTCATCGTCGGTCGCGCTCTGCCGGATGTCCGCGACGGACTGAAGCCGGTGCACCGCCGCGTGCTCTACGCGATGTACGACAACGGATATCGTCCGGACCGCGGATACGTGAAGTCTGCCCGACCGGTCGCCGAGACCATGGGTAACTACCACCCCCACGGCGACTCCTCGATCTACGACACGTTGGTCCGTATGGCCCAGCCGTGGTCGCTGCGTTACCCGCTCGTCGACGGTCAGGGGAACTTCGGCTCCCGCGGCAACGACGGCGCAGCCGCCATGCGTTACACCGAGTGCAGGCTCACGCCGCTCGCGATGGAAATGCTGCGCGAAATCGACCACGAGACAGTCGATTTCACTCCGAACTACGACGGCAAGACGCAGGAACCGACGGTTCTGCCCAGCCGTATCCCGAACCTTCTGATCAACGGTTCCAACGGCATCGCCGTCGGTATGGCCACCAACATTCCGCCGCACAACCTGCGTGAAGTTGCCGAGGCCATCTACTGGGCGCTCGACAACTTCGAAGCGGACGAGGAAGCCACCCTCGCGGCCGTCATGGAGCGCATCAAGGGACCCGACTTCCCGACGCACGGGCTCATCGTCGGTGGACAGGGCATCCAGGACGCCTACACCACCGGCCGTGGCTCCGTTCGTATGCGCGGCGTCGTCGAGATCGAAGAAGATGCCAAGGGCCGCACCACAATCGTCATCACCGAGCTGCCCTACCAGGTCAACCCGGACAACCTGATCACCTCCATCGCCGAGCAGGTTCGTGACGCCAAGATCGGTGGCATCTCCGACATCCACGACGAGTCCTCGGACCGCGTCGGCATGCGCATCGTCGTCACCGTCAAGCGTGACGCCGTTGCCAAGGTCGTGCTGAACAATCTTTACAAGCACACCCAGCTGCAGACCAGCTTCGGCTGCAACATGCTCTCCATCGTCGACGGAGTGCCGCGCACGCTGCGCCTCGACCAGATGATCCGTCTGTACACGGCGCATCAGCTCGAGGTCATCGTTCGTCGTACCAGGTACCTGCTTCGCAAGGCGCAGGAGCGCGCCCACATCCTGCGCGGTCTGGTCAAGGCCCTCGACGCTCTGGACGAGGTCATCGCCTTGATCCGTGCGTCGCAGACCGTCGACATCGCTCGCGCCGGATTGATGGAGCTCCTCGACGTCGACGAGATCCAGGCCGACGCCATCCTCGGCATGCAGTTGCGTCGTCTGGCCGCCCTCGAGCGTCAGAAGATCGTCGACGAGTTGGCCGAGATCGAACTCGAAATCGCGGACCTCGAAGACATTCTGGCTCGCCCGGAGCGTCAGCGCGCGATCGTTCGTGACGAGCTCAAGGAAATCGTCGACAAGTACGGCGACGACCGTCGTACTCGCATCATCGCCGCCGACGGAGACGTCAACGACGAGGATCTGATCGCCCGCGAAGACGTTGTCGTCACGATCACCGAGACCGGCTACGCCAAGCGCACCAAGACCGATCTTTACCGCTCGCAGAAGCGCGGCGGCAAGGGTGTTCAGGGTGCCGGCCTCAAGCAGGACGACATCGTCTCGCACTTCTTCGTCACCTCTACGCACGACTGGCTGCTGTTCTTCACCACGAAGGGCCGCGTCTACCGCGCGAAGGCTTACGAGCTGCCCGAGGCGAGCCGTACCGCTCGCGGCCAGCACGTTGCCAACCTGCTGGCCTTCCAGCCGGACGAGCGCATCCAGTCCGTCATCCAGATCAAGACGTACGAAGACGCGCCTTACCTGGTGCTCGCCACTCGCAACGGCCTGGTCAAGAAGTCCAAGCTCACCGACTTCGACTCCAACCGCAGCGGTGGCATCGTCGCCATCAACCTGCGTGGTGAGGACGAACTGGTCGGCGCTGTTCTCTGCTCCGCCGACGACGACCTGCTCCTGGTCTCGGCACAGGGCCAATCGATCCGCTTCTCTGCCACCGACGAGGCACTGCGTCCGATGGGCCGCGCCACTTCCGGTGTCCAGGGCATGCGTTTCAACGGCGACGACGAGCTGCTTTCGCTCAACGTCGTTCGTGAAGGAACGTTCCTCCTGGTCGCCACCTCGGGCGGTTACTCCAAGCGAACCGGCATGGAGGATTACCCGGTGCAGGGTCGCGGCGGCAAGGGCGTACTCACGATTCAGTACGACAAGAAACGTGGCACTCTGGTCGGTGCGCTCATCGTCGACGACGACGACGAGCTGTACGCGATCACCTCGGGCGGCGGCGTCATCAGGACGGCTGCCAAGCAGGTTCGTAAGGCGGGACGCCAGACCAAGGGCGTGCGTCTGATGAACCTCGGCGAAGGCGACACACTGCTCGCGATTGCGCGCAACGCCGACGAGCCCGAAGAGCTCGCTGCAGAGACCACCGACAACGCAGACAATGCCGATGGAGCTAAGGAGTCCTAGTGAGCACTCCCAACCAGCCGGGCAGTGACCGGAAGAGCGAAAGCCCTTCAGGTCAGGTGCCACCGAAGCCGGAGCAGGCAACTGCTCCGGCGGGGCCGCAGACCTCGAAACCTGCAGCTCCAGCGGACGGCGGACCCAAAGCTTCCGAGGCAGCTCCGGCGCCCAAGGCACCGGAGCCGCCTCGCGGCCCGTCGGATTCGGCTCAGAAGCCGGCGGCTGCGGCTCCCGAGGCCGCGGGTGCGGGTGCGGCCAAGGGACAGGCTCCTTCTGCTCCTTCTGTGGCTCCGGCTGCGCCGGTAACTCCGGCGAAGGGTGATGGTCAGGCTCCGCCGCAACCGGTTGCCAATCAGGCTCGTGGCAGCCAGGCACCGCCGTGGCAGCGCGGACCCCAGCCGTCAGGCCAGCCTCAGGGTCAGCCGTCTCAGGCGCCGAAGGCTCCTGCTCAGAACCCGAGTGCTCAGAACCCGGCTGTTCAGAACCCAGTCAAGGCTCCGGCACCGCAGAACCAGGTTCCGCAAAGTCAGCCGCAGACCAACATCACGCGCCCTGCCGGCGCTGGTGCCCCTGCGGGTCGACCGGCAGCTCCGGCCGGGGGTAAGCCGCCTACGGGTCCGCAGCGTCCTGCCGCGGCCGGTCCGGCGCAGGGTGGCCAGGCTAAATCTCCCGCACCGAAGGGACAGCCGCAATCGGGCCGACCCGCCGGTGCGCAGCCGGCACGTCCCGTCGTGACAGGAACAGCAGCGGCTGCAGCTACCGGTGGTATCGCCGGTGCGGCAGCAGCCAAGAGCAACGCACCGACCGTCGCAGCCAAGGCAGTTGCACCCGCGGGCGCAGATCCGAGGGCTGCAAATCCGAAAGCAAAAGCCGCAGCGATCGACGGGCCCACCCGGCACATCGATCGCAAGGATCTGCCGAAGGACATGCCTGACCTCTCCGAGGCCAAGCATCCGTTGCCTGCTGCGGTGAAGGGTGAGAAAACTCACGCCGGACCGGCTTCGGTCGTCGACGGTGCGCCGCTGCGCGCAACGGTCCAGATCCGTCGTATCGACCCGTGGTCCACGCTCAAGATCACCTCCGTGATCTCGGTGTCGCTGTTCTTCGTGTGGATGGTGGCCGTCGGACTGCTCTACGTCGTTCTCGATGGTATGGGTGTCTGGGATCGCCTGAACAACGCGTTCACCGACATCGTTGCCGACGGCGGCTCGGACGGTCTGGTGACGGCCGGCCAGGTGTTCGGCTACGCCGCGCTGATCGGTATCGCAAACATGGTGCTTTTCACGGCGCTCGTCACGATCGGATCGTTCATCTACAACCTCTGCAGCGACCTGGTTGGTGGCGTCGAGGTAACTCTCGCCGACCGCGACTGACCTGCGAAAACATTGCTCCGCCGGGCCCGTTTTGGTGTCAGCGGCCCGGTGGGGTAATCTTTGGAATCGGTTCAGGGGCCTATAGCTCAGGTGGTTAGAGCGCTTTACTGATAATGAAGAGGTCGGAGGTTCAAGTCCTCCTAGGCCCACTCCCATGTGCCGAAGAAGGGTTGCTGGAATGAAGGTTTTCCTGCTTGTCGGGGCCGGAATTCTGGTAGCTCTCGGGGTCACCAAGCTGATCAAAAGTCAGCGCGGAGACAAGGTTTGGCACGATTTGGAAACAGGATAGAACCTAGGTACTCTGACTCCGGTCAGAAAACCGAACGGGGCCTTAGCTCAGTTGGTAGAGCGCTGCCTTTGCAAGGCAGATGTCAGGAGTTCGAATCTCCTAGGCTCCACAGTAAGAAAACACCCTCCCGGGATCCGGGAGGGTGTTTTTGTATCTCCACCCACCGTTTGTCGACCCGACGTTTTGCCCCGCCGACGCTCTCGTGGCCCTCCCCTTTTTGAGCGAACGGCACTTTCGGCGCACTGGAGGCGATGAACATGCCGTTCGCTCGGAGTGGGGTGGCTAGAACCGCGCCCACTATGGACCGTTCGTCCCGAATTCTCCGGAAAGTCTAGTGGTCATAACCAGCCGGGCGTAGCGTGAGGAGAACCCAATTTCAGGAGGTTCGTAGTGCTTCACAACGACATTCCCAGCCACGGTGAAATTGCCGCACTCGCGGAGGTGGAAGGGCCCACCTGCATCACCATCGTGACTCCGACTGAAGATGCGCCGCAGGATCATGACAAAGCGCGCATCGCCTTCAAGGACCAGGTCCGCTCGGCACTCGCATCGGTGGAGGATCCGGCCGAGCGCAAACTGTTCGAGGCCGAATACGCAGAGCTCGACGACGACGACGATTTCTGGCGCTTCCAGTCGCGCTCATTGGTCACGTACGCGACGCCGGAGCGTCTGGTGACCTTCCGCCTCCCCAACCGTCTGCAAGCGCTCGAAACGGTCAGCGATCGGTTCCATCTCAAGCCGCTGCTTCGTTCTGTGACCTTCCCCCAGACGGCGTTCGTTCTCGCTCTGGCAGAGGGGTCGGTGCGACTGATCGAGATTGCCGCCGATCAGCCCGCCGACGAGGTTCGTGTCCAGGGAATGCCGAAGAACGCTGCGGATCACGCGGGCAAGTCCTCGATCAACAGTCGCACCGAAGCGGGTCGACTGTCGGGGTCGGACAGCCGAAAGTTGCGCGTCAATCAGTACGCCCGCGCAGTCGATCACGAGGTTCGTGGTGTCCTCGCCGGCCGCGACGTCCCCTTGATCCTGGCTGCCGCGGAACCCATCGCATCGGTGTATCGCTCCGTGAATTCGTACCGCCACCTGGTCGACAAAACCGTCGAGGGAAACCCGGAAGCCTTGTCGACGCAGGAAGTGGCGGACGGTTCGCGTCCTGCGCTCGACGATTTCCACGCCGAGCAGCTCGCGGCGGTGCGTGACACCTTCAACGTGCGCACCGAACAGGGACGCACTCAAACCGACGTCGCCGACGTGGCCACCGCCGCGACCTACGGCCAGGTCGACACCGTTTTCATCGACATCGATTCCGTCGTACCCGGAAGTCTCGATCCCCTGACGGGCGCTCTCACGACCGGCGAGTCGACCAACGGAAGCACCTACGGGGTCGTCGACGAGATCGCTCGTCGTGCGCTCCTGACGGGTGCTCGGGTACTCGCTGTACGCGCAGAGGACATTCCGGGCGGCGGCGCAGTTGCCGCGATTTTGCGCTTCGCCCCGTAAACAGACTGGACGCGTGTGCGCCTCGTGACCTTATTCGGGCACGGGGCGCATACGATTCCGGCATGAAACGTGTGTGGGAACGGCTGCGCCTCTATTGCAAGACGCTGCATCCGGTCGGGCTTGCCTTTGCTCTGGTCTTCTTCACCTGGTCGATGAGTCCCTCCCTGTTGCCGCGCGCGTGGTACCTGCAGGGCGTTGCGACAGGCATCTCGCTCGCGATGGGATACGGCGTCGGCGTGACGGTTGCCTGGATGATCCGCAAGTGCGGCGTCGAACCGCAGTGGTCGGATCGCACCAAGAAGATCGGCTGGCGAGTCCTGTTGGCTGCGGCCGTCATTCTTGTTCCGACGTTCTTGGTCCTCGGTTCGTGGTGGCAGCAGATCGTCCGGGATCTTGTCGAAGCTCCCCGCACCAATCAGGCGAATTACCTTCTGGTGCTGATGATTTCACTCGGCATCTGGTTCATCCTGCTCGAGGCCGGTCGCGGTCTTCGTTTCACCACCAACAAGCTCACCGCAGTCGCACTTCGGTTCGTTCCCCTCGAGGCGGCGAAGGTCGGCAGCTTGATCGTCATCTTCGCCCTCGGCATCTTCATCGTGAACGGTGCGCTGTACAACGGGTTGATCGCGTTCGCGAACTGGAGTTTCTCCGGTGCCGATCACGAAACACCGGACGGCATCGAGCAACCCATGATCGCCGAGCGCAGTGGTTCGCCGATGTCGGCGGAAGCCTGGGATTCCCTGGGCCAGGAGGGGCGCACCTTCATGGGCAGCGGTCCCACCGCAGCCGAGATCTCTGCGCTGACCGGACGTGAAGCGAAACAACCCATCCGCGTGTACGCCGGACGTGAATCCTCGGACTCGATCAACGGTGTTGCAGAGCGCGTCGTCGACGAGTTGGAGCGCACCGGCGGCCTCGACCGCGGAACTCTCGCAGTCGTGACGACCACCGGTCGTGGTTGGGTGAACGAGGACGTCGCGTCGGCATTCGAGTACGTCGAGGGCGGCGACACGGCGATCGCGTCGATGCAGTACTCGTTCCTTCCGAGTCCGTTGGCCTTCATCGCAGACCGCGAGACGCCGATGATCGCCGGGCGGGCACTCTTCAACGCGGTCTACGCCAAGTGGATCGACCTGCCCGTGGAGACGCGTCCCGAACTGGTTGTCTTCGGTGAGAGCCTCGGCTCCTACGGTGGTCAGGCAGCGTTTGCCGGCGCCCAGGACATGATGACGCGCGTCGACGGCGCACTGTGGGTCGGAACTCCCAACTTCACTGCCCAATGGCAGGAAATCACGGACAGTCGCGACTCGGGGTCGAAGGAAATTCTGCCGGTGATCGACGGTGGACGCGCCATTCGGTTTGCCGGTGATCCGGAGGATCTGGAGCTGAAGTCGGATTGGGACGACGATCGCATCGTGTACTGGCAGCACGCCAGCGACCCGATCACGTGGTGGTCCTTCGACCTGCTGCTCAACAAGCCTGATTGGCTCAAGGAACCGCTGGGCCGCGACGTGGATCCGGGAATGACGTGGGTGCCTCTCGTGACCTTCTGGCAGGTCACCCTCGACATGGTCTTCTCGGCGGACGTCCCGTCCGGGCATGGTCACAATTACGGCGAGGATGCAGCGGACATGTGGGCCAAGATCCTGCATCCCGAGGCCTGGACCTCGGCTGATACCGACAAGCTTCGTGCGCTGCTGACCACCAATCTGGAGCCCACGAAGTAGTCGTAAACGGTTGTAATACAGCCTGTTGAGGCGAAAACCTCACGAAAAAGTGTTACGTGAGGTATGTGTTACTCTGCGTTCGCTGTGTGCCAAGCCACAGCGGAGGCGAACGTGGGGAGATCGAAACGTGAAGAGCAGAGCATGGTGGGCGGCCGGGGTCTCCGTCGCAGCACTGGTCATGGGTGCTGTGACGGCCCCCGCCGCAATGGCTGAACCGGCGGATTTCTACACGCCGCCGTCCGAACTACCGGACGGTGCCAACGGAGATCTCATCAAGAGTGAGCCGTCACCACTGCTGCTGAGCGTGCCCGGATCGAATGGTGCATGGCCGGCAACCGCCACCAAGATCATGTACCGAAGCGAGGACGCCAAGGGTGCCCCCGTTGCCGTGACGGGCACCTATCTCGAACCGTCGAATCCGTGGACCGGGCAGGGGGCGCGTCCACTGGTTGCCGCAGCGGTGGGAACGCACGGACAGGGCGATCAGTGCGCACCGTCCAAGCTGTTCAACACCGGCATCGAGTACCAGTTCCCGACGGACGTCATGGTCGGCTACGAGTCCATCTGGGTGAACACGTTGCTGCTCAACGGCATTGCCGTCGTAGTCACCGATTACGAGGGCCTCGGGACTCCGGGCGATCACACCTACGTCAACCGTGAAGCCGAAGCACATGCGGTTCTGGACTCGGTGCGCGCCGCTCAGCAACTCCCGAACACGAGCATTCCCGCCGACGGCCCCGTCGGACTGTGGGGCTACTCGCAAGGTGGTGGAGCTGCCGCTGCCGCAACGGAATTGAAGCCGTCGTACGCTCCCGAGCTTGATCTCAAGGGCACCTACGCAGGTGCACCGCCCGCCGATCTGGCGGCGACGCTGCAGCAGGTCGACGGCACGTTCCTCACCGGAGTGATCGGCTACGCGCTCAACGGGATCCTTGCGCAGTACCCCGAGGTTCAGCCGCTGCTCGACGCCGAGATCAACGATCGTGGCCGACAGATGTTGGCCGCCACCAAGAACCAGTGCGTCGCCGAAAGTGGATTGCAGTTCGGCTTCCAGCAGTCGTCGAGTTTCACCAATTCCGGTGAATCACTGTCCGCGGTTCTGGCCCGTCTGCCCATGGCGCAGGCGATCCTCGACGAGCAGAAGATCGGCAAGCTGACGCCGGAGTCGCCCGTGCTGATTCAGCATGGCCGCTCCGATGACATCGTTCCGTTCGGTCAGGGACAGCAACTGGCGCGAGACTGGTGCGGTAAGGGCGCAACGGTGCAGTTCTCCGTCAACGAACTGCCCCCGATCATTCCGGGCATGGCAATCAATCACGCGACGCCGTACCTGGTGGGCACCCCCGAATCCGTCGGGTACATGATCGATCGCTTCAACAACGTCCCGGCACCGTCCAACTGCTGAACGTGAACATCGAAAAGCCCCGGAACGCAATATGTTCCGGGGCTTTTCTCATGTCGACTAAGCGGTCTTTTCGGCCGAGTTCTCCTCGAGGCGAGGGGGTGCGGAAGCGACCGGCGGATGTTCGCGTCGGCGGCTCTTGAAGAACACCGCGCCGCCGATCACCGCGACACCGGCGATGACGAACACGGTGACGCGCTTGCGGCCGCGAGGCTTCTCGGTGCGTTCCGCGGACTTGGCGGGGATGGCCTTGGCGCGCTCGACGCCCTTCTTGGCGAGGACTTTGCCCTGGCGACCCAGGAACAACCCGACCTGCCCGGCGCCGCGAGCAACCGAAGTGGCGACCACCGCGGCGATGCGGCGAGCGTTGTCGGCTGCCTCGGACTCCTTGATACGAGCCGCTGTCTCTTCGAGGTAGGCGGCAGTCTCGTCGAAGGTGTCTTCGACGCGGGCGCGCGCGTGATCGAAGGTGTCGGGCAACTGCGTGCTGAGGGACTCGGTCACTCGTGTCATGACTTCACTGTGCCATAACAGGGAGGCGGGGACAGGGAGAGTTTTGCGGGGCGACATCCGCGAGAACGTCGGCAATGGCACGATGGTGGTGTGACTTCAACTCATCAGACCGCAACCGCAACGCTGCACACGAACCGCGGCGACATCAAGATCGCTCTGTTCGGCAACCATGCGCCGAAGACCGTCGAGAACTTCGTCGGCCTCGCCGACGGCTCGAAGGAGTACACCACCGCAAACGCCGCCGGCACCAAGACCGGCCCGTTCTACGACGGTGCCATCTTCCACCGCGTCATCGACGGCTTCATGATCCAGGGTGGCGACCCCACCGGCACCGGCACCGGCGGCCCGGGCTACAAGTTCGGTGACGAGTTCCACCCGGAACTGCAGTTCGACCGCTCCTACCTGCTGGCCATGGCCAACGCAGGCCCGGGAACCAACGGCTCGCAGTTCTTCATCACCACCGGCCCGACGCCGCACCTGAACCGTCGCCACACCATCTTCGGTGAGGTTCTCGACGACGATTCCAAGAAGGTTGTCGACGCTATCTCCTCGACCGCCGTCGATCGTGGCGATCGTCCGGTCGAGCCCGTCGTGATCAACAGCATCACCATCTCCTGAACAGGTAAAACAAGCAGATGACGAACCCCGGTTGGGGCGGCGGTGCGAGTGAGGGCATCCCGCCCCAACCGCGGTGCGTCCGCCATCCAGATCGACCTACCGCACTTTCCTGCAATCGTTGTGGACGCCCGGCGTGCCCGGACTGCCTTCGCGAGGCGGCGGTGGGATACCAATGTGTCGACTGTGTAGCTGCCGGTCAACGCGATGTCCGTCCCGTTCGGGGCGTCGCCGGAAACACCGTGAGCCCCACCCGCGCGGTCCCAGTCGTGACGTACACCTTGATGGGGCTCAACGTCCTGGCGTTCCTCGCGACCTTCGCGCAGTCGCGAAGCATCATGAACAATCAGGTCGGCTCGTCGATCTTCGCGAACTGGGCACTCAATCCGGGTCTGGTCGCCAGCGGTGACTGGTTCAGACTCATCGGCTCCGGGTTCCTGCACTTCGGCATCCTGCACCTTGCGGTCAACATGTACGCGCTTTACATCCTGGGGCGCGACACCGAAATCGTGATGGGCCGCTCCCGGTACATCGGCATCTACCTGGTTTCGCTTCTCGGCGGTTCCGCCTCGGTGATGGCCTTCCAGCCGGTGTTCTCTTCGCTCACTGCCTTGTCCTGGACTGCTGGGGCGTCGGGTGCGATCTTCGGCATCATGGGTGCACAGGCAGTTCTTCTCCTGCGTTTGCGTCGAAGCCCGGTCCCGATCATCTCGGTGATCGCGATCAACGTGATCATCAGCATTTCGCTGCCCGGGATCTCGTTCTGGGGTCACGCGGGAGGCCTGGTGGCCGGTGCCGCAACGGCAGCTGCCTTCCTGTACGTCCCACAGTGGTTGGGCGCCGGCGAGAACCGAGTGAAAGCAGTGCGGATCGGCTGGATCGCTTTTGGTGCCGTCACCGTGGTGACAATCGGAGTCATCGTGCTCCGCGTCGTCCAACTGCGCGAACAGTTGGGGATCAGCTAGCAAGAATCGTGCACCTGAGTACAGGTGCACGATTCTCCTGCTTCTATCGTTCAGCCGCCGATGACGGACTCGCAGGCGAACGTGATCTCGAAGCTCGACGTCTCCGTCGGGTTGCTCCCGTCCCGGGCGCCGATTCCCTCGCCCGTCACCACGAAGGTATTGCCGTCCTGCTTGGCACTGGCCGACCCGCCGGGCAGACCCGGTGCGAATCCGGCGGTGTACGGCAGACCGTTCGATCCACCCTCGCTTCCGGCGATTCCAGCAGTCTGAACCGTGCCGGATTCATCGATGATGGCCGAGACGGTCAATACGCCGTAGGTCGCATTTTCCGCGTCGAGCAGTGTCATCACTGTCGTGCCGCCGTCCTTTGCGCACTTCGTCTCGAATTTGGCGTCAAGTGCCTTCCCACCGACGCTGACCGAGGACATAGCGGACGAAGCGCCGGTAGCGGTCTTTTCCGAGTCAGTCTTGTCGGAGTCGCTGCCGCAGGCGGCGGTGAAAAAAGCGACCGCCGCGATGGTGGCAGCGACTGCGGTGGAGGACCGGCGGGTCATCGTGGTCCGAACCAACTTCGTCATGTTCTGTCCTTCAAGTCATGCGGTGCGTGCGCACTTGCTCCGGCTATTTCGCCGACAACACTAGCCACTGACTCGATGCCAGTAGCTCTAAACCCGCAGCTCAGACGGTTTTGTCGCGTTCGACTGGTCAAGGACGTTCGTCGGGCTGCCGGGAATCATTTGCCGGATCGTCGGGAGTAATCGCACATGCGGGGACGGCTTCTGTAGAGATTGTCCACATAGGTTGAGCTCGGTAGTGCTTCTACTGTGGCTTGAGTCACTTCGTTGATAGCACCGCTGACCTTTTCCGAGGAGTACCCCTGCCATGACCTCCACCGATAGCACCACCACTGACGGTGGGGTTACACCGAGCGAGATCGAATCTCGCGTGGTGAAGAAGGTAGCGCGACGGCTGATCCCCTTTCTGATCCTGCTCTATTTCGTGAACTATCTGGATCGTACGAACATCGCCTTCGCGAAGCTCACCATGAGCGCCGACCTCGGGATGACCGAGACCATGTTCGGCCTCGCCTCCGGGCTCTTCTTCGTCGGCTATCTACTGTTCGAGGTGCCGAGCAACCTGGCCCTGCACCGCTTCGGCGCCCGGCTGTGGATCGCGCGCATCATGCTCACCTGGGGCATCCTCGCCGCTGCGCTGGCATTTGTGCCCAACGTGGGCAGCCTCTATTTCCTCCGCATTCTGCTGGGAATCGCCGAAGCCGGCTTCTTCCCCGGAGTTCTTCTCTACCTGACCTTCTGGTTCCCGAAGAAGTACCGCGTACGCCTGATGGGCTTGTTCCTGCTGACGCTTCCGCTCTCGTCGGCGCTCGGCGCCCCGCTCTCGGCCGCCATCATCCAGTACGGCGACGGTCTGTTCGGCCTGGCCGGATGGCGCGTGATGTACCTGATCGAGGGTCTGCCCGCCGTGATCTTGGCGTTTGTCGTCTGGTTCTACCTCACCGATCGTCCCGCCGACGCCAAGTGGTTGACCCTCGAGGAGCGCACGTGGCTGATGAAGTCCATGGCCGACGAGGAAAAGGAACTCGGCGACGCCGGTCACCAGTCTGCCGGCAAGACCCTGCGTGATCCCCGCGTCATCGGGTTCGGTCTGGTCTACTTCGGAATCACCTACGGCCTCTACGCTTTGAGCTTCTTCCTGCCGAGCATCGTCGCGGGATTCAAGCAGACGTTCAATACTGATTTCTCGCTCGTCGAGACGGGTCTGATCGTGGCCGTCCCCTACGCGATCGGCGCTGTCGCGATGGTGCTGTGGAGCCGCCATTCCGACAAGACGGGTGAACGAATGTGGCACGTTGCAGCACCGACGCTCCTGGGTGCGGTATCCATTCCGATTGCGCTGTATCTGGATTCACCGTTCACCGTCATGATTGCGGTCTCGCTCACGGCCGTCGGCGTCCTGTGCGCGCTCCCCGTCTTCTGGTACCTGCCCACCACGTTCCTGACGGGCGCCAGCGCGGCTGCGGGTATCGCGATGATCAACTCGATCGGCAATGCGTCGGGCTTCGGCGCTCCGTACATCACCGGCTGGCTCACCGATGTGACCGGAAATGCCAAGGCAGGTTTGTGGGTGGTGGGCGCCGTGATGCTCTGCGCCGCAATCCTTGTAGTGGTTCTGGCAAAGCGATCGAGCAAGCCCGCTCAGATCTGACCGAGTTTCCCCGCACTGGCACGCAGCCGGATCAGGAGCGCAAGATCGAGCGCCTGGTCCGGCTGACGCCACTGTGTCCCGATCAACCGGTCGATCGATTCGAGGCGTTGGTACAGGGTGTTGGCGTGAATCGCGAGCGCTGCGGCGGTCGCAGAATGTTTGCAATTGTGCGACAGGTACGACGCGAGGGTGTCCAATAGCGGAACGCCGCGTCGCTGCTCCTCCTCGAGGAGTGGGCCGAGGGACCGCTGCGTCAGTGCTTCCAGTTCTTCGCGGCCGGTGCGGCTGAGCAGAATTCGGTAGATGCCGAGTGAACTTGCCGGTTCCACGTGTGAGGCCCGCCCGAGCGTCTCGAGGACGTCGACAGTGTGCTGCGCCTCGACATAGGCTCGCGCCAGACCTTCCGCTCCCACTGCGGGATCGGCGATTCCGACGGTCGGGTTCTCCGCCGGCTGCACCCATGCCGCCGCAACCTCTGCCGGTGACATTCCGGGAATCAATGCGATGACCCGTGAACCATGCTCGGCAACAACAGTTCCCGAGGGAAATGCAATTTCCTCGATACTGCGACGAGTACGGTCGACGGCGTCTGCCGGGCGGGCCACCACGACAGTGTACGAGCGGTCGGGGTTGAGCCCGGCCAGGCGGAACTGGCCGTTGACCTCGGCCGGCGTCGGCGCTGGCCTGGTGATCAGATCGACCAGAAATGCGTCGCGTGCTCGACGGGTGGCTTCCCGGGCCGCCCGTTCGCCCACCAGCGCAAGCGCAATGGCCGGGGCCGACCTTTCGAGTGCCAATCTCATGGCGGCGGTGGGTTCTCGGCGCGAGAGCAGGAACAGAACCCCGAGTTGGTCACCGGCGCTGCGCACTTCGGTGGCGAAGAGGAACTGCTCACCGACGATGAGCGTCACTTCCTGCTCGCGTCTGTCTGCAGCGAAGATGTCGAAAACTCGACGAACACTCTCGCTCACCCGTTGCAATCCCGGTGGAATCTCGGATGTTCCGGTCACGAAGAACACCGGCGAACCCGTCGACGCCGAGGTTTCTTCCACGAGTTCACGGACTCCACCGCCGCGCAGGACAACTTGTGTGAGCGATCGGTCCCAGGTCAGTGTCTGTTCGAGAAGTGCTGTGCGCTCGGCAAGTTCGGTGTTCGCTGCATTCACTTCTGCAACCGTCGCGCGATAGCGTTCGAGAGAGCGGGCATTCTCGATCGCCACCGAGGCATGAGCTGCGAGGGCGGACAGCAACGCAACTTCCTCGTTGCCGAATCGGCGCTCCTGACGTTTGCACGCGCACAGAGCACCCAGAATTTTGCCGTTCAACGTCAGTGGCACGGCCAGCAGGCCGCGCATGTTCTCGGCTCGTGCTGCGTCGTCGGCGGGCCCGATGTGTGCAAACGAGGGATCGTTTCGATAGTCGGGAGACCAAGCAGGAGAGGAGTTCTCGACCACGCGACCGATCAGACCTTCGCGGAACGGAACCGTGAGGCCGAGCAGTTGCGACGTATACGCCCCGCTCGTCACTTCGATGATCAAGATGTCGTCATGAATGAGAGCAAGGTACGAAAGGTCGACGCCGAGCAGTCGTTTGGCCTGATCCACGATCTCCTGCAGGAGGGCGTGGTGATCGTGCATCGTGGTGAGCAGCGACGCGATGTCGTTGAGCGCCCCCAGTTCGGTGGCGCGCTGTCGGCGCTGAGCCAGGAGACTTCGTAGTTGAAGCGCCGATCGGGCTTCTCGCTCGATCTCGGCAGCGGCCTCCGGGGCTGACCCGGCGGCCAACTGATCGCGATGCTCGATCAGTTCCTCGGTGGATGCCTCGGCCAGGAGAAGCTGCAGCCAGTTCTCGTGCATCGGCACTCCCTTGTCAGACGAACGGCGAGTATGGAGAGAATGCCCATACGGTTTCCGGTTTCTCGGAGTAAATCTACATGGGGTGGTGTAGCCGCCGTCACTATCGTGGAGGCATGACACTCCTCGAGGCGCTCGGCTCGCAGATCGATGCGGATCGACTGATCACCGACCCCGACATCATGGCGAGCTACATCCACGACGATGCCGAGTGGGCTCCCTACGAGATGCCCGTAGCGGTGGTCCGTCCGCGCACAGCCGAGCAGGTACAGACAGTTGTGCAGGCGTGCATCGCCCACGGTGCGCCCGTCGTCACGCGCGGCGCCGGCACCGGTCTGTCGGGCGGAGCCAACGCGGTCGCCGGCGGCGTCGTGATCGCCTTCGACGCGATGAACGCCATCAAGGAGATCAACACCCTCGAGCGTTTGGCCGTGGTCGAACCCGGAGTGGTCAATGATCACCTCCGCGACGCCTGCGCCGAGCACGGCCTCTGGTATCCGCCCGATCCAGCCAGCGCGCCCTGGTCGACGATCGGAGGCAACGTCGCGACCAATGCCGGCGGCCTGTGCTGCGTCAAGTACGGCGTCACCAAGGATTACGTGCTGGGCATGCAGGTGGTCACCGGAACCGGTGAGTTGGTTCGGCTCGGGCGTCGAACTGCCAAGGGAGTGGCAGGATTTGATCTCTCGGCGCTCATGGTCGGCTCCGAAGGCACTCTCGGCGTGATCACCGAGGTGACCGTCAAGCTTCGTCCTCAGCGCGATCCCGAACGCACCATCGTCGGATACTTCGACTCCATCGTCGCTGCGGGCAAGGCCGTCGAAGCCGTAGCTGCCGACGGTCTCACGCCGTCTGCCCTCGAGTTGATCGATCGACAGTGCCTGCTTGCCGTCGACGCCTGGAAGAACATGGGCCTCTCGGCCGACGCCGAGGTTGTCCTGCTCGGCCGCATCGACACACCGGGCGAGATCGGTGACGCCGAAGCCGAGCGAATGTTGGCCTGTTTCAACCGTTCCGGGGCAACCTGGAGCGCCAGGTCCACCGATCAGGAGGAAGCCGACGCCCTGTTCTCCGCCCGGCGTCTGGCGTACCCCGCCCTCGAGCGGCTCGGCCCGGTGCTCACCGAGGACATCTGTGTTCCCAAGGCGGCGGTTCCGGAGATGTTGGCGCGCATCGAGGCCATCTCGGCCAGGCACGACACGCACATCGCGAACATCGCGCATGCGGGTGACGGCAACCTGCATCCGCTGCTGATCACGCCACACGACGACGAAGCGGCGCGGAGGCGCGCTCAGGCCGCTTTTGCCGAGATCATCGACAACGCCCTCGAGTTGGGCGGAACCGTCACCGGTGAACACGGCGTCGGCCTGCTGAAGATGGGCGGCCTCGCGCAAGAACTGTCGCCGGCCGTCGTTGCGATGCATCATGCAATCAAGGGCGCACTCGACCCCCACGGAATCATGAACCCCGGCAAGGTGATCTGAAGGAAGGCTAGCTCCGTAACCGAATCGGTTTCCGGGGTTACGCCGTCGAAATGACGAGTTCCTACGCTCGAGTTGAACCGTTTGGCCAACTCGACGTATGGAGTCATGAATGTTCTCTTCCGAATTGACGCTGGCAAGTGTTGTTCCGCGGCGCGTGGACACGGTCGAGGCCGTCCGGGCGGGAATCGCTCTCGACGGCGCCGCGGTCTTCGGTGGGCTGCACACCGAGGAAGATGCCATTGCATTCGCGTCGAAGTTGCTCGGTGAGAAGTGCATTCGCGTCGGCCGCCAGTTCGAGGCTAGCGCCAGAAGTCAGGATGCCGAAGCCGCCGTCGTCGACACCCAACCGGTGGACGAACGCGGGCGCAAGCGCTCGTTCGGTATCTCCGGCGAGCGGATGACCGCCCACAACGACGGGTTTGCTTTCGGTGATTACGCGCCCGACTATCTATTTCTGTGGTGCAAGCGTCCGGCGTACCCGAGTGGCGGCGACTCGTTTCTCATCGATGCGGTCAAGCTGACGCAATTGCTCGCCTTCGATCCCGCAACAGCGGAACTGGCCGAATTCTGTTGGATCACAGACATCGACCATTCGGAACCGAACTTCCCGCAGAACACCTTCGCGCCGATCGCCCGGACTGTGCCGAGTGGACGCAACCAGGTTCGGTACCACCCGTACCTCGCGCCGATCGCCGGTGAATCGGAGGAAGCGCAGTGGCCGCTGGTGAAGCAGTGGAGTGAGGCCGTGATTCACGTGCGAGACAGCGGGCCGATGTTCCGTGCCGAAGCCGGCGAGATGATCTGCATCGACAATTACCGGGTGCTTCACGGCCGCGATGGATATACCGACCCCGGCCGCGAGCTGTACTCGATCTGGGGATGGTCGAGCGACGCCGTAGCGGTGCCGCAGCAGGCCCTCGACATCGTGCAGCCGGACCTCGCGGCACTGGCCATGTAACCCGCGCTTACTTCTCCGGCGGCACCAAACCGTGGACGGCGAGCACGTCCAAGACATCCTCCGGCGACGTGCCGAGATCCCAGCGTCCGAAGATCAACAGCTTCTCCGTGTCGGTGGGCCGGTCGACGATGTCGATCTCGAGCATCGGGACGCGTCGGCCCAGACGCGGGTAGCGGACAAGCCGCACGCGGTCGATCTGTTCGCGGGTGAACTCGTGGCGGGCGCGCAATCGCTGCACCGCGATCGACTTGATTCCCGCGTCTTCGATCACTGCCAGGCGGGGACGCTGACGCAGGGCGAGTCCGCCCATCACGAACAGCCCGATCACCGCGAGGGCGAGCAGGAAGCGTCCGGCAGGCTCGGTGGGCGCGATTATCGAGGCGATCGCGAGGGCAATTCCGCCGCCGAACATCGCGTAGACAACACCCATCGGAGTGGCCCACGAGACGACCTCCGTGGCGTTGTCACGAGGCTGTGGATGAAATTCATCCTCGAGCATGTGGATAACTTCCTAGGTTGTCCACAGGAGTTATCCACAATGGGGATGAATGACACCCATGTAATTGAATGACGGTCACGATCCGGGTCGAATCAGATACTTGCTGGTCAGCGCCATCTCATGGTCATCACAAGGCCCACAACCATGAAGCCGAAGCCGACGAGGAAGTTATAGTTTCCCAAGTCGTTCATCCACGTGATCGAATCCGCGGCCAAGTAGTACACAATCAGCCATGCCAGGCCGACAAGCATGAATCCGAGCATCACCGAGACGTACAACGTGCTCGACGGACCCATCTTCACCTTCACCGGAGTGCGGTTTGCCGGGTTGACTGTGTAGTCGTTCTTCTTACGGACCTTCGACTTGGGCATGACGTCCTCGCTCTACGGTGTGACCTGCATGTGTTACCTACACGCTAACGTAGCTGTGTCCAGTTGGTCACCGGCCGACCTGCACAATCCGGGAGGAGCCACGTGTCTTCGGGTGAATCTTCACGAACCGTCTGGCACATCGGTGTACTTGCCGTCTGCCTGGTAGCCGGTCTGATGGTCGCCACGGCGCAGAGATCCGCCGAGGAAAATCAGCTCCAGGTCACCGAAAGCACCAGGCTCTCCGATCTGGTCCGGAGCGCCCAGGCCAATGCCGAGAAAGTTTCGGCCGACCGGGACGAACTTGCCGCTCAGCTCGATTCGCTGCAGGAAGACGCCGCTCGGTCCGACGCCGGCGTGGCAGCGGCTCTCGGTGACATCAAGAACATCTCCGCCGATGCAGGACTGACGGAGATGACCGGCCCCGGTGTCGTGGTCACCATGACGGACGCTCCGCGCAACGCCGACGGCAAGTATCCGGTCGACGCCACCCCGGACGACCTCGTCGTGCATCAGCAGGACGTCCAGAGCGTCCTGAACGCACTGTGGGCGGGCGGGGCCGAAGCGGTGGGCATGCAAGACCAACGGATCATCAGTACGTCCGCGCCGCGATGCATCGGAAACACCCTCCTTCTTCACGGCCGTACCTACAGCCCGCCGTACGTGATGAGCGCGATCGGCGATGTTGCGCGCCTCGAGGCGGCACTCGCCGCCGAACCGGGCATTCGGATCTACAAGCAGTACGCGACCCGCTTCGGCCTCGGGTACACGCAGGCGACGCCGTCGCAGATCACGGTCCCCGCCTATACCGGCGGATAGCACGGGCGTTTACCCTGCTCTCATGAGGATTCTCGTCGTCGACAACTACGACAGCTTTGTGTTCAACCTGGTGCAGTACCTCGGCCAGCTCGGAACCGAAGCCGTGGTCTGGCGCAACGACGATCCACAACTGACGGCAGACCTCGAGGGTGCAGTAGCGCAGTTCGACGGCATTCTCCTGAGTCCGGGCCCCGGAACTCCGCAGCGCGCGGGAGCGACGATGGATCTGGTGAAGGTCTGCGCCGACACCAAGACCCCGCTGCTCGGCGTCTGCCTCGGACACCAGGCGATCGGTGCGGCTTTCGGCGGAACCGTCGACCGCGCGCCCGAACTGCTTCACGGCAAGACGAGTCTGGTTCACCACAAGGACGTCGGCGTCCTGGCCGGGCTGCCCGATCCGTTCACCGCTACCCGCTACCACTCGCTGACGGTTCTCGAGGACACCATTCCCGAGGAACTCGAGGTGACCGCACACACCGAGAGCGGCGTCGTGATGGCGATGCGTCACCGCGAACTGCCGATTCACGGCGTCCAATTCCACCCCGAGTCAGTCCTCACCCAGGGTGGGCACCGGATGCTCGCGAACTGGCTCGCAGTCTGCGGTGAGGCGCCCCCGGAAGGACTCGTCGCAGCCCTCGAGGCCGAGGTCGCGTCGGCGCTCGGCGGCGCATTGCCCGCAATTCTCTGACATCTGTCCACAAAAAAGTGCCTCCCGGAAATCTCCGGGAGGCACTTTTTCAGTTTGCTAGCGGCCGGGGATTCCGAGCGCTCCGACGCTGACGGTGATCACCGCGTCCTTGGAGATCTCCGATCCCGGAGGCTGCGTCTGCGAGACGATCTTGCCCACCATCTCCGGGGTGAGCGTCGTGCTCTGGTTCTGCACCAGCTGCGATGCAGTTCCCGCCCAACCGGCTGCGCGAAGCGTGGTCAACGCCTCGGACACCGTCTTGTTGGTCAGATCAGGCATCGCAACCTGGTTGCCGTTGGATACTCGCAGCGTCACGGTCGAACCCTTGGTGGCCGACGTGCCACCGGTCGGGTCGGTCGAAACGACCTGTCCCTTCGGCAGTCCCGAATCGATCTCCGTGATCTGGACGACGAACCCGGCACCTTCGATGTTGGGCCTCGCCACCTCTTCACGCTGACCGGTGACATCCGGGACACGAACCTGCTCCGGTCCGGTGCCGACGGTGATCGAGACCGCGGAATCGAGAACCACCGATACGCCGACGGCCGGGTCCTGATTGACGATCTTGTCGACCTCGGCGACGGTCGATGCCGCCTTGCCGATGGTCGGATCAAGTCGGAGACCGACGGAGTTGAGCTTCTTCTCGGCGTCGTCCTGGCTCAGCCCGGTCAGGCGCGGGATCGCGACCTGCTCGGGTCCGGTGGACACGTCGATGGTGACGGTGCTGCCCTTCTCGATGCGCACCCCGGCAACCGGACGCGTCGTGATGACGTTTCCGGCAGCGATCACCTTGTCCGTCTTCTGCTGACGCTCCACCTGGAATCCGGCGTTGGTCAGCGTCGCCTCGGCGACGTCGGCGGGCTGGTTGGTCAGGTCGCCCGGAACGGTCACCATCTCGACCTTCGGCGAGTTCACCCGAATGAGGAAGAACGTCACCAGACCGATCACCAGAAGCGCCGCGATGCCCATCAGGGCGTAGCGTCCGCCCTTCTTCTTGGCAGGCGGCTCGGCGGCGCGAGTAGTCCGCGCAGGAACCGGCTCGACCGGATCAGGCGCAGTGCGGTAGTTCCCGGTGTCGGAGCCGACGGCGCCGAGGATGGTGGTGCGGTCCTCGTCGTTCATCACCATCGGCGCACTCGGACGCTGACCGCCCAGAACGCGTACCAAGTCGCTGCGCATGTCGCCGGCGCTCTGGTAGCGGTTGGCCGGGTTCTTGCTCATCGCCTTGAGAATGATCGAATCCAGCTCGCGCGGAATGTCCGGATTGATCTCCGACGGCGTCTGCGGATCTTCACGAACATGCTGGTACGCCACAGCGACGGGTGAATCACCCTTGAAGGGCGGCTCTCCCGTCAGAATCTCGAACAGCACACAACCGAGCGAGTAGACGTCCGAACGCGCGTCCACCTGCTCACCTCGCGCCTGCTCCGGCGAGAGGTACTGAGCGGTGCCGATCACGGCGGCCGTCTGCGTCATCGGGCTCGACGCGTCGGAAATGGCACGGGCGATACCGAAGTCCATCACCTTCACGGCGCCGGCACGGTTGATCATGATGTTGGCGGGTTTGACGTCGCGGTGCACGATGCCGTTGCGGTGGCTGAAGTCCAAAGCGGCACAGACGTCCGCGATCACTTCCATCGCCTTACGCGGAGCCATCGGCCCGGTGCTGCGCACGATGTCACGCAACGTGTCGCCGTCGACGTACTCCATGACGATGTACGGCAGCGGCCCGGCGTCGGTCTCGGCTTCACCGGTGTCGTAGACGGCCACGATCGCCGGATGGTTCAGCGCGGCAGCGTTCTGCGCCTCACGACGGAACCGCAAGTAGAACGTGGGGTCGCGCGCGAGGTCTGCACGCAGCACCTTGATCGCGACGTCGCGGCTGAGTCGGAGGTCGCGCGCCAGATGAACCTCGGACATTCCGCCGAAGCCGAGAATCTCACCCAGCTCGTAGCGGGAGGAGAGATTGCGGGGTGTCGTCATTGGTCTTGTCCTAGCGGTTCTTCAGCGTCTCCGGGATCCGCCAACGGCTCAGTGGTCGTTGTGGTCGTCGTTGTCGTCGTGGTGGTGGTTGTGGTCGTCGGAGTTGTTGTTGTCGTGGTCGGCGTTGTCGTGGTGGTTGTCGGCTCGGTCGTGGTTGTCGTCGGCCGAGTCGTCGTTGTTGTCGGCTCGGTGGTCGTCGTCGTCGGCCGAGTCGTCGTCGTGGTGGGCTTGGTCGTCGTGGTGGTCGGCAACGTCGTGGACGTGACGACGGGCGGCGTCGGGTCGCTCGGACCGTCGGTCGCGATCCAGACTCCGCCGATGATCAACGCCAACAAGATCAATCCGCCGCCGGCCCATGCCACGGCCTTCTGCCCACTGGTCATTCCGCCGGCTGCCGCGTCGTCCGCTGCGGCTGCGCCCGTCACCGGGCCCGCGTACGTCGGCGGCATGACCTGCGTGGCACCTGTTGCCGGCAACGCGCTCGCGGCACCGGTGGCGAGCAGACCGGGCGGCGGTGGACGCCTCCCTGCCCGAACGGCTGCAACGGCGTCGGCGAACTCACCGCCACTGGCGTAGCGGCCGGCCGGATCCTTGGTCAACGTGATGTCGATGAGCTCGCGGATGTTCGGCGGCAGGTCGGCCGGCATCGGTGCCGGGGTTTCCTGCACGTGCTTCATCGCGACGGTCAGCGCGCCGTCACCGGTGAACGGGCGTCGACCCGAAAGTGCTTCGTATCCGACGATTCCCAGCGAGTACACGTCACTCGCCGCGGTCGCGTCCTGACCGAGGGCCTGCTCGGGCGCGATGTACTGGGCGGTGCCCATCACCATTCCCGTGCGCGTGACAGGTGAGTTCTCGACGGCCTTGGCGATGCCGAAGTCCGTGATCTTCACCTGACCAGTAGGCGTGATGAGGATATTGCCCGGCTTCACGTCGCGGTGCACGACACCGGCGTCATGTGCGACCTGCAGGGCGCGGCCGGTCTGCTCGAGCATGTCGAGGGCATGCGGAACCGCCAGGCGGCCGACGCGTGCCAGGACGGCGTTGAGCGGTTCACCGTTGACGAGTTCCATCACCAGATACGCCGTGGAATCGCCCGAGCTGTCACGGGTCTCGCCGTAGTCGTAGATTCCGGCGATACCGGGATGGTTGAGCTGCGCGGTGGTGCGGGCCTCGAAGCGGAAGCGCTCCAAGAACTCCGGATCGGAAGAGAACTCGGACTTGAGTACCTTGACGGCGACGCGACGGTTGAGCCGGGAGTCGGTGGCTTCCCACACCTGACCCATCCCACCGGTGGCGATGAGACGGATCAATCGGTAACGATCGGCGATCAAAGCGCCGTTGTTCAACGCCACGGTTCAGCCCCCTTGGATTCCGGCTGCGATGACTGCACGACCGATCGGCGCAGCAACCGAGCCACCGGTAGCGGCAAGTCCGCGGTCACCACCGTTCTCGACGATGACGGCCACGGCGACCGTCGGATTCTGCGCCGGTGCAAAAGCGATGTACCAGGCGTGCGGCGGAGTTTCCCGCGGATTCACGCCGTGCTCGGCGGTACCGGTCTTGGACGCGATCTGAACGCCGGGGATCTTGCCGTCGCCGCCGGTGAAGTTCTCCGAGCCGATCATCAGATCGGTCAGCGTGGCCGCAACTGCCGGCGAGATGGCCTGACCCATCGACACCGGTGACGGCGTACTGAGATCGGTCAGATCCGGTGCCTGCAGCTGGGAGATCAGGTTGGGCTGCATGCGCACACCGCCGTTGGCGACGGTCGCGGCGATCACTGCGTTCTCCAGCGGGGTCACCGCGACGTCGCGCTGGCCGATGCTGGTCTGGCCGAGAGCCGCGTCGTCGGAGATGTCGCCGACGGTGCTGTCAGCAACGGGCAGCGGGATCGCTGGAGTGTTGGGTCCGATGCCGAAGGCGCTGGCTTCGTCCTTGATGGCGTCGGCGCCGTCCTTGATGCCCAGTTCGACGAAAGCCGTGTTGCACGAGCGCGCAAACGCGTCGCGCAACGACGCCGTCGGGTTGGGGCCGCACGTGCTGCCGTTGTAGTTCTCGAGGGTCGTGTTGGTGCCGGGCAGCGTGATCTGCGGAGCCGCGGTCAGCTGGTCGTCCGGCGTCGCACCGTTGCCAAGAGCTGCGGCAGTGGTGAGCACCTTGAACGTCGAGCCGGGCGGGTAGGTCTGCGAGATAGCGCGGTTGACCAACGGATCGTTGGGATCGGCGTTGAGCTCATCCCACGCTTTCGTGGTTTCGGCGCCGTCGTGGCTGGCAAGCAGGTTCGGGTCGTAACTCGGGGTGCTGACCATCGTCAGGATGCGTCCGGTGCTCGGCTCGATCGCGACGACGGAACCGGTGTAACCCTTGCTGGTCAGCTGGTCGTACGCCACCTGCTGCATGGCCGGATTGAGCGTCGTGACGACGTTGCCGCCGCGCGGATCGCGTCCGGACACCAGGTCGAAGAAGCGCTGACTGAACAGCCGGTTGTCCGAGCCGTTGAGAATCGGATCCTCGGTGCGCTCGAGGCCGGCGCTGCCGTACTGCATCGAGTAGAAGCCCGTGACCGGTGCGTACGGGTACGGATTCGGATACTCGCGCAGGTACTTGTACCGGTCGTCGGTGGCGCGGGAGGCGGCAAGCACCTGACCGGAAGCCGAGATCTGACCTCGCTGGCGTGAGTACTCGTCGAGCAGCACCCGCGAGTTGCGCGGGTCGGCTCGCAGGTCGTCAGCCTTGATGACCTGTACGTACGTGGCGTTGGCGAGGAGCGCGACGACCATCACCATGACGGCCATCGCGACGCGGCGCAGTGGAGTGTTCATACGCGCGGCATCATCTCGGTATTGGCGTCAGCGATTGGGGGCGGACCTTTCTTCTTCGTCACTACCGGCGCACGAGCCGCGTCCGAGATCCGGACGAGGATGGCCAGCAGTAGGTAGTTCGCGAGCAGCGACGAGCCGCCGTACGACATGAACGGTGTTGTCAGACCCGTCAGCGGGATCAGCTTGGTGACGCCGCCGACGACAACGAAAATCTGGATCGCGATGGTGAACGACAGACCGGCGGCCAGCAGTTTGCCGAAGCTGTCGCGCACTGCCAACGCCGTACGCAGGCCGCGCACGATGAGAAGCAGGAACAGCATCAGCACAGCGGCCAGGCCGATCAACCCGAGCTCTTCGCCGATGGTCGCGATGATGAAGTCCGTCTTCGCGAACGGCACCTGGTTGGGTCGACCACTGCCCAGACCTGTTCCGGCGATACCACCGGTGGCCAGGCCGAACAGCGATTGCGAGATCTGATACCCGGTGTTGGCGTAGTCGCCGAGCGGGTCCAGCCAGGTGTCGACGCGTACGCGGACGTGACCGAACATCTTGTAGGCGAAGAAGAATCCGATGGCGAGCAGTCCGCCGCCGATCACCAGCCAGCCCACACGTTCGGTCGCGATGTAGAGCATCACCAGCACGGTGCTGAAGAGCAGCAACGACGTACCGAGGTCCGTTTCGAAGACGAGCACGCCCACCGAGACGATCCAGGCGAGCAGGATCGGGCCGAGGTCGCGGGCACGCGGAAAGTCCATGCCCAGGAAGTGTTTACCGGCCGAGGTGAACAGGTCGCGCTTGGCGACGAGCACGGACGCAAAGAAGATGATGAGCAGGATCTTCGCGAACTCGCCTGGCTGAATGCTGAATCCGGGCAGGCGAATCCAGATCTTCGCGCCGTTCACGCTCGAGAACTTCGCCGGCAGAATCGCGGGAATCGCCAGGAAGACCAGGCCCGCGAGGCCGAGCGTGTAGCTGAACCGCGCCATCAGGCGGTAGTCCTTCAAGAACACCAGCAGCAGCACGAAACCGGTGATCGCCAGCGCAGTCCACATGACCTGCTGGTTCGCATCCGGAGACGGTGCCTCGACGCCGTTGTAGAGCGCTGTCTGTTCGTCGGCGAGGTCGAGTCGGTGGATGAGCACCAACCCCAGGCCGTTGAGCAGGGCGACGATCGGCAGCAGCAGCGGATCGGCGTACGGCGCATACCGTCGAATTGCCAAGTGCGCGATCAGGAACAAGCCCGTGTACGCAAGCGCGTACTTGGCGAGGTCCAGAGTGATCTTCTGTTCCTGGCTCGCCTCGACGAGCAGAAGCGAGACCGTCGTGATGATGACGGCAAAGCCCAGGAGCAGTAGCTCCATGTTCCGACGGGTCGACTGGACCGGCGCCGGGGCAAAACCTCCGGGCGGACTCGGAAAAGCCGTCCCCGCAGCTGCGTTGGACGACATCAGTTGACCGTCCTGCAAGTCTGACCGGGAATGTCGGTCGGCGTAGGCGTAGTCGTGGGTGCTGCAGTCGTCGGCGTGGCCGGCTCCGCGGGCGGTACGGGGGGCGGCGTGGTCTCCGGTGCCGGCGGGGGAGTGGGCGCGGCCGTCGTCGTCGGAACCGGCTCACAACGAGGCAGCAGATCGCCGCCGATGAGACGGATCATCTGGCTCTGCGCATCTTCACGCTTGCCGGACGGCAACCCGGCGCGCACCTGCTCCTGCGCTGACGGCTGCAGATCGGTGACCTCGAGGATGTTGCAGTTGTTGGGAATCGCGTCGGGGGAGACGAGGGTCAGGACGTCGTCGTCGCCGACGCAACCGACCAGATCCGCGTCTTGCAGCGAGTAGCCGAGCACCGAACCGGGGATTCCGCGCAGCACCGTCACGCGGCCGTTGTCTTCGCCGACGTAGTAGTTGTTGCGGATGACGGCGCGGCCGATCACGGCGCCGACGCCGACCAGTGCGATCAGCACCACGGCGAGGACCACCCACCACAACCGGTTCCGCTTCTTCTTCGGTTCCGGTTCGGGTTGTGAGACAACTCGCTTGGGCGTCGCGCGCGGCGGACGCATGGCAGCGGCGCGGCCGGCAGCGGTGTTGGGGGGAGGGGCGTCCTCTTCCTCTTCCGTCGACGCGGCGCCCGCGACGATGGGATGTGACTGGCCGTAGTCGAGGTCGATGACATCGGCGACGACGACGGTGACGTTGTCAGGACCGCCGCTGCGCAGCGCCAATTCGATGAGACGATCGGCGCACTGCTCCTGCGAGCCCTCGCGCATCGTGTTCTCGATGGTCTCGTCGCTGACCACGTCGGAGAGGCCGTCGGAGCAGAGCAGGTAGCGATCGCCGGCGCGGGCTTCGCGCACGGTGAGCGTCGGCTCGATCTCGTTGCCGGTCAACGCCCGCATGATCAGGGATCGCTGCGGGTGAGTGTGTGCCTGTTCGGCGGTGATCCGGCCCTCGTCGACCAGCGACTGAACGAACGTGTCGTCGCGGGTGATCTGCGTCAGGTGGTCGTCGCGCAGCAGGTAGGCGCGCGAGTCGCCGATGTGCACGAGACCGAGTTTGCTGCCGGAGAAGAGGATCGCGGTGAGCGTGGTGCCCATGCCGTCGAGTTCGGGTTCTTCCTCGACGTGATCGGCGATGGAATCGTTGCCCTCACGGGTGGCTGCCTCGAGCTTGCCGAGCAGATCCTCGCCGGGCTCGTCGTCGTCGAGATGCGCCAGAGCGGCAATCATCAACTGCGACGCGACCTCACCGGCCGCGTGTCCGCCCATACCGTCGGCCAAGGCCAGCAGACGGGCTCCGGCGTACACGGAATCTTCGTTGTTGGAGCGCACGAGACCGCGGTCGCTGCGCGCCGCGTAGCGGAGAACAAGGGTCACGGGCGTAGCTCGATTACCGTCTTGCCGACGCGAACCGGGGTGCCCAGCGGGACGCGCACCGCAGTGGTGACCTTGGCGCGGTCCAGATAGGTGCCGTTGGTCGAACCGAGATCCTCGACGTACCAATCAGCGCCACGCTGCGAGAGCCGCGCATGGCGCGTCGACGCGTAATCGTCGGTGAGAACGAGCGTCGAATCGTCGGCTCGGCCGATCATGACTGGTTGAGAACCCAGGGTGATGCGGGTGCCGGCGAGGGCGCCCTGCGTGACCACCAGGTACCGAGGCACCTTCGCCTTGCCCAGCGAGGGCAGGACCTTTCCGGCGCGGGTGTACCGCGGCGGAACCCTGACCCCGGAGCCGGCATAGATGTCGGAGCGGAGAGTGCGGAGGACTGCCCAGACGAACAGCCACAGTAGGAGCAGGAAGCCCGCCCGTGTGAGTTGCAGAATCAGGCCCTGCACGGCTGTCCACCTCCTTCTATGGCTCGAGCCCCGCCGCAGCGGGGTTCGAGCATTGTCGACTGGCAGCATCATAGGGGGCTCTGGGCCCCGAAGATCACGATACTGACAGCCGCGTGACGGCGGCGCGCCGACGGACCGCCGAATGTTCGATTGTTATCGGAAAAATCCTGGCGTCCGTTTCTCAGCTCAGAGAATGCGAACGAGAATCTCCGAGTGACCTGCACGAATGATGTCGCCGTCTGCCAGCTGCCAGTCCTGGACCGGTGCGCCGTTGACGGTGGTGCCGTTCGTGGATCCCAGATCGGACAGCATCGCGGTGCGGCCGTCCCAACGGATGTCGATGTGGCGACGTGAGACGCCCGTGTCCGGGAGGCGGAACTGAGCTTCCTGGCCGCGGCCGATGACATTGCTGCCGTCGCGAAGCTGGAAGTGACGTCCGCTGCCGTCCTCGAGCTGCAGGGTTGCCGTCAGGCTCTGGGCCGTCGGTGCGTAACCGCCCTGCGGCTGGGCGTAGCCCTGCTGCGGGTAGGCCTGCGTCTGCTCGAAGTTGCCGCCCTGCTCGTAGCCGGCCTGCTCGTACGGCTGCTGTGTGTACGCCTGCTGGTCGTAGCCGCCCTGCTGGTAGCTCTGCTGGTCGTAGCCCGGCTGATCGTAGGACTGGCCGTTGTACGGCTGCTGGTAGCCCTGCTGGTCGTAGCCGCCCTGCTGGTAGCCCTGCTGGTCGTACCCACCCTGGTACGCCTGCTGGCCGTAGCCTTGCTGGTCGTACGGCTGCTGCTGGTAACCCTGCTGGTCGTAACCGCCGCCCTGCTGGTCATAGCCCTGCTGGTCGTAACCGGCCTGCTCGTACGGCTGCTGCTGGTTCGGGTACGCCTGCTGGTCGTAGCCACCCTGCTGCTGGTTGTAGCCCTGCTGGTCGTCGCCCGTGCGGTAACCGTCGCCGCGGTCGTAACCGTTCTGGTACGGCGCTTCCTGGCCCTGCGGAGCGGCGTAACCGCCGTCGTCGTGGGAGTACCCGTTCCGTGCCGGCTGCTGCGGTTCGGGCTGGCGACCCGCCGGTTCGCGGCTTGGTTCGTAGCCTGAGTTCTGCGTCATGGGGCCGGCTCCTGGTTGTGACGGGACTGGATTGGAAACAGGGGGAACAATCGGTGCGGGTCGCTGAGGCGGCCGTTGTGGAGGCCGCGACGAAACCTGCGGAACATGCGACGGCGGTGATGCCTGCTCGGCGTCACCATCCGGGTCGACGGTTCCGCGGGTGCGGAACTGACCGGTGTGGAGCGTAGGCGAAGGCTCGAATGTGACCGAGATATCGCCGTACGTCTGCCAACCCTGATCGCGGATGAAATCCTGCAGGTGTCGGCTGAAAGCTTTTGTCGTCAGTTCGCGATCGGCGGCCAACTCTTCGTGATCGGAGTTGTTGATGGTGATCACGTAGTTGTTGGGGGCGAGAAGGATTCCGCCGCCGAGGTGCTCGACGCGGTCACGTGCCTCCTGCTGGAGCGCCGCCTCTACTTCCTGCGGCACAACACCACCACCGAAGACCCGCGCGAATGCGTCGCCGACAGCTCCTTGGAGCTTTCGTTCGAAACGCTGCACGATGCCCATCGGGCCCTCCTCTCGCCTCGCATCTACGACGGCAAAATGCTCGGCAAGTAGCGCCGGCACCGCCTTGTCGCGTGTCGTCCAAACTGCTGTACAGGTTCCACGGTACTGTCAAATGTCGCTTCGGCAGTACCTGGCCGCTGTTTCAGCATGGTATCGGTTCTGGGCTTTTGGGTGCTCGGTGTTCATCGATTCGTGCCCTGAACTGCACGAATAGAACTTTCAAAGTTTGTCGTGATAATGTTTCGGCGTTGCTCGGGCGAGTGGCGGAATGGCAGACGCGCTGGCTTCAGGTGCCAGTGTCCTTCGGGACGTGGGGGTTCAAGTCCCCCTTCGCCCACCACAAGACGAGGCCACGAACTCATAAGAGTTGGTGGCCTCGTTTTTTGTTGTCGGCTATCTGGCCGCAGCCTGGATGAAGCTCAGGACGAAGTCCAATGCGGTGCCTGCAAACGGGTCTCCGACTGGTTGAGAGGGCGCGGCGGGCGCAGTGATCTGAGGGTTCATCATCCCTGGCGGCAGTGTGCCGGGCGGGAGATTGATGATTGCGTTGATGTCGTAGATGGTGTTGTCGGGACCGTTGGTCACCGAGAACGAGATACTGCCGAAGTCGACGACTGGACTATCGGCTGATGCAGTACCCACTGCACTGCCGAAGGTGATCGCGGCAGCGAGCGCGCCGACACCGAGCGCGGCGGTGGTCCGGGACAAACGAGTAGGCGTTTCGAGTCCATTCACAGGTGTGCTCCCTTTCGTGTGTGCTCCCTTTCGTGGTGACAGCATCCGCGTGGGAACGCGGTGGAGCCACGAGATTGCAACCACTATCGAGGAAGATAACGGACATTCACTCCATGGTGGGGTGGTTCGACACGAAGTGCTTCGTCGTTTGGAGTTGTGGGGATGGACGTAGGCCACGAGAACGACAAAGAGAATCGACCATGAACGACGATAAATAAGACGCCGGCCAACTGGATCACCACGGAGCGAGGTGGAGGCATCGCGTCGAAATGGTATTGGAAGGCCGGCGAGGAGTGGATCGTAGAAGCGTTCCCTGTGTGGATGAAAAAATAGATCCTCCTTTGGTGCGATACCCCCAGGGCGAACGATGTACTGGACCTAGGACTACCGGGAGATGCGTCCGTCGAACCGCCCGGCTGAAAGTGCGCGTATCTACTTGAAGTGTCGGTACAGAGTGGTTCGTCCGACGCCGATGATTTCGGCGATGTCGATGAGTGCATTCCATATTCCCGCATACGTTGTGCCTGTGCGAGTTTCGTCGATGTCATCTTCGGGGGCCGGCCGCCGGTGCGGGCTCGTGCGGCGGCGAGGCCGACTTGGGTGCGTTCTCGGATCAGGTTGCGTTCGAATTCTGCGCGTGCGCCGCAGATAGGAGAAGATGAGTTTCCCGCGGGAGGTGATGGTGTCGATCGCTTCGGTCAACGATTTGAAGCCGACTCCGCGGGCGGCGAGATCTTCGACGGTTTGCAGCAGGTGGGGCAGTGAGCGCCCCAACCGGTCGAGGCGCCAGACGACAAGGGTGTCTCCGTCCCAAAGTTGCGACAGGAGATCCATCAGCTACGGCCGGGTGGTGGTTGCGCCGGATGCGGTTTCGACCTAGACCTTGAAACAGCCGGCAGCGCTCAAGCGTCGCTCTGCGGATCGACGCTCTGATCGGTAGTCGAGACTCTCGCGTAGCCCAAGAGTTCACCCATGAGACAGCAATTTCTAGAACTCACCGACAGGCTACATATTGAACCATCGGTTTTGGACACGAGTTTCGGAACAGATCTTCGACCAGCTCACAGAAAATTGTCACGAAGTTAACTTTTCGTATCAGGGTGCCGATTATCGGATTGATTTGCGACCCACGAATGCTGACAAGATCGAGGCGGTATTCGCGCCGTATATCAAGGTCGCAGAGAAGGTCTCCTCTGCCGGCAAGGCGCGTGCGAATACTTCGACGGCGATCAAGATATCGGGGTCTGGTCGATCCGCCGAGCAACTGAAAGCGATCCGGGACTGGGCCGGAAAGAACGGCTTCGTCGTTTCCGTGCGCGGCAGGATCAAGGCCGACGTCATCGAGGCTTCCGACGCCGCAAATTGAAGCTTGTGAACAGCATCTTTTTCACTGACATCAACGAGTGGCGTACTTCTATCCCGTGATTTTTCTCGGTGAGAGAGGGAAAGACTCAGGCGAGTTCGAGGCCACCCTCGGCAGGAAGACCAAACGGCCGTCGTCGAGGGCGATCGCCCACCGGTGCCCAGTCCCGCCCCAGGTCAGAGCTGTCGATGACGGTGTCGGCGTATTCCTCGACCACGACACCGACTTTGTGGCTCGGTATCGCCGGGCTGCGATCCGGAGGTCGGGATCACCGCGACCCGTGAACCGACCGCGATGGGATTAGCGCGTTGAGCGCCAGAATCGGACATAGGCCTGATTCTGGCAGAGAATCCGACAGGGTCACCGTCTATATCGCCATGGACGTTTGCTTGTTTCGAATTTGAGATAATCAATCACGCCGCAAACGAGGCTTGAAACTACCAACCAAGGTGTCAACGGAGCGCGCAATCATCCCCGACCTGCAGGGATGGATGTTGCGGAGAGAGTGCCGGTGGCAAGAATTCACAACCACGTGGGTTTTTGTCATCGCCGCTGTGATCGTGGTTCGATCACCCGCGGTACGGCGGCTAGGACAGGTACGGCACCAGTGGCAGGTTGAAGAACCAGTTGGCAAAGCCGACGAAGATCGGCGCGAGCCACGGCCGGATCTGCGGGCCCATCCACCAGTACGGGTCCGGTCCACCCGGCGAGGCGGCCGCGACTCCACCGCCGAGGAACAGTCCCAGGCCCACCAGGGTGACGACTATCAGTATCCGCGCTCGTGTCATACCGGAGTATCGCCCGACAGTCCCTTGACTGTTACCGGCCCACCACTGGTGTTTCGAAAACGTCATGGCCGCGATAAGGTCCGCGCGCACAGTGGGAGATGCGGGGGCGGCAGCAAGGTGTGCAGGATTATCTGATACTGCAGATAACATGAATTAGGCTTGTATCCGGCCTTCGCTGTATTCGCCAGGCTGAGCATTCATTCGCCAACTCATCGAGAATCTCGACAGAAAACCGATGCT
This sequence comes from Rhodococcus baikonurensis, assembly GCF_040489275.1. Taxonomy (NCBI): domain Bacteria; kingdom Bacillati; phylum Actinomycetota; class Actinomycetes; order Mycobacteriales; family Nocardiaceae; genus Rhodococcus; species Rhodococcus baikonurensis. The sequence continues at coordinate 4,413 of NZ_JBEUOQ010000016.1, read as the reverse complement.
GGAGTTGGGCCACGAAGAAGGCGTCCTCCTCTGCAAGAGGCGAAAACCCTGGTACGACGGTGCTTTTCGGGGCTTGATCAGTCCCGCCGAAGCGATCCGTGCGGGACCCTGGCAAGAAACGGCCACGACGTTTTCAGGCATGGAAGGATTGAAACCGAGACCGCAGGCCCAAGTGAAGCTGAGTATTGAGCCTTGAACAGCATCGTTTCTTGCCGGCACCCACAAGTGGAGTATTTCACTTGGCGGTGAGACTAGTCGGTGTTGATCATCTATACAGTGATGATGCTTGTAGGTAGGTATCGCAGCGTGTCGTCCGAGGTTGAAGTATGTCCATCAAGTGTGGACAGCAGGGGAGTATATGTCCGTCCAGAAGCGAAAATTGATTGAGGTTGCCCTGCCGTTGGAGGTAATCAACCGTGAATCGGCAAGAGAGAAGTCGATCCGGCACGGGCATCCTTCGACGCTGCATCTGTGGTGGGCGCGTCGCCCCCTCGCTGCCGCCCGTGCAGTACTTTTCTCTCAGCTTGTTGACGATCCGAGTTCACACCCGGAGAAGTTCCCTACGGAGGACGCTCAGCGCATTGAACGGGAGAGGCTGCACAAGATTATTGAGCGGCTAGTCGTTTGGGAGAATGTCAGTGACAAGGGATTGCTAGCTGAGGCACGCGCCGAGATTATGTCGTCGACAGACAACAACCCACCATCGATTCTCGATCCATTCGCAGGTGGCGGCACCATTCCACTTGAGGCCCAGCGGCTGGGTCTCGAGGCTCATGCATCGGATCTGAACCCAGTAGCAGTGCTTATCAACAAGGCTTTGATCGAAATTCCGCCAAAGTTTCGTGACCAGCTACCAGTGTATCCCGGTCTAGCCGGTTCTGAGATCCGCTCATGGGAGGATACGACGGGTCTCGCCGCGGATATTCGCGCCTATGGTCAGTGGATCCGAGGTGAGGCGGAAAATCGTATTGGACACCTATATCCGAAGGCGATGCTTTCGTCTGGTGTTGAGGCCGAGATTATAGCTTGGGTTTGGGCCCGCACGGTGACCTGTCCCAACCCTGCGTGCGGGATTGAAATGCCCTTAGTTCGATCATGGTGGCTGGGCAAAAAGAAAGGTAAGGAAGCGTACATCGTCGCGAGTGTCGTTGACGATGAGACGCACGCAAGCGGACTACGAGTGAAATTTACGATTGGGCGCGATGATTCCGGTCCGGAGACCGACGGAACTATGTCTGGTAGACAGGGCGCAGTTTGCATTGCATGTCAGGCGACGGTAAGCAAAGATTACATTAAATCTGAAGGTGTCGCCGGACGCTTAGGGGCTCGGTTGATGTCAGTTGTGGCAGAGGGGCGCCGGCAAAGATTATATCTCGACCCACGAGAAATTGACGAAATTGCGGCAAATATTGAACATACGGAAGATGTGCCAGTTCAGGAATTGGGTATCGATCCTCGCAATCTGTGGACACCTTCCTATGGGTTAACCAAGTTTTCAGATCTATTCACGAACCGCCAGTTGGTGGCTATGACAACTTTCTGTGATCTGGTGAAAGAGGTGCGAGAGCGTGTCATTAATGATGCGTTAGAGGCAGGGATGCCTGCAGGTGAAAGTTTGGAGGATGGTGGATCAGGAGCGGTTGCTTACGGTGATGGCCTAGCCACCTATTTGGGTATTTCCGTTTCCAGATGTGCAGACTATTGGTCTTCTATCTGTGGATGGCATAGCACTAGGGAAACGATTCGCAATGTGTTCGGTCGACAATCAATCCCAATGACCTGGGACTTTGTCGAGACAATGCCCTTGTCTGAATCGACTGGTGGATATTTCGGGCAACTTTCATGGGTGGCAAAGGTTGTAGAAAAACTTCCAGCCACTAACGCGGCATATGTGCAGCAGCAAGATGCTTCCACGCTAAATCATGCTGCATTGATCTCCACGGATCCGCCATATTATGACAACATCGCCTACTCGGATCTCTCGGACTTTTTCTACGTTTGGCAGAGACGGATGTTACGTAGTGTGCATCCGAAATTATTTAGCACAATGCTGGTACCTAAAGCTAAAGAGCTCGTAGCGAATCCGTATCGGCACAATGGAAAAGGTGGTGCAAAGACATTCTTTGAAGACGGGTTCAGGGATGTTTTTGCGCGCGCTAGAAATTCAGCGCTTCAGGACTATCCAATTGCTGTCTGGTATGCATTCAAGCAATCCGATACTTCCGATGATGGTACTTCATCGTCTGGCTGGGAAACATTACTCGATGGAATGATTCGTTCAGGTTGGTCGATTACTGCAACTTGGCCCAACCGGAGCGAACTTGGTAACCGGATGATTGCAAGCGGAACGAATGCACTCGCATCGTCGATTGTGCTCGCGCTACGTCCTCGAGCAGAGGGCGCACCTGTTACTGATCGAAGAGGATTTATAGCAGCGCTTCAGGTTGAATTACCGAAAGCGCTACGGGACCTGCAGCAAGGTGCCATCGCTCCGGTTGATCTGCCGCAGGCAACCATAGGTCCAGGTATGTCCGTATTTAGTCGCTATGCGGGAGTCATCGAAGCTGACGGAACAAAGATGACAGTTCGATCAGCATTAGCGCGAATCAATGAGATTCTTGATCAAGTTCTTAACGAGCAGGAAGGGGATTTTGATTCCGCGACTCGGTTCGCTCTCGCCTGGTATAGAAACTATGGATATTCCACGGGTGCCTTCGGTGATGCAAATAGTATCGCCAATGCGCGAAATATAAGTGTAGAGAAATTGGCGCATGATGGGGTACTTACGAGCCGTGCCGGAAAGGTTGAGCTGTTGAAGCCAGTCGACCTTTCTAGTGAATATAACGTACTTGAAGATGGTAGTACCGGCACGTGGGAAGCGCTCCACCACATGATAAGGATTCTTGAATGCGACGGTGTGGAAAAGGCCGGGGAATTCTTAGCTCAAGCGCTAATGCGGGCTGATAAAGCTATTGTGGCTGATCTCGTGAAGGAGCTCTCCTTTCTTCTTTTCTCGGTGGCTGAGAAGAATGGGTGGACAAAGGATGCATTGTCGTTCAACACATTAGCTACCGCATGGCCAGATATTGTTGATTCGTCGCGGACGAAGCGATCCGTCGAAGTGCAGTCTGCCTTTGATTTTGGCGAGGATGATCTGTGACGATTACTGCGGAAGAGAATCGAAATGGCGGCCTACTTTCGAAAATTGGTCCATTGCCAAAGTCGGATTCTGGGTTAATGAGACGGATTCGATTTCATCAAGCATGGTATCGGTCAGAGATTATGGGGATCGATATTTTTGGACAATTATTTGGATCCGGGAAACCCTGTGGATCTGTGCTTGCTGATCGGGATTCGGAACGTATGAAGAATTTCGTCGGACACGATGCAGCGCAGCATTATCAATTTCGTCGCACTCAGGGGTGGGGTGTTGATCCGGTGCGTTGCACTAAGTATATGACTTCGAGTCAGACCCTAACTTTTAATATGCTGGGTCAAGCGGTGACCCGCCCTGAACTATGTGCAGATCTCTTCAATTCTCTACTGGGAAGATCAGATCTCGTCAAACTTGAGAAATACGATTTTGAGTTTTCTCCCGCAGGCACCGAATATTCACTGGGTGACCGAACACTGATTGACCTTCTGCTGAGATTCCGGACACGCGATAATGCTCTGCAGGTAGTTGGCATCGAAACTAAGCTTGCAGATCGGTTTTCAACGCGCAGTACTGCCGCGATGGGCGGTGAACTCTACAGGCTGATTCAAGAGAAATTTAGTGTGTGGCACAATATGGTAGAAGCGCTAGCAGATAACCGAACGCGCCAGCTGGTTCGTTGCCATGCTCTTGCTCAATCAGTGCAGAGGCATGAAGACGACAAAGACCTGCGCACCGCTCGAATGATGATACTTTTGCATCCTGACGACAGGATTGGTTATGTGGCCGCTTCCGCATATAGTTCTCACCTAACGGATCCGGCAATTTCCCCTATCATAACTTGGGATGCATTTCTCGCTTGTGCTTTGGCCACAGGGGCGATTGATTACAAATTGGTTCGACAACTTTCTGATCGTTATATCGATATTTTGAGTAGTGAATCTGCATGGTCTAAATTTAACTCTCAAATATCTAACCACCTCGAAAGTTAAAGAGCGACCGATTCAGATGGTCGATCCTATCCGTGATCTCGGCGTGGCTTGGAGATTGTTGAGTTCTCTCGGCGATTTGGGTGGCCGCTGCGCTGATAGTAGCGAATAATCAGTTGATGACCGGTGACATCGATTGCTGCCGCGAAGAGGGGCCATATCGACCTCAGTTGTTTGTCGACGGCCATCGTAAGCTCCCCACTGGCGGCCATTTATGGCGCATTTTGTGGCCATGGTTTCTCCCCGCGTACGGCCAGATAGTTCCCCACC
>NZ_JBEUOQ010000015.1:0-130121 GCF_040489275.1 Rhodococcus baikonurensis | reverse complement strand
CGGTTGCTCACCGCCGAACAACGCGTCGCGCTGATCGCGAGAGATAAAGGCTGTGCGTTCCCCGGATGCACGTGTGTGCCCGCCTGGACCGATGCGCACCATATCCGGCACTGGGCCAACGGCGGTCCGACCGTGATGAACAACTTGGTCCTGCTGTGCCGTTCACATCATCGGTTGATGCACCGCAAATCCGGGTTCGTCGGCAAATGGGAGATCCAGATCGGGGTCGACAACAAGCCGTGGTTCATTCCGCCGCCGTCGATCGACCCGCAGCGGCACCCGCGGCCGGCAAACACCACCTTCAAAACCTGAGAAGAACTCGGGCACAACCGAACATAGCCGAGCACCGCATCGAAGAAAACCTCGATGCGGTGCCAAAAGACATGCTCAGCCCAAGTCGGCGACAATCCGCTCGGCGAGTGGCCTTGACGAAGCCGGATTCTGGCCGGTGTAGAGCTTGCGGTCCACCACGACATAAGGCGACCACGCCTCAGCCTTCGAGAATTTGCCGCCCAATTCGCGTAGCCGAGTTTCAAGCAGCCACGGAGCCTTGTCCGCCAGACCAGCCTGCGTCTCCTCTTCGTTGGTGAACGCGGTCAGCTGATAGCCGTCGAACAGCCAGCTTCCATCGGATCTCTGGGCCGGCAGGAGTGCCGCCGGCGCGTGACAGACCGCCGAGACCACCTTGTCCGCGTCCAAGAAGTTCACGAGAAGCTCACCGAAGGATGCCGACACCGCAAGATCCTCCATCGGGCCGTGTCCACCCGGTACAAAGACCACGTCGTAATCGGCGGCATCGGCATTCTCCAGAATCTCCGGCGAATCGAGCACCGGCTGCAGATCGGCGATGTACTTGCGCAAACGGTCGGCACCTTCTTGCCCGCCGTTCACCTCGGGCGCCAGGCTTCCCTCGTCCACAACGGGAGCTTTACCGCCAGGCGTCGCGATCACGATGTCGTAGCCGGCGTCGACGAAAACGCGATGCGCCTCGACCAGCTCTTCCGCCCAGTACCCGGTCGGGTGGGGTGTTCCGTCCTTCAGCGTCCAGTGATCTGCAGAAGTGACCGCAAACAACAGCTTTGTCATCGCGCAACCTTTCGTCGGTAACAGGAACCCAGTGGTGACAAGACACCATCGTCAAGGCCCGATCAATGAAACAACGTCCAGTCAGTGCAACACGCAGTCCTTGTGAGAATTCCTCACCACCGCAGAATCACGTCACCCACTAGGTCCCGATCGGCTTGCCGAACAGGCCTGCGACGAGTTCACCAACCGCATCCACCCAGACTGGCCAGGTCCTCTGATCAAGCGCCATAGATCCAGCGTCGAAGGTGCTGCATCCCTGTTGGGCAGGGACACCAGCGAACCGATCACGAAGCCACAGTAGAGCACTCGGCAATGCGACGACTTCCATGCTGACGTGCTCACTGAAGTGGTCTCTGGTGTAAACGACACTCGCAGAAGGATCTTGGCAATAGGTGTCGACAAGCTTGTTCACCGGGCCCACAGGCACCAACCAGTCGGGATTCGACTGATAGATGTACATCGGCACATCAGGAACCGACTTGCCCATGGCAGCTCGGGAGAGCGCGGCTCTCACCGTGGGGTGTTGGACGGGATCTCCCGGGACATCGAGGAAACCTTTGATGTTGAGGAAGGGCACTGCAGCCGACGTCCAGAGCATGCACAGGTTGTCCTTGGCAGCGAAAAGCGCTCGGCCGGCGGGGTTTATGTGCTGATCGATGAAGCCGGCAAGTTCCGAATCCTCTCGGCTCACTCCGATGACACCGGCAGCGACGATCCCGGCCCCTAGAGCGTTGTTGGCATTGTCGAGCAAAGCGCCGAGATCCGCGGCAACACCACCTTCGGCGACTCCGACGATGTTCAGTTCCGGCGCGTACGCCTGCCGTATTTCAGCTGCGTGACCGGTAGGAATCGATCCACCCGAGTATCCGAGCAGCCCTACGCGAGTTGACCGCCCTTGCAACTCCATGGGTTCGAAGTTCTCAGCGGCACGAATACCGTCGAGCGTGATCCGGGCCGCTACGGGGCCGGAGGCGAAGGAAGAATTGGGTCCCTGATGATCGGGGACCGACAATGCCCAGCCCTGCGCCAGCGCTGCCTGCACTTCGAGGAACTGAGTCCCACCGGTCGCAGCGCCCGTCACCAGCCACGGCAACGCGCCTTGCTGCATGACATACGAAGGTGCGCAGTAGCTTCCGAGTGAATCCTCTGCCATCTGAAAGGACAGCAGCGGACGCGGCCCTCCATCGTGCGTGTCGCCGCGTGGCTTGATCACTGTGGTTACAGCTGGAATCGCTTCACCTGCAGCATTATTGGATCGATACGAGATCTGCCACGCATCCACGTTGGCCGGAATCAGATTGAGAGTACCGAGATTAACCGCACGGGCGGCAATGATCTCACCCGGCTCCCTGGCTTCGACGACCCCGACAGGCGGTTCGTAGAAGGCCTGGTCCAGTTCAGGCAATGGCGGTGCAACCGCAGGCGGCAGGGCAGGCTGGACCTGAACTTGGGTGGGAACACCTTCGTCCGGCGCCGCTGAGGCAGGTGCCGAAAGTCCGATCTGCCCGATTACTGCAATCACGGCAATAGCCAAGCCCCCGCGTTGTCGGTCAGTTGTCCAGCGTCGTCCCATACCAATTCCTCCCCGGAAAAGCACAGATTGCCTTGTGTTGCCGCAGTTCTCGTCACGAGCACACAAGTTAGATGCGAGTGTCTAACATAGTGAGGACGAGAGTAGAGCGTTGTGGGCTGGATTACAATCCCCTGGTGTTCGTGACCTATTCGCCGGCACGAAGGGGTGCGTCGTCAATCAACGCATTCAAGAGCACCGTCATCAGATCGACCAGTACCGACACAGGAGGACGAGGCTCCGTAGTGCTCCACTGATGCACCAGCGCGGTAAGCGCGCCGATGAAGGCGGTGGACGCCCATCGGTAACCACCCGGCGGTTCGTAATCGTCGCCCACAATCCCTTTGATGATCGATTCGAAAAACGTTGCCCAGACCGAACGTTGGTCCACGCGATGCTTTTCCACGCGAGGACTGACACCTACGACGTCGATGAAGGCAACGTGTGCGCGTCGTGGGTCACTTCCGACCGACTCGACGAAGGCGGCCATGGCCGTTGCCGCCTTGTCACGGAGATTGACCGAAGGCTCCGCATCGAGTGCGTCGACCATTGCAATTCTGGCGTCGAGTTGAATCTGGTCATACAGCGCGAGGAGTAGATCCTCGCGACTGCCGAACTCGTCGTAGAACTGCCTTCTGGCCAGACTCGCGGACGCACAAATGTCTGCCACCGAGCTTCCGGCATACCCCTTGTCTGCGAACACGCTGAGAGCAGCATTCAAGAAGAGGGAACGGCGTTCGGCCTTGCGAGCCGCGACCGACCTTCCGCCATAGTTTCTGTCCGTTTCAGCGATTGCCACGCCTGCCAGAGTATGCGGCATCGTGCCCCACACAAAACGCATCTGACCTGCTGCGTAGTTCCTTCACCACCACCACTGACGCACTGACACGGCAGCTCGATCAAGCCAATACGAATGCCACGGCAAAAAGAGTCCAGGCGGCCGCGAGAACCGTCGACGCAGCGGTAACGACCCCAGTCACCGCAGGTCGAGTACTGCGGTTGCGTGCCGCGATGATCCCGATCGTCATCAAGGTCAGCGCCATCAGGAATGACAAAACCACGATCTTCATCAGCAACCCCTTCGACGTCGGTCAACAGAACCGGAGACTATTTAGATAGTACACAAATAGATCGTGCATTAATCAAACTACGAATCCGTCAGGGAGTTCTTGACAAATTTCGAGAGGGCCTGTCAGGCTAGTCCTGACGAAAGGAGAACTTCTCATGGAAGACCTGATCGAACGCGCCCTGACTGCGAAGGTCGAGACCGCCGCGATCGCTACGGTCAACGCCGCTATCACCGAGGCCGGCACTCAGGCAGACAAGATTGTCGGAACGGACCCTTTACCTGGCAGCCCTGAGTGGGAGGCGGAACAGGACACCGATATCCCGGCGCAGCGTCAGATGGCGTGGCAGTTGGCCTGTTTCCGGATTCAGCTCGCAGCGGGTATCGATTCGACGGCAAGCGTCATGAGCCTGCGTAGATTCGGCGCAACGTGGACAACCATAGGCCGGGCGGCCGGAATGACTCGTCAGTCCGCGCATGAACGGTGGGGTCGACGCGTCGCGGACATGCTCGATCCTTATGGAGTAGGAATGCCGCCCATGGTTCCTGACGACGATCCGTCGCAGGCGTGACCACTCATCGCAGATCCGGGAGTAGTGCATCCGCCTTCGCGACCAGAACTGCACGCTCACGCTCGTTCCCGGCCAGCCGAGCGGCTTCGAGGAGTTCGGTCCTAGCCTCCTCGGATCGGCCGAGCTGACTGAGCAACTCGCCTCGAACGCTCGGAAGCAGGTGGTAACCGGCTAACTCACCTGAAGCGACAAGCTTGTCGACGAATTCGAGCGCCGGGGCCGGACCGTAGGCCATCGATACCGCCGCCGCATGATTGAGGTCGACCACAGGTGAGGGTGCCAGTTGCGCCAAAGCCTCGTAGAGGATGACGATCTTCTTCCAATCGGTGTCCTCGAAAGTTGCTGCTCGCGCGTGGCATTCGGCGATTGCGGCCTGCAAGCCGTACGGGCCGCGTCCACGCCCGACGGCGTCAGCCCGTTCCAGCGCCGCAAGTCCCCGTGAGATCTGTAGGCGGTCCCACCGAGTCCGGTCTTGGTCGGCCAGCAGAATGGGCTCACCCGTCGAGGTAGTCCTGGCACCGAATCGTGAAGCCGTCAGCTCCATCAACGCGACGAGGCCGTGCACCTCGGATTCCCCCGGCACCAGCTCGGCCAGTATCCGCGCGAGCCGCAGCGCTTCTGCACTCAGATCCGCACGCATCCACTCGTCCCCTGAACTGGCTGCATAGCCTTCGTTGAACACCAGGTACAGCACTCCGAGTACGGCGCCCAACCGTTTCGAAAACTCTTCTCGCCCTGGAACTTCGAATACCGCTTTCGAAGCAGTCAATGTCTTCTTCGCGCGCACGATTCGCTGCTGCACCGTCGCTGTCGGCGTCAGGAACGCTTTGGCGATCTCGTCCGTGGTCAACCCGCCCACCACCCGAAGAGTCAAAGCTACCTGCGCTTTTCGATTCAACACGGGGTGGCAGGCGATGAACATCAGCCGAAGGACGTCGTCGTCGATGCGATCTGGATCCCAACTGACGTCGTCGAAGTGCGAAGCGTCGTTCTCGAGTTCGCGCGCAAAGTGGGCGTAGCGCTCGTCCAACCTCTCACGTCGTCGCCACCCGTCAATTGCCCGTCGTGTCGCAACAGATGTCAGCCAGGCAGCGGGATTTCGCGGAACCCCGGTGGCAGGCCACTGCTCGACGGCTTCGAGCAGAGCCTGCGCGGCCAGGTCCTCGGCAAGATCGAGATCTCCGACGGTGCGAGTCAACGTGGCGACGATCTTCGCGGATTCGATTCGCCAAACCGCGTCGACAGCCTTTCTCGTTTCCTCTCGCACCGCCTCGTCGGTCATGGTTCAGCCTGCGACCGGGCGATCGGTACCGAGTTCTTCGCGCCAGCCGGCCTCTTTCTGGATGTACTCGTTGTCCTGATCGAAGTCCGACATCTCACTCACCCGACGCACCTCGAGCTTGCTTCCCGGCCCGAGGGGGCATCGCTTCGCCCATTCCAAGGCTTCGCCTTTGGTCGACGTCTGAATGATCCAGAATCCCGAGAACAACTCCTTCGTCTCCCCGTACGGGCCGTCGGAAACCAGCGGAGGATCGGATTCGAAATCGACGATGAATCCCTCCTCCATGGCCAGTCCCTCACCGGCCAGCAAGACACCTGCCTTGATCAGGGACTCGTTGTACTGCCCCATCGCAGCGATGATCTCGTCGAAGTCCATGTCCTTGGATGCTTCGATGGCCTCGTCGGTGGAACGCATGATCAGCATGTACTTCATGGGAATCTCCTTCGTTTGTGGGCCGTTCCGTTCGGCCCCTCTGCCTACACGTCGAACGGCACACTCACCGATCGACAAACTTCCGAAAATAATTTTCCGAGGACATAACCGCCGGTCGAGATACGCTGCCCACGGTATCGGCAGACGAGCCGTCGGGCCGGTCAGAAGTCGAGAAATCCCGGCACAACTTCACGTACGAGCCCAGTCGCGTCGGTGCTCCCGTAGAAATACACCGACCCGTAACCGAATAGGTACTCCTCTACGAACTCGGGGTGGGACTCGTCAACTACCGGCCACCCCTCCTCATTGATCTGGAACAGGAAACTGTGTCCGTCCGCCTCGACGGCAGTGGCGTAGGACGGTTCGTTCTGGATGAGCACCGGTTGCGGAGCTATCCGCACCAACGGCACCACGTCGTCCTCCGAGGGAATCCTGATCAACGCCGCACTGCCCAGGCCCCCGTGGGTGCCCGACGGTTCCGCACTTCGCGATGACGGTGGGTGCAACACAGCCCGGACCCCGATGTTCGGGTATTCGAGGTCGTCGTCGCCGATGGTGAAACCTCGACGGATGAAAACCGAAAGCTCTCGCTCACCGAGCCACCGCGCCGTGTGTGCCCCGAGCGTCAAGAGATACTGATGTGTCTGCAAAATCGGCTGAGCAGCGAAAACCTGCGGCGGGCGTCCACCGATCCTGGCCCCAACTTCCGAATCGCTCGAACCCACCCCGAGATGTACTCTGTCCACCGGCGCCATCCTAGGGAGATCCGACGGGTGTCGGACAGAGGCTCCCCGATTTCCTACAAACCACCGGTGCCGCAAGCCCATGCAAGCTCGATGATGGGTGCATGACAACATTTCCCACTATCGACCCCGAGCTCGCCGCAGCAATCTCCATGTTGCCGAATATCGACATCACGGACCTCCCCAGCGCTCGGACCATGTTCGACGGGCTGATCCGCACCATGTTGGCCGACCGGTCATTCGACGGAGTCGCGCTTCGCGAACTGTCCGTGCCTGGTCGAGGCAGCGATCCGGAGGTCCCGATTCGCTTCTTCACTCCGGATAACGCCGCCGGCCCTGTGCCTGTCCTTCTCTGGATCCACGGCGGCGGATTTGTCGTCGGCACAGCGGAATCCAGTGACCCTTTCTGCATCCAGGTGGCACGCGAACTCGGATTCGCAGTTGCCAGCGTGGAGTACCGCCTCGCTCCTGAGACGCCTTTCCCCGGCCCCCTCGACGACTGCTACGCCGCCCTCCTCTACATCCACTCCCACGCCGAGGAACTAGGTGTAGATCCCGACCGCATAGCAGTCGGAGGTCAGAGCGCGGGTGGCGGACTTGCCGCAGGCACGGCACTGAAAGCCCGCGACGAGGGCGTTGTACCCGTGGCATTCCAATTCCTCGAAGTCCCAGCTCTCGACGACCGCCTGGAAACGGTCTCGATGACGAACTTCGTCGACACACCAGGGTGGACCCGCCCCAAGGCCATCCTGTCGTGGAACTACTACCTCGGCGAGTCGTATTCAGGCCCCGAAGATCCTGACGTTTCTATTTACGCTGCACCGTCCCGGGCCACCGACCTCACAGGTCTGCCGCCGACCTACCTCGCCGCCATGGAACTCGACCCGCTCCGCGACGAAGGAATCGAATACGCCCTTCGGCTGCTGCAAGCGGGAGTCAGCGTGGAATTGCACTCGTTCCCCGGAACCTTCCACGGGTCGGGATTTATCGCGACCGCAGCGGTCAGTGAAAGGGGTGCCGCCGAAGCCCTCACTGCGCTCCGGAAAGGGTTGCATTCGCTGTCACCGGTCTCGTAGCGTTGCAAGATGCAAGGACTGATGTACCGGCTTGCCGAGCTCGACGCAGACTCGGCAGGCCTGGTACGTGTGATCGACTACTTCGACTCCCTCGTACGTCACGGCGCCGACACGGCGTCCCTGCTGCGCGCAAGCGCACAGTTGGCGGATTGTGTTGCGGGTATCGAGATCGTGGAACACGGTCGCAGCAAGAAGAACTTGCGCCGTTGTGACCCGCGCGGCCGATGGTCACCCGAACCTCAGCTCCCACCGAGTATGGCCAGAGACATCGCTGTAGACGATGAAGTTCTCGGGACGGTATGGATCGAGCGAGCCGGGACGAGCTTGCCGCTCGACGAAATGCTGGTGGACCGGATGGCCTTGACCGCCGCGATAATCCTGCAACCACGACGGTTACCTACCGTGGCCGAGCACAGTCGAAATTTGTTGTTCCCGATGGATGAGCTCGCGGTGCTCACCTCGTGTGCCGGTCTCGGTATCGAACCCCATACACCAGTCCGTGTAGTGGCAACCAAGGCAGTCTCAGACACAGCTGACAGCAGTGCACGCCTTGTTATTTCGCAAGATTGCACACCTGGCAAAGCCGCTGGGATAGAAGCTGATGGCGAGTATCTGAATCTCGTGGCGGGTTCGTTCGCACCGACACCCGAGCTGTCCGAGGCAGCGCTCTCATCCTCCGTCCGCGCCGGAATATCCTTGGCCGCAGCCGCTTCCGAGGTGCATACCATTGTCGCCACTGCACGATTCGCTCGTACACAGGCGTCAGCGACAACACCGATCGTGAACGCCGACGATCTCGGCGCCCTCAACCTCCTGGCCCCGGGAGCGCGGATTGATCACTCCAGGATTCCGGATCTAGTTCTCGCCAAGGAGATCGGCAGTACCAGACAGGGATTCGAACTGCTGGAAACCTTGAGGACATATCTGCGATCCGGAACATTGAGGGCCGCAGCCGATGCCATGCATCTTCATCACAGCAGCGTCGCGCACCGATTGTCGAAGCTGTCCCAGCACGTCGGATTCCACGTCGACACCCTCGAGAACCGAGCACGCGCAACGGCCATGATGCTGGTCCTCGATGGCGGATAACGCCCACCCCGCATCTCATGCGCTACGCAGTCGTTGACGATCTTTCGCGTTCAGCGAGCGCCACAAACGGCGCAAGCGCCGGATTCGGATTATCCGGGCGGTAGGTCACTGCAACGTCGAGAGTTGTTTGCTCACCGGCGATCTCACATAGATGTATACCTGGGATCCGGAGCATCCGTGCCCTACCCTGGGGGATCGGCGCAATACCCACCCCATCCGCGACGGCGTGGAGCACCTGCTCGTCGTCAGCTTCGAAGCGAACGATATCCGGAGTGCTGTTCGGCCAAAGTTGTTCGAGCGTATGGGAATACATTCCCGGTGCATTCTCCTCCGGCCAGAACACAACGGGGACGTCCACCAGATCTCCGAGTTCGAGTGTCGCTCGGCCCCCGAATGGATGGTCTACAGGAACCGCAACCAGTATCGGTTCCGAATCGAGGACGATCAGGGGAAGTTCGCGATCGCCGTCATCGAGTGGCGGGCGCACAACCGCGATGTCTACCGCTCCGCTTCGGACGAGATCAACTGTCTGCGCTGAGGTGCCACGATGGACGACGACCTCCACGCCCGGGTACAGCTTCCGATAGGTGCTGACCAGATCCGCGACTGCGCCGCCTGCCCACGAGCGGGTGTACGCGATGCGCAGTTCCCCATCCACACCGCGCGCGGCCAACCGAATTCGTTCGACCGCCCGGTCCGCACACCCGAGCAAAAAGCGCGCCTCTCGTACCGCTACCCGGCCGGCGTCGGTGAAGGTGAACTGTGGACCACGACGATCCACCAACGGCACCCCGAGTTCGCGCTCGAGCACCTTGATCTGCTGACTGAGCGCCGACTGCGCTACGTGGACGTTCGCTGCGGCGCGAGTGAAGCTGCCGTGATCCGACAGAGCGATCAGATAACGGGCGCGCTGCAGGTTCATACGGCGATTATAAGAAGAACAGATGGTCGTGTCACTACTTGGTCTTGGACACGGCATTACCTGAGGTCGGAGGATCGAGTTCACGGAAGTTCCACCGCTTGTCTTCCGAAGAATTGTCACCCGATCGATCACAAGGTTGCACATGAACCCCCGAACACTGACGGAACCACGCGAACCTGCAACAGATGCGAGGCTTCTCGACGCCCTCGCGGAGATCGTCGGCCAAGCGCACGTCCTCACCGATCCCGAACTGATCGAGGGCTACACACGCGACTGGACCGGACGTTGGATCGGCGACGCGATCGCGGTCATTCGACCGGGCAACACTTCCGAAGTGTCTGCGGTGCTTCGAGCCTGTTTCGACGCGGGGGTTCCCGTCACACCTCAAGGCGGAAACACCGGACTGGTCGGCGGCGGAATCGCCTCGGCTGGGTCCGTGGTGCTGAGCACCAGACGGCTCGAGACGATCGAATCCGTCGATCCCATCGGCCGGACAATCGCAGCCGGCGCCGGCGTGACCGTTGCCCGCGCCGACCTTGCTGCCTCTGCACACGGACTTCGATTCGGAATCGACTTGGCATCAAAGGAATCGGCGACACTCGGCGGCATCGTCGCGACCAATGCCGGTGGAACACGCATGGTCCGATACGGAAATACACGGGCGCAGATCCTCGGCATCGAGGCAGTACTCGCCGACGGTTCCGTCCTGAGCAGGTGGACGCCACTCGTCAAAGACAACGTCGGCTACGACATTCCAGGGCTACTCGCCGGCAGCGAGGGAACTCTTGCCGTCATCACCAAGGTCTTGATGAAGCTGGTCACCCCCGCGACCGACACCCAGGTTGTGCTCGCCGGTGTGCGCGACGTCGATCAAGCGCTTCATTTGTGTAATCGCGTGCGTCAGAGCGGATTGACCGTCGAAGCCGCCGAGATCATGACTGACGACGGCATCTCCCTCGTTTGTGCACACACCGATGCACGTCGCCCGTTCGGCACCCCTTCACCGATGTACACACTGATCGAGGTTTCGTCGCCGCGCGAGACGGAAGAGTCACTCCTGGAGGTTCTCTCCGACTCTGCCGATCTCATCGAGGACGCGACTGTAGAGCCTGGTCCGGCGCGGAAGCTGTGGACCCTGCGGGAAAGCCACACCGAAAGCATCAGCGCTTCGTCGACGACGCCGGTGGTCAAACTCGACATCTCCGTCCCCCTGTCCGTGATGGGAATGTTCATCGAAAGCCTCCGAGAGACGTTGGCCGATCGTTTCCCCCTCGTTCGACCAATCCTGTTCGGGCACTTCGCCGACGGAAACATTCATGTGAACCTTCTGGATGCCGAGCCGAGGGTCGCCCACGAACTGACCGATACGGTGTTCCGACTCGTCGCCGCCCACCATGGAAGCATCAGCGCCGAGCACGGGATTGGTCGCGCGAAGTCTCCGTGGATATCGCTGGGGCGCACTGAGGCCGACATCGCCGTAATGCAGTTGATCAAATCGTCCTGGGATCCACGTGGAATCCTCAATCCTGGAATACTGTTGCCCGAAGAGGTGTAAGCAAAGGGGACTCGTGCAGGATCTTTACGTCGTCACTCATCCTCATGCCGAACACACCGCAAGGGATGTGGTCGGGGGTTGGCACAATTCGGTTCTCACGCCCGCCGGCAGGCGCGATGCAGAATTGATCGCCGAAGAGTTGAAACGTCGACGCACAGGAACTTCGCGCCCGATCCGCATCACCTCGTCCGACCTCGAACGATGCTCTGAGACATCCGCAATCATCGCCCGGACACTCGAAGTTCCGGCGACAACAGATTCTCGATTGCGCGAAATCAGCTTCGGAGAAGCGGAAGGGCGACCGAACTCCTGGCTGGCCCAGCGGCAGGTTCCGGCTCCCGACGACAACCGCCTCGATCACCGTGGCCCCGTCGCCGGTGCCGAGACCCGCCGCGAAATCGCGTCGAGGGTCGGCGAATGCGTTCACGAATTGATGACCGACCTCGACCACGATCACATCGTCGTAACACACGGCTTTGCACACACATTCGTCATCTCCGCCTGGTTGCAGATCCCCGTCGAAGCCACAGGGTTTGCAACCTTCGCGACCACACCCGGTGCAATCACCCATCTCCGACACGACGACTACTGGCGCAACCGAACCCTCGCGCAACTAGCCGATACGTCCCACCTGGACTGTGGCACGATGTCCTGATGCGCCATGTCTCCGACGACGAACGCCGTGCACGCATGGGCATACGTCATGCGCTGGCTCCCGCATTCCTCGTCGATTCTCCCGAAGCTGCGACCAAGGCCATGACAGTGCTTCACGCCACCGAGTCGGCGACGGTCTACCTGTCCTGCTGGGCGAGGGTTCGGTCGTTGGACGCCGCCGACGTCGACCGCGCCCTGTACGAGCAGCGAAGCCTCGTGAAGCAATTGGCAATGCGCCGCACACTCTTCACTTTTCCCCGAGACTTGCTGCCGGCCGCGTGGTCGAGTGCGTCCGCCCGGGTCGCCAACACCGAGCGTGCTCGAATGTCCAAGGACGTAGTCAAAGCCGGACTCGCCGTCGACGGCAACGACTGGCTCGATCGCGCACGCTCCGAGGTACTGTCACTGCTGGCCGATGCGCCTGAAGGGCTTTCAGCAGTCGACGTCCGTCAGGCGGTGCCGATGATCGATGTGAAGGTCGAGGGTTCGGCAGGTGAAATCTGGTCGGCACCCAGGGTTCTCACTCATCTCGGGGCCACCGCAGACATCATGCGCGGCACCAACACCGGACGCTTCCCCACCTCGCGCCCACTGTGGACTCTCACTGGGCACTGGCTCGACGACGCCCCGGTCGCTCTCGAATCCGTTGACGTCGAACCCGCAGACGGATACCGAGAAATAGTCCGACGCTGGCTCTACACCTTCGGGCCGGGGACGGAAGACGCCATCGTCTGGTGGTTGGGCTCGACGAAGACGGTCGTCCGGGCTGCCCTCGCCGAACTCGATGCCGTTGCAGTCACACTCGACGGCGGTGGCACGGGCTGGTTGCTGCCGAACGACGTCGCGGAGGTAGCGGATCCAGGTCCTTGGGTGGCGCTCCTGCCCGTGCTCGACCCGACGATCATGGGCTGGAAGGGCCGCGACTTCTATCTCGGACCGCACCGCAACCAACTCTTCGACACCCGCGGCAACGCCGGTACCAGCGCATGGGTCGACGGCCGCGTCGTGGGCTGCTGGATCCAGGACGAAGCCGGGGCCGTCCACCTGCGCCTCATCGAACCCGTGTCAGCGTCTGCGCGGCGCTCTCTGGAGGCCGAGGCGGCCCGACTCACCGACTGGCTCGGCGGCGTCAAAATCGGTACCGGGTATGTCTCACAAGCAATGAAGCAAGACGTTCCAGAACCTTCCGCCGGCACGAGGCGCCGATGACCGCAGCGAAAGTCGCGAACCACAAATAACGTCAGATCCCGATTGCCAGATCGTCGATATCCGCAAGTGTGCCGCCATTTTCGAGGATGCTCGTGTAATTCCGAAGTCGATTCTGATCGATCTCGGTGGTGCTCACTCCGCGCTTCCAGTACCCGAAGACAACCACGTTGTCCTTCGTCAGGCCGATGGTCTTACGGAAATGCGCTCGGATGGAACGCATCTCATCGCGCTCCCCGGCTCCCCACACTGCGTAGTCTCCTGGGTTCTCGAGTTCGAGAGCGTGCTCGGCGAGACGCCCTTCCACGTGGTGCAACTCCAGGCCGGGAATCACGGGCAGTTCCGCGAAAGCCCCTGCGTCACCGGTGGCTACCCAACCGACGCCGGTCAGTCCTTCCGGCCACTGTAGCAGGATCGAATAGAGGGCAGGTATCGCGGTGTCGTCGGCGAACAGCGCGACGCGGCGACCAGCGACCTCGGGAACGAGGAAGTGCGGGCGGGGACCGGTGAGCGAGAACGAGTCACCCACACGAATGTCGGCTGCCCACTTCATCATCGGACTGGTGTGGCCGTGCAGCACTACGTCGAAGGTCATCGAACCGCTCGACGCGTCGAAGGTGCGCACGGTGTAGACGCGAGAGACGTCGCCGAACTTCGGACCGAGCTGGATGCGGAATGCGACGTTGGGACGCAACCAATTCGGGTCTTCCGCCGACGAAGTCAAGTGGACGGTGATGCGCGAGATGCTCTCGGTCGGCCGTTCGACGCGTTCCACGACAGCGACCACGTCGTTGAGGCCACGGTCGTGGTCTTCGCCGCGTGGCGCGTTCACCGACGCAGAGGACGAATTTTCTTCGTTTCGGGCTTCTTCGGGGCGAGGTGAGGTTGTCATCGATTTCTCCTGATCGTGGTTTCAGTTTTGGACGGGTAGCTGACTGACAGGTCTGTGGTCACGCGGAACAACAAGTGGCCGTCCGGTTTCCGGATCTTCGAGGACAAGAGCCTCGAGGTCGAACACTTCGCGCAGCAACTCGGGGGTGAAAACCTCCGAGGCACTGCCCTGCATGACTATTTTTCCGGACCGCATCGCGACTACATGCGTGGCATATCTGGCCGCGAGGTTCAGGTCGTGGAGGACTGCCACCAATGTTCGACCGGACTGATGAAGTTGGGAACACAGGTCGAGAACTTCGATCTGGTGGGCGATGTCGAGAAAAGTGGTCGGTTCGTCGAGCAACAGCACCGGAGTACGCTGCGCGAGGGTCATGGCTATCCACACCCGCTGACGTTGTCCACCACTCAGTTCGTCCACCAATTGATCTGCTGCATATCGCATTCCGACCTCGGTCAGCGCTTCGGAGACGACGCGCTCGTCTTCGGGCGACCATTGGCGCAGCATGCTCTGATACGGATAACGGCCGCGGGAGACCAGGTCTGCGACACTGATCGCGCCGGGCGAAAGCGGGGACTGCGGCAACAGAGCGATTCGGCGAGCGACGTCCTTGGTTCGGTAGGACCGAATATCGTTACCGTCGAGCACAACCCGACCCGATCGAGGTGCGAGCATTCTGCCGAGCGCACGCAACAATGTCGACTTGCCGCACCCGTTCGGTCCGACGACCACGGTGAACCCGCCGTCGGGGATTTCGAGAGTCAACTCGTCCACGATGGTTCGATCGGCGTAACGGAGTTCGATCTTCTCGGCGTGGAGCCGCGGCACTGGCGTAGCTGTAGTCATTGATCTCTTTCGTAGCAAAGTTTTCAGGCCTGACGGGCCAGCAGCCAGATCAGATAGGCACCACCGAGCAGACTGGTGACAAGACCGACCGGAGTGCGGAGACCGACCTCGACCGCTTGCGCGATCAGGTCGGCACCCGCCAGCAGAACAGCGCCGAGCAGGAAGGAGGTCGCGACAAGAACACCGCTGCGCCGTGCCAATCGTCGTGCGATCTGGGGAGCTGCGAGCGCGACGAAAGCGATGGGGCCGGTAGCTGCTGTCGCTGCTCCGGTGAGCGCGACCGCAAGTAGGATGCCGGCAAATCGGTATCGCTCCAAGGAAATTCCGAGTGAGGACGCTGCGTCGTCACCCATCTCCATCATGGTGACGCGCCTGGACACCACGACGAGAGCAGGAACGAGAACACCGACGGCGATCGCAACGCTGACCGCGTGTGGCCAACCGCGCCCGGTCAGCGAACCTGCCGTCCACTGCTGCACCACGGTGGCGTCGTCGATATCCGCGCGCACCACCAGGAACGACATCACGGCACTCAGCATCGCGCCCACGCCGATGCCGACCAGGACAAGTCGAAGACCGCCGCTGACTCCGTCTTTGCGAGCGAGCGCGTACACGAGCAATGCGGTCAGCATGCCGCCGAGAACAGCGGCACTCGCGGTCTGCAGGACCCCGCCGCCGAAGAACACGATTTGAACCACCGCCGCAGTCGCAGCGCCGGTGGTGAAACCGATGATGTCCGGCGAGCCGAGTACATTGCGCGAAAGCGTCTGGAAAACCGCGCCGGCCACACCAAGGCTTCCGCCCACTCCGATCGCCGTGATCAGCCGCGGCAGCCGGCGGTTCTGGACAGACCGAACCGCCGCTGGCGTGCCTTCGCCCTGCAGTGCGCGCCACACGTCACCCAAGGACAGATCCAAGGTTCCGTACATCAGCGTGACCAAGGAAAGGGCTAGAAGTGCAGCACTGATTGTCATGGCTACGAACAGCACTCGCGGAACTATTCGCCACGACCACGAGCCGATTCGAACCACCCAGCCTCGAAACAGCGGTGGGACCGGCTGCGCGGCAATCATGTTCACAGTGACGCCACTCGCCGCGAGCGAACGAGCGCAACAAATAGCGGACCACCGAGCACTGCCACCGCGATCCCCGTCTGCAGATCTCCCGGCGCGGTGGCAACGCGACCGAGAACGTCGGCCAAGAGCAGAAATGCCGGAGCGACGACGAGCACACATGGCAGCAGCAACCGCAGATCCGGTCCGACGACGCCCCGCACGATGTGCGGCGCGGCCAGCCCCACGAATCCGAGCGGTCCGGCCGCCGCGGTGGCGGCCCCTGCCAGCAGGATGACTGCGACAGCGGACCCGACCCGAGCGGGTCCGGTGCGCGCGCCAAGACCTTTCGCGACGTCCTCACCGAGCGCGATCGCATTGAGTGGACGAATCAGCAATAACGACAACCCGATACCGACGATGACGAAGGGAAGGACGGTGACGATCACGTCTCCGCCGCGCCCCTGCAACGAACCCACTGCCCAGAATCGGAACTGATTGAATGCGGCCTCGTTGCTGATGAGAACCATGCTGGTGAGCGCCGTGATCGCCGTTGCCACAGCGGCACCGGCAAGCGCCATGCGCGCTGGGGTCGCGGCGCTGCGATGCGCAGACCCCAACATGTACACCCCCACCGAGGCTACGGCCGCGCCGGCCAGCGCGAACCACAGATAACCGCCGACCGAAGTCACCCCCAGATAAGCAATCGCAATCACGACTGCCGCTGACGCTCCGGCGTTCACACCGAGTAGCCCCGGATCGGCCAGAGGGTTGCGGGTGATCGACTGCATCAGCGCACCGGCCAGTCCGAGCGCAGACCCGACCACCAGCCCGAGAATTGTTCGAGGCAAACGTGATTCGATCACGATCAAGTGCTCGTTGTTACCGGCGTCGTAGGAAAGAACTGCGTCGAGCACCGTGGAGACGGGAATGTTGCGTGAGCCGAGGACGAGTCCTCCGACGGATGCCAGCACGATCACGACGATGGAGACGACGACCAACAACCCCGCACGCGCGGCCGTCCCGGACCGCAGCGGCGCTTCGGTCCGGGGCGGTGCAGTCCGGGACGGTGCAGAAATACCCACGCGGTCATCCACCGAACGTGGACACCAGCGACTCGACTGTCTGCTTTGCACTGAAGTAGTCGAGACGGAAAGCCGCCGTACCCATCGCGTAGACCCGATCACCCTTGACCGCAGGTTGATTGGCTAGAAGCGGATCGGCGGCAAGTTGCTTCTCCACGTCCTTGGGTCCCATCGAGACGGCGAACAGCGTCTGCGAACCGTCGAGTGCGGCAGACATGTTCTCGGAGCTGACGATCGCGACGCCGGAGGCTCCCCGCTTGTCCGGCGCGACGAACTGCTCGGCAGGCTCGGCATAGGTAAAGCCGAGCGAGGCCAGCAGATTGCCCTGCGGGCTGTCGGCTCGGAACGTCCAGACACCGTCGGCACCCATGTAGACCAGTGCCGTCACCGGCTGCTCGGGAAGCGTGATCTTCGCGGCTTGGGTGGTGACCCAGCTGTCGTATTCGTCGACGGTCTCGGCGGCCTCGCTCTCGAGTCCGGTGACGGTCCCGAGCTGATCTGCGAGCTCCTCCCAGGAACTGGCGCCGTAGTCGAGAAGTACGGTGGGTGCGATGTCGCTCAGCTGCGCGTAGGCGTCGAGCGTCGAGTCGCCGCCGTTGGCGGACCCGATGATCAGATCGGGCTCGAAGGTCTCGATTGCGTCGAGGTCCAGCTCGAGATTTCGGTAGAGCACCTCGACGCCACGATCAGCTGCCACGCCCGACCACTGGGAGAAGAACCCCTGGCTGTCGGTCATTCCCGACGGCGTTGTCGCCGCACTCGCGACCACCGGAGCACCGATCGCAAGCAGTGTGCCGGTCAACGACGGCGAGGTGGAGACGATCCGAGTCGGCTTTGCGGTGATCTCGGTACTGCGGCCGCCGTGCTCGACGGTGCGTGGCCATCCCTCGGTGGACCCGGAGGTTGTCTGGTTGCCCTCGTTTCCGGTGTCACTACCGGACGAATTCGAGCAGCCGGCAAGAGCGAGGGCGACGACCGCGGCGAGTACTGCCGCCGTCGGACGTAGAGATCTGCGCATGAGTATGTGGCTTTCTGAAGGTACGAGGGTGCGCCGCTGCGAACGCAGACGGACCGGAGGTAAAGTTAGCCATACTTAAGTAGCAAGGGTTGTCCAGGAGCGCCAACGTGTTACCACTATCGGGAAGGTCGGACCAGATCTACATGGGCCCGATCCGTGCCGGCCGCACCGAGCCCAGCACGGGCCGCTCACCCTTACTGTTCTGGGTTCTTGCAGGCAGCGGACGTGTCAGGACCGGATCAACCGTCTACGAGGTGCCGGCAGGCGAGTTGCTGTGGATCCCGGCGGGCGCACGATACGCAATGGAGACGGACTCGGATTCCGTCGCGTTTCCCATCCTGCTCCCACCCTCGGACGGCGTCACCGACGGACCGGCCACCGTGACACGGCTGCGCGTTCCGCCCGGCTGGGAAGACCGACTGATCCACGAGTTCGTTCACAATCTGGGCTATCTACGCGGGGACGCGGCAAAACCGGCGTCTCTCTTCGAGATGATCGCCCGGGCAGACGACGGGTCCACGTCGCTGCCGCGATTGCCGCACTCACGGGAAGCGTTCGAAATCGCGCACGCCCTCTTGCGAACACCTGGCACCGACGACACCGAAGGACAATTCGCGAAGCGCGCCGGGATCAGCACTCGGACGCTCCAGCGGTACTTCGTGGTGGAGACCGGCCTCACCTTCACCCGCTGGCGACTTCGAGCGCGGATCGCCGCCTCGTTGGAATACCTGAAGCAAGACCGCGAGATCAGTTGGATAGCAAACGAAGTCGGGTTCGAAACGGGCAGCGGATTCACTCGCGCCTTCCGAGCCCAGATGGGAGAGAGCCCGAGCGACTATCGCCGACGGGCCCTCTCCGGTCCGTCCGATCGCAGTACGCGAACCGACGATGACCAGGCCTTGGTCCGGATGCTCGCAGAGTCCAGACGACCCGGCGAGACCGCGCCACCGATACCGGCCAACGCGACGTGGCCGCGCGTCAACGGAGCCCACGTTGCAGTGTGGGTCTACCGAGGGCGAGCCCGGGTGGATGTCGCCCACCGCAGCTGGGAACTGCACACCGGCGAGGCCATGATTCTGCCTGCAGGCGTTCGCAATACAGTCACAGTTCCGTCCGGATCACTGCTGCTCCCGCTCGGCTTCCGTGCCTCGAACGGGTCGACCGTATCTGCCGACGCTCTCGAGACCGTCCAATTCTCCCCCGATGACGAGTTGGCATTGCTGCACACTTTCGTCGCCGCCTACACACCCCTGCGCCCGCGTGGCCACGACAGCACCGCGGTGTTCGACATCATCGCCACCGGGCCACTCGCGCAATCGGTTTCAAACGAGGGCAATGCCGATTCGATTGCCACGCGACTGGCAGCGACAATCGCAGCCCGGCCGGCCGACCCTCGCACTCTGGAGGAGTGGGCCCAGGAGTTCGGCACCGACGCGGCCAGGCTGCGCCGGGAGTTCCGGACCGAGACCGGCACCACGTATCCGCAATGGCGATCCCTTTCTCGGATGACCCAGGCACGCACCCAACTACAACTCGGGATTGCACCCGGCACGGTGTCGAGGAACCTGGGTTACGGGCACCTGCCCGCGTTCAGCCGAGCGTTTCGCACTGCGCACGGAATCTCACCGCAGCGCTTCCAAGCCCAGTCCGTCGAACGCGCCCTCTGGTTACGTTCGGTGCCGCGCGCCGCCGAGCCGAGCACGCGGGTTCCTCACATCCACTGAACGAGTTGCCACACGATGCCGTTGGGATCGACGAACTGGCAGTAGCGCTCGCCCCACGGTTCGGTCTCCGGCTCGGTGACGACGGAGGCGCCTTCGGCGGCGATGCGGGTGAACTCCGCGTCGACGTCATCGACCACGAATGCGATGAGCATGCCCTGGCCGGCCGGACCTGCGACGAAGTCGGGCTTGAACGTCCCGAGCCCGGTGCGCAGGAAGACCACGTTGACCCCGGTATCCGGATGATTCAGGGAAACGAAGCCGTCGTCGGCCATGGCCTCGGTGAAACCGAAATGAGTTTTCGCGAAGTGGGCCGAGGCGTCCGTGTCGGTGACGTTCAAGGACAGAGCAGTGCTGGTGATTTTCATCGTGGCCTCCATGATCATAAACCTTGTGCAGTGCATACAGTATGCACCGTATAAGGTATACCACCGTTGAGGTATTCCCGATTTCTGGAGACGACTGATGGCACGCGAACTGATCGACCTACTCTGGCGCGATCACCCCCTGGCACCGAAGGGTGGCGCCCGTGGCCCGCGCGCGAAGGTCACCACCTCACAGGCGGTCGACGTCGCCATCTCCGTCGCGAACACCGACGGCCTCGACGCCGTGACCGTGCGTCGCTTGGCCACCGACCTCGGCATCTCGGGAATGGCGCTCTACACCCACGTCGGATCCCGCGACGATCTGCTGGTGCTCATGGTCGACGCCGTACACGCGAACAGCCCACGTCTGCCGTACGGAAACCTGACGTGGCGCCAACGCGTTCGTCGGGTCGCAGAGGAAGAACTTGCCCTCTATGCGGAGCATTGGTGGCTCCTCGACATCACCGATCAGCGCTCCGCGTTGGGTCCGGGAACTATCGCGAAGTACGACCACGAACTTCACGCGTTCGACCGCACGGGACTGACCGACATCGACCGGGACTCCGCCCTGACATTTGTCGCCGACTTCGCCCGATCCTCGGCGCAAGCACGGCGCCCCGACCCTCGCGCAGCCGACATGGCCGAGGTGTGGTCCTCCTGGAACCAACGCCTGGCCGCTTACCTCGGCGACGACTTCCCGTTGGCTCAGCGCGTCGGCGGCGCGGCGGGAGAAGCGAAGAACACCCCGTACAGCCCCGAGGCGGCGTGGGAGTTCGGGCTCGACCGGGTACTGGACGCTCTCGAGGGGCTTGTTCACATCGAATGACTCGTTCAGATCGAATGACATTCTTGCAATTCGTGGGTGACAATATGTCCGTGCAGCGCTTCGCTTGGTCTCGACGGTTCGGTGGGAAACCTTCGTTATTCGAATCGCGAGAGCTGTTGCACGCCTATGAGAATCGGTCGACCCGAGAGGTGCGGGATTCCGGCGAGCTTCTGATCGAGATTCCGCTGAGCGACGCGAGCATCCTGGAGATCACCATCCTCGATCCCTCCGCGGACTGGATCGAGCCCCGAGTTCGAGGGCTCTGCAGTTCGCTGGACGAGATCCACCGACGAGCCCAACGCATCCTCCGCGGGGGATTCAGCATCGGCTGGATCGAACTCGAATCAGAGCGACACGGCATCATCGACTATTGGGAAGACGGCGTGAACAACGAGTACCCCGTCGCCATTGTGTGGAACGGAAATTCCTGGGAAGAAGCGACGACCACCTAGCCCCGAATTCAGCGGCATATATCCGCGAAGACGGGGTAGACGAGTAGATACCAGCGGCACATCGACTCAACTCCAGGCGTGGTGGACAATGTTTCTCAGCGACCAGTCAATTCGTCGTCACACCCGCCGTTTCGGAGCAGCTCTGTCGCCTTCACACAAGTGGCCTCCGCCCACCGAAACACAGCGCATCGCACGCTGGAGTGAGCGGTCGGAGATGCTCGGCGCGCTGTCGGTACTCCTGTTCTGGGCTTTCGGTTTCGGCATCCTGCTCGGGGCGGGCGCGATTACAACAGGAATCTTCGCGCTCCGACGTCACCCGAAGAAGTCTGGCGGGCATCTGCTCTCGAATGCCCGCCAGCTGCCCTGGGATGCAATAGTCGGCCTCTTCACCGGCGTCATCGGTCTTGCCCTGAGCGGTTGGTTCTTCGTCGTGGTCCTACCTAACATGTAGGCGTCCGCTAGCCGAGACCGTTGGCGTGCGTGGCCAATGTTCGGAGTTCCCGTCGCAGTATCTTGCCGGTGGTGGTGAGCGGCAAGCTGTCGATGAACGTGATCTGCCTGGGATACTGATAGAAAGCAAGGCGACTTTTCACGTGGGTCTGCAACTCTTGGCGAAGCTCTTCCGAAGACTCCGTTCCTTCGGACAGAACGACAAAAGCATGAACAGCTTCCCCTCGCAACGGATCCGGCACACCGATGACACCGGCCATGGCTACCTCGTCGTGCGAGAGCAGGCACTCCTCGATCTCTCCGGGACCGATTCGGTACCCGGCGGACGAAATGACGTCATCTGCGCGTCCCTGGTACCAGAAGTTCCCGGCGTCATCGGTTCGACCCAGATCGCCAGTGTGAATCCAACCGTCGTACACCTTTTCATCGGTCTTCGACGGTTGGTTCCAATAGCCGAGGAACTGTCCGGGATTGCCTGCCTTCACACAGATTTCACCTACCTGTCCCACCTCGACCGGCTCGCCGAACGGATCCCGCAGGGTGATCTCGAAGCCGGGAAAGGCCCGACCCATCGAACCGCTGGCGGGGTTCCACCTCGAACGTGAAGTCCCGATGGTCAGATTCATTTCTGTCTGCCCGTAGAACTCGTTGACATCTACGCCGAACGTGCTCGCCACCCAGGCTTGCAGGGCGTCACCGAGCGCCTCGCCACCAGTTCCCAATGCCCGCAACTGAATACCACGCGCAGCAGTCTTGTCGATGCCGATACTTCGCATCTGCTTGAGCGCGGTGGGCGGAATGAAGGCGCCCGTCACCTTGTGACGGCTCAGTATCTCGACCGCACGCGCCGGCGTGAATTTGTCGGGCGTCGCGACCACGGGACACCCCAACGCAAGTGCGGGGAACAGTACGTCGAACAGACCACCGATCCAGGCCCAGTCTGCCGGCGTCCAGAAGACGTCTCCCCGCTGGGGAGCATTGTCGAACGCCGTCCGCACACCGGGCATGTGCGCCAGGAGGATTCGGTGCCCGTGGAGCGCACCTTTCGGATTACCGGTCGTTCCCGAGGTGTAGATGATGATGGCGTGTGAATCGGGGCCCGTCGCTGCCAATTCCGCGCTTTCTGCGGCATTGTCGACGAGGTTGTGGAAATCGAGGAGTTGAACGGGCGTCGGATGAAACTGCTGATCGAACTCTCCGACAACGATTACGGCTTCGAGGCCAGGGATGTCGCTGATTCCGTCGACGACTCGTTCGTAACAGTCCTTGTCGATCACAAGAACCTTTGCACCGGAGTCACGCATTCGATGGACTAGCGCATCCGCGCCGAACTTGACCGAAAGCGGAACGGTGACCATTCCGGATCGGAAGGCGCCCAGATGTGTCGCGAGAACCTCGATCCCCTGTGGGACCATCACACCGACGCGGTCCCCTGAGACAAGGCCGAGGTCCGCGAGCACGGTTGCGAACTTTCGGCTTCTCGTGGCAACTTCACCGAATGTGTACCGAGTCCAGTGTCCAGCGGTGTCTACGACCAAGGCTGGATCATCTGGATTCTGCACATCGACACATGCGTGCGCGATGTTGAATTGCTCTGGCACAGTCCATTCGAAGTGTTCTGCTTCGAGGTCCTGCCACCATGGCATATGCTGCCGAGAACTCACCGAACACCCACTTCGAGGTCGAGGGAATGGGTCTCGCCCACCAGGAAAGAGAATTCGCCGGAGAAGACAAGGTCTCCGTCTTGGTTGACGAGTGAACCTTTCGACGTCACGATCGCGGTCTCACCGTCCGAGCGCGGGCGCACCGACAGCACTTCCGACACCGCATGCACCGAGTCACCGAGGTAGGTCGGCCTGTGGAATCTGACCTGGTCGAGCCCATAGAAGCACTGCAGATACCGGGGATCCAACTCCACCAGGCCGAGCAAGGTGGACAACATGAGAGCACCGTGGGCGATCTGTCGACCGAAGCGCGTCTGCTGCGCGTAGTCGGGGTCGAGGTGAAGAGGATGGCGGTCCCAGGTGAGGTCGGCGAAACTTCGCACATAGTCTTCGGTGACGACTCGCGGGTCCGTTACCGCAATGTCTCCGACAGAGATCTCTTCGAAACTCTTTGTGATCATTGAAGTTTCCTCTATTAGTTGACAACCGTTGAGCGCTGATCGACCGGCGGCAGATACGCCCCGTTGTCATCGATGTACATGTCGCGACTTCCTTCGTCGAGGTCGGTGTCACGGACGAAGTAGACGCTGATCAGCGAAATAACCGACAGGGCAGCGATATACACAGCGACCGCAAACGATCCTCCGGTTGCGCGAACCAACATGGCGGCAACCATCGGCGCGATTGCACCACCCAAGAGCACCCCGATCTGAAAAGCGATGGACGCTGCGCTGTACCGCACCCGTGCGTCGAACAATTCGGCGATGAACGTCGCCTGCGGCCCGTACGAAATGCTGAGCATGAATGCGCCGACTGCCAATGCGCCGGTGGTGATCCAGAAGTTGCCGGTATCTATCGCGGCGAATGCAACGAAGACCCACACTCCCATGCCGGTGATTCCGACCATCAGGATCCGGCGTCGGCCGAATTTCTCGGACAGTTGGCCGAAGATCGGAATGAAGATGACTGCAACGAGCGCGGACACCATGACGGCGCCGAGCATGAGGTTTCCGGACAGCAGATCGAACTGATCGGCGTATGTCAGGCTGTAGGTGTTGAGGATGTAGAAGTAAGCACCCGTGCTTATCATCGAACCTGCGGCAAGAATGATTTGACGAGGATAGTTCTTGAACGCGTCGACCATCGGAATCTTGACCGCGGTGTTCTGCTGCTTCACGCGAGCGAACGCAGGTGTCTCTTCCAACGCGGTGCGAATGTAAAGTCCCACGGCAACCAACGCGATACTCAGCAGGAAGGGAATTCTCCACCCCCACACCAGGAATTGGTCTCCGGTGAGCGCCTTGGTGCCGAACATGACGGCCGTCGCCAGCAGAAGGCCGGCCGGCACACCGACCTGCGGCATGCTGCCGTAGAAGCCGCGGCGATTCTTGGGTGCGTATTCCACAGCAGTCAGAACTGCACCGCCCCACTCACCGCCGACGCCGAAGCCTTGAATCAGTCTCAGCAATACGAGAAGAATCGGGGCCCACACGCCGATCTGGGCGGAGGTCGGAAGGACGCCGACCAGGAACGTCGCGGCTCCCATCAAGAGAAGTGCAAGAACCAGGACCTTCTTGCGTCCGATGCGGTCACCGAAGTGGCCCATCACAACGCCCCCGAGCGGCCGCGCCAGGAAGCCGACCGCGAAGGTGGCGAACGAGAGAATCGTCGCGAGCGCGGGATCTGCACCCGAAAAGAACAGTGGCGCAAAGACCAGCGCGGCGGATGCGCCGTAGATCTGAAAGTCGTACCACTCGATCGTGGTGCCAACCAGAACCGATCCCGCCACACGCCGCAGGGCAGGCCTGTCGACAGTTGCGGGAGATGGAGGATTCGCGTCGTTCATGTCATTGCTCCTTGTATGGAGTGCCCTGTTAGCTCTCGCACCGAGAGGGAGGCTCGACAAGGAGACTATGCAGTGACCCAGGGCACAGTCAAGCTTTTTTCAATCGATCGATTGATTAGTCGAGACGCAATTCGCCAGTATATGAACAGCTATCAATCAACTGATTGACGGTCAGTCGATTTCGGCGGCGATGCTAGCATGATTGGGCAACCAACCGAAATGAGGATCATGGACCTGGGGCGCGTTCAACGGGCGGCAGTCACGCTGTTCGCGACGAAAGGGTTCGCCGCCACCGGCATTCGTGAACTCGGAGCAGAAGCCGGCATCAACTCGGCAACGCTCTATCACTACGTCGGCAGCAAAGAATCACTGTTGGCTTCGATCATTCGGTCGTGCCTCGACGAGCTGACGCAGTCGGGAGAGCGGGCCATGCGTCGCAGCGCCGATCCCGTAGTCCAGCTCGCCGGCTTGGTGTCCTCACACGTCGGCATTACCGCCGTCAACCAACTGACTGCCCGCGTCGCCGAGTACGAGATGCGCGGGTTGACCGGCGACAACAGAATCGAGTTGCAGACGCTGCGCGACGAGTACGAGCTTCTTTTCGGACAGATCCTCGAACGCGGCCAACGCGTGGGAGCCTTCGACATCGAAGATCTGGCCTTGAGTCGACTCGCGATACTCGAGATGTGCACCGGGGTCGCGCACTGGTACCGGCCCGGTGGGCGCCTCGAGTTGGAAGATGTACAACGATTCTTCGTGAGCACGACGTGCAAGCTTCTGTCGGTTCCGTCTGACGAACTGAACGGCGTGGAATTCATTCACGACGTTCGAAAGCTGGACAGCGAGCCCGAGACTCAGTCCTCTGAAATTTGGGGCACCCACGCACAGAGCGACTTCGTGCGCCGGTCCGAACCGTAATCACACCAGAACTCCCGGGCTGTGGTACGCACTGAACATGCACCTACCCGCGGACAGCCATGTTCACAGCGAGTGGTCGTGGGACACCGGCGGACCACAGTCCGACGCTTCCGGGCGAATGCAACAGACTTGCGCGCGTGCCGAAGCAATCGGATTGTCCGCGTTGGTGTTCACCGAACATCTCGACTTCGATGCTCGTTGGCGCACAACCGCCGCAGATCTGATGCCCCATCAAATTCATCTGCTGAGCACCGACGGCTACGTCCGCGTACCGATCCTCGACCTCGACGGCTATCTCGACAGCATCGAACGATGTCGACACCGTTTTCCTGAATTGCAGATTCTCACCGGAGTCGAGTTCGGGCAACCGCACCTGCACGAAGCGCAGGCGACGCAACTCCTTGATCTCGGTGTCATCGACCGAGTATTGGGTTCCTTGCACACGCTCGAAGTCGGCGAAGATCGAAGTGAACCGAACACTCTGTTCCGCATTTGGGACGCCGACGAGGTCATGTGGGCGTACCTCGAAGAGATTCCGCGCATGGTCGCGGGTTCCCGTGTCTTCGAAGTGTTCACCCACATCGACTACGCGGTGCGCGCATGGCCGACCGAAAGTGCGGGACCGTTCGATCCCCGCCGATTCGAAGAGGGATTCCGAAATGCCATGCGCGCCATAGCCAACAGCGACCGAGCCCTCGAGATGAACACCCGTCGGCTGTGGCCCTGGATACCCCAATGGTGGAGCGAAGAGGGAGGCAAAGCGGTGACATTCGGCAGCGATGCACATGTGCCCGAAGCTTTGGCAGCCAACTTCCCGGAAGCGACAGCGATGCTCGAGCACTACGGATTCCGTCCGGGTCAACGTCCGGAAGAGTATTGGACCCGCTGATCCACCTGATTCCAAGACCTACATTTTCCGTGAACTCGGGTTGTCGGAGACGGATCAACCCGCAATAGTCGATGTATGGATCGGTACAAGATCACGATGCCCGACGGCTCTTCGACCGAGGAACCTTTCAACTCCGACATGGAAGCAATCACTTGCGCAGTGGATGCCAACCGAGGAGTCAGCAAGAACCTCGTAGTCGAAAAATACACGGCCGACGGTCATCTGGTTCCTATCGCGCAGGCACCTGCGAAACAAACAGGTCGTCACAAGAAGAACCGTTCGAAGCGTTGAATAGTCGACTAGATCCCAACTCTCGAAATCGGTGTGTGACGACCGGATGCGTGACGCAGAAGTAGTTGGATCGCATGCTCGACGGTCGCTCCCAGGACTGCTTCGGGGTCACCTGAGAAAACCTGTTTCTCTGTTTCCGCGGTCCCATGGTCGACGACACCGAACCACACTGTTCCCGGTGGAACGTTCTCCTGGGTATCCGGACCGGCTTCGCCAGTGACAGCCAGTGCCAACGTCGCGCCGAACAGTGTGGCAGTGCTGTGTGCCATGACCCGAGCAGCGTCCTCGCAGACGACCGGGCCGTCAGGAACATGAAGAACGGAATGCTTGACCGCTCGGGTATAGGCGACGATCCCGCCACAAAACCACGATCCCGCGTTCGGTGCCTTCCCCAGATGTGCAGCGATGTTCCCGGCAGTCAACGATTCCGCTGTGGCGACTGTCAGGCCACGCTCTTCGACCACGGTGGCCAGCCGACGGCACAGCGCGTCGAGGTCCTTGTTCGACTGAATTTCGGGACGTGGATCGTCAGTCATATGTTGCCACTCTTGTCTTCGCTCCTCCCTACGCCGGTCTGATGTGCCGGCCCCACTCCGCTTTCGCTGGAATTCGATTCAGTGGTCTCCGCGGCAGGTTGCTCGTCCGCGGGGGATGCAGTTCGACCACCGGCAGTCTCTTCCGCCGGTGGTGCCTTGAACTCGGAATCGGTGACCGGTTCGCCGGCCCCTCCGGTATTCGGCCCACCAGAACTCTCGGCCTCCTTGAAGGCCGACTTCTTTGCGGACTCCTGACGTCCGTCGTAGGGCGGCACAGCCGGTTCAGACGCGGTGGGCTCGGCAGGAGTCGTCTCAGTTCCTTCCACCCCCGAGATCGTCTCCTCGTCGTCGAACGAGCCGGAAGGGCGATCTACCGGACCGCCTCCGGGTTCATTCGAGCCCGTGCCTCGCGAGCCTACGGCTCCACGCGCAGACTGAGGTTCCTCGGACGCCCGCTCGCCAGATTCGTTTTTCATGACCAACCCTTCGCCATCCTGCAACTCGCGACGCGGCCTACAGACGGGATGACTTCTGCACGGGGAGCCGACAAGTCCTCATTTCCAGTGAACTCGGCACGAAATTGGAAGTCAACGCCTCCCCGTTTCCAGTAGGCCCCGTTATCTGCAGGTCCCGGCTGCCTACAGCTCACTGACCTCTTGCGAACTGCACCCATCGAAAGTGCGTCGGGCGCACTCGCCGATCACATCGGCCACCCGTGACCGGCGTGCGAGTTGCCGGCGCTGCACGATCGCTCCGTTTCCGTTACTGAAGACCTTGTCCAAGGAAGCCGTGACCTGCTCGAATTCTCCGAATGCGGTCAGAGCAGGTTCGACATGATCGACCAGTCGCCGAACCGCCTGGTGCGCAGTCAGCAAGCGTACCGATTCGACGTCGAGCGACCTCCCGTCGAGTCCGTCACGCGCCGCCCGCCAGCAAGCCGCGCGGAGTAGCTCTTGATCGACGGCAGGCGCAACCTCACCTTTGGTGATCGCAGCGGATGCGGTGCCGACGAGCGCCTGCACCAGTGTGGCCAGAGTCATCGTCTCCTCCACGGTGGCGGGAACGTCACTGATCCGAATCTCCACGGTGGGAAGGTGATCCGACATGCGCACGTCCCAATAGACCATGTGCGGATCGAGAATGACCCCAGTCTCCAGCATCGCTGCAACAGCATCTTCGTAGTGCCCCACAGACTCGAAGAAGGGCGGCGGACCCGAACTCGGCCACCTGCCGAACAAAACGTAACGCCAACTCGCATAACCGGTATCGCGTCCGGCACTGATCGGCGAGTTCGCCGTCAATGCCAACAAGGTAGGTAACCACGGACGCAGATGATTGATGATCTGGACCGATCGTTCTCGATCTTCGACACCCACGTGGATATGGCAGCCACACATCACACCTTCGGTGATCGCACCGAATTGACCGGCCATTCGTTGGTATCGCGACTTCTGCGTGATCTCGTCGACCGGTGGATCGTAGAACGGCGTCCCGACTGCGATGAGTTGACATCCCACACGGGAAGCAGCTTCGGCAGTGAGGGCACGAGACTCACAGAGTTGATCACGAAGATCACGAATATGGCTGCCGACCGAAGTGGAAGTCTCCACCTGACAACGTGTGAGTTCGAGTTGCAGAGAGATCCCGAGTTCTTGCCCCGCGGCAGCCACCTCGGCGTTGCGCGGAGCGGGATGCCCAGTCTGCGGATCACAGAGCAAAAACTCCTCTTCGACACCGAGAGTCGGTGCACCTGACAAAAATAGGTCGGGAGTCGCCTTCGCATTCATAGGACTTCCTCGCACCGGTTTCCATCCACATCCGTTACTTAGAGCGTACGTCCTTCTACCTATTTCGGCACTACTCAAACTGTTTCATTCAGCCACCGATCGGGTAGTTGCTTGCGAACCGACCACAGGCCGAAGGATCACAATTCTTCATGAACTCAGGATGGAGTGTGCCATGACAAACGCAAGCGGGAGTTCACCGGTAGACGACGAACACACCAATCGATCGCACGTCGGGGAGGCAATCAGCGACGGTCGCAACTATCCCGGGTACCTGCTGATCGGACTGGGTCTGGCAACACTCGGATTAACCTTGGTAGCAGCAGGTTACGGATTTCGTGGTTGGGCAGTCATTGCCGGCGCCGTGTGCGTGGTGTCCTTCATCGTCGGAACACTGGCCATCTTGATGGAACACCGTCGGGTCAAGCGACTGGAAGGTCAGGAACTCTCCGATCAAGAAGGGCACTGAACGGACGGCTCGAGTCGTATTCTGCACAAGCAGAATACGACTCGAGCAGAATGGAGCTCAGTGATTTCGGAGTTTCTCGATCAGCTCACCCTTGTTCAGCTTCGAATAGCCGTGCAGATCGAGTTCCTTGGCGCGTTCTTTCAGCTCGTCGACCGTCCACTCCTCATAAGGCGAGGATTGCCCGCCCGACTTAGCGACATTCGACCGCCCTCGATTGGCGGCCGCATTGGAGATTCGGGCCGCTTTCTCCTTGGAATCACCCTTCTCGCGTAGCTCTTCGTAGAGTTCTTGATCCTTGAGTTGAGGTTGTGAGTCCTTGCGAGCCACTGTTTCGTCCCTTCACTCGTCTTCACTCCGGCGGTGTGGCCGAATTGGCAGTTCGGCCACACCGCAAGTTCGAACGTACGCCGGCACTCAGGATGTGGGCGGCACCTCGAAACGCCCCCACACGCGGTGCGTCTTCAGAAGCTGAGCCAGCGAGGCCAGGGCCCCTTCCGCGTCCGCATCGACCACGACTCCCAATGCAGACTCGTCGATACCGGCGGCGGCCAGCGCACTCATGCTCTCACCCCAACCACCAATTGCCTTGCTGTGACGATACATTTCGTTCAGCAGAGTCTCCACCCGTGGATCCAACTTGCCCTCGCCGATCCGAGAAACGTCGCCGCTCAGCAGGATTGCGTCGAATTCGATCGATCGAGCTGTGAGGTACGTTCGCTGCACCGTCACCGCGTCGTCACCGTCCCCGATGGTTCCGCCGTGCGGGCCGAGGATCAGCGGCACCATACCGGCATCGAAGATCTTGTCTCTAACGGCGACAACCGTTTCGAGGTCGGAGTTCTCGTCGACCAGTAGTGCGATGATCCTTCCGTCTACCGGCCATTCCTCACCGACCTGGGACAGCGCAGGGCTGAGCTCCGGATCACTCAACGGCTCCGTCGGTTCGGGAACCGGAAGGCCAAGCCCCCCTGCGACGATCGACACGAGACCCGCGTCGATGTTTGCCAAGATTCCCAGATTCCGGGTCTTGATGTTCTCTTCGTAGCACTTGCCCAGTTCGAAGGTATACGCCTGCGCGACGTGCTCCTGTTCGACAGGGGAGAGGCTGCGATAGAAGAGTCGAGCTTGCGAGAAGTGATCGTCGAACGATGCCGGCGCCTGCCTCACCTTTCGCCCTGAAACTTCCTCGGGCACCTCGATGTAGGCCGCGCTGTCCGCCGAGGCCAGGAACGGGCACCCGCCGTCCAACGAATTGGGATGGTACGGCGCGACTCCGGTATGCACACCGTCCTGATGGAAGCCGTCGCGGAGCATGTCGTTGACGGGCGAGTGAGGACGGTTGATCGGAATCTGGTCGAAGTTGGGGCCACCGAGTCGCGTGATCTGGGTGTCGAGGTACGAGAACAAACGCGCCTGCAGGAGACGATCGTTGGTGATGTCGACGCCCGGGACCAAGTGCCCCGGATGGAATGCAACCTGCTCGGTCTCGGCGAAAAAGTTCGTCGGATTGGCATCGAGTGTCATCGTTCCGATGACCTGAACCGGCGCGAGTTCTTCGGGCACGATCTTGGTGGGATCCAAAAGATCTATGCCTTCGAACATTTCGTCTGCGGTATCGGGGAACACCTGCACGCCCAGATCCCAGGACGGATATGCGCCCGCCTCGATGGCGTCGGCAAGATCGCGGCGATGGAAATCCGGATCCACACCGCCGGCGATCTGCGCTTCCTCCCACACGAGTGAATGCACTCCAGCGGCCGGCTTCCAGTGAAATTTCACCAGATTCGTCTCGCCGTCGGCATTCACGAGCCTGAACGTGTGAATGCCGAAGCCCTCCATCATGCGATAGGAGCGCGGGATGCCTCGATCGGACATGTTCCACAATGTGTGCGCCGTGGCTTCGGTGTGCAGCGACACGAAATCCCAGAAGGTGTCGTGAGCACTCTGCGCCTGCGGAATCTCCCGGTCCGGGTGAGGTTTAGCGGCATGGATGATGTCCGGGAACTTGATTCCGTCCTGAATGAAGAACACCGGGATGTTGTTGCCCACCAGATCGAAGACACCTTCGTCGGTGTAGAACTTGGTGGCGAAGCCGCGTGTGTCTCGGACGGTATCCGCCGAACCGCGTGAACCCAGAACTGTGGAGAAGCGTACGAATACCGGGGTTCTGGCACCGGAAGCGAACAACGAGGCTTTACAGATGTTTTCGGCTGCACCATTGGCCAGGAACGTGCCGTGCGCGGCCGCACCGCGAGCGTGGACGACGCGCTCCGGAATTCGCTCGTGATCGAAATGTGTGATCTTCTCACGCAGATGGTGATCCTGGAGAAGAGTCGGGCCCCGCTCGCCTGCGGTGAGTGAGTGGTCGGTCTCGTAAAGCCGTGTACCGGTTGCAGTGGTGAGGTACTCCCCCCGCTGGCCGCGACCGTTTCCCTTCACCTTCTCCTCGGCACCCGCGACGGTACGCACCTCCGGCTGCCGCTGGTCGTCCTTGGGCGGCAATGGCTGTCGAGGCTTGACCGGCTCTTTCAGGTCCGGCGCTTTCGGGGCCGGTGCACCTGGGACGGACTGAGATGAAGGCATCGAACAGCTCCTCTTGATCGTCATGCTGGGCGCACGAATTCTGGTACGCCCTAAGTAAGTAGAGATTTCAAACTGAATGCGGAGCCACGACTCACCCCCGGGCTGGGATCAATCCCAGGCCGAGGGCGACGAGTGCGTCAGGGCTATTGCTCGGACTTCTGTCGCGCTTCGTCCGCGGCCGCTTCAGCGCGAGCCTTCTCGGCTTCTGCCTCTTTCTTCGCGACTTCTCGCTGGCTTTCGGCTTTGTCCTGCTGAGCACGGCCCTCTCGGGTCAAACTGTCGTTTCCGGAGACCGCACCAACGGCTTCCTTCGCCTTACCCTTGACGTCCTCTACAACGCCTTTGATGCCCTCGCTGGGGCCGCTCTTGTCGTCTGGCACGTTGACCCTCCAATTCGTTCGGATTCTCGCTCGGGGTTCCCGCGCAGGCAGGACTCCCACACAGAAGGCCCTACCCCGTCGAAATT
This sequence comes from Rhodococcus baikonurensis, assembly GCF_040489275.1. NCBI lineage: Bacteria > Bacillati > Actinomycetota > Actinomycetes > Mycobacteriales > Nocardiaceae > Rhodococcus > Rhodococcus baikonurensis. The sequence goes on along the minus strand of NZ_JBEUOQ010000015.1, from coordinate 96,715 downwards.
CGCATAAACATTTAGTGCTGGGACGAGGTGCGGGCATGACTCCTGTGGTCGAACTGCGACGTTGTTGCACCAGTGCGAATTTCGTTCAGCGTTACGTGCGCGACGCTTTTGTTCAGTCCGGCATCGAGTAGCGATCAACCGTTCTCAGAAACTGTCTACCGGGCACAGGAATTGGCGGGACTCGTTCCAGAAGGGGAAGAGGTCTGTGGTCGTGGCCGCGGGGTGGTCGATCCCGGCGAGAGTGTAGAAATCGAGAATCGTCCGACCAGCGGTTGCGCTGACCTCGCATGCCTGCAAGCTCAGCTTTGCCTCCGCCACGAAGCCGATGCTGCGGGCAAAGGGCCCGAGAGTCCCGGCATTGACGAAGCTCTCGAGATTTTGTCCCCACTGGTTGTAGTCCGACTGCATAGCAAAGCTGCATGTTTCGCCGAACAACTCGGTGCAGGTGGTCGGCTGCCCACCGATCGTGTGCTCCGTATCGGCAAGCTCGTGAGAGGTGCGTTCGCGCGGGGATCCGGAAAGCAACAGCAAGATGGCGACGGCCAAGGCAACCACCAGAAGGATGCTTGCGGCCGTTGCCAGTATCGCCTTCACAATCCCTCGATCCACGTAAGTTCATGAGGGCAACCGATTTTCGAACACCGGCCATTACATTTGTACCCGCGGCGTTCAGGGTCCAAACATCGACCAGGCTGGGAGCCGTCCGTCAGTCCGGGGGATCTGTGAGAGAACCTGTGGGGAGGATCGACACTCCCTTCCACTATCAATGTAATATCTCACCGGGGGCCTTGCGGCAAGGCCCGGGTAGTGCCGCAGAATGGCTCTTCCGATCCCGCACGACCGACTACGGGATCGGAACAGCCAGCGGAAGTGAGGGCACGTGCCAACCCAGGGATACGAAGAAGAACTGCGATCCGAGCGGAACTATGTGGAGGGGCTCTACGCACGCCTCGATGCGGAGCGCGCCCGAGTCAAAGGCAGGTACAACACCGCTCTGCGCGGAAACGGCGAGGCACTCATGGAACGCGACGCCGAGGTGCGCGCACTTGCCAAAGAGGTGAAAAGGCTGGACGTAGCCGACAACGGACTGTGCTTCGGCCGGTTGGACTCGCTGTCGGGTGAGACTTCGTACATCGGCCGAATCGGCCTTCTCGATGCGGACAACGACTACGAACCGGTGCTGCTCGATTGGCGGGCGCCGGCGTCTCGCGCGTTCTATGTGGCCACCGCTGCCAACCCGGAAAACATGCGTCGACGCCGTCAGTTCCACACCCGTAGTCGACGCGTGGTCGATTTCACCGACGAGGTACTCGGACGCCCCGACGGCGTAGAACACGACGCGCACAGCGACTCCGCCCTGCTCGCGGCAGTCAACGCACCCCGCGGTGAAGGAATGCGGGACATCGTGGCGACGATCCAGGCCGAGCAGGACGACATCGTCCGGCTCGAGCACCCAGGGGTGTTGGTGATCGAGGGTGGCCCGGGTACCGGGAAGACCGTCGTCGCCTTGCACCGCGTCGCCTACCTGCTCTACACGCAGCGAGAGCGGATGGAACGTCACGGCGTTCTCGTGGTCGGGCCGAACCCGGCGTTCTTGAACCACATCGGCCGCGTACTGCCCTCGCTGGGAGAGTCCGACGTGGTGTTCATAACCACCGGTGATCTCGTTCCCGGCCTGCGCGTCACCGCCGAGGACACCCCGGCCGCCGCCGAACTCAAAGGTTCGCTGAAGATCCTCGACGTTCTCGGCGCAGCGATTGCCGATCATCAGCGATTACCCGAGAACCCGCTGTTGATCGAATTGGCGGACGTCACCGTGCGAATCGACGCCGAAACCGCGGAGTGGGCCCGAGAAGAAGCCCGTTCGAGCGGACTCCCCCACAACGACGCTCGCACTGTGTTCACCGAAATCCTCACCTGGGCGCTGACCGAACGGGCGATAGCGCGGATCGGCAAGGGGTGGTTGACACGCAGTGACCGTGAAGCCTGGGAGCAAGTGCGAGCAGACCTGACCGCAGAGCTGGTGGGAAACAGCGCGTTTGGCGCGGCGCTCGACACCCTCTGGCCGATCCTGACTCCGAAAGAGCTACTGACACAGCTGTTTACTTCTCCGGCACGACTACGTGCGGCAGGCGCGGACGAGAAGCTGCTTCGCCAGGACGGTGACGGCTGGACCGTCTCGGACGTTCCGTTGCTCGACGAGTTGGCGGACATGCTCGGCCGGGACAAGCCCGTCGACCAAAGTGCCGAACGTGAACGCCGCGACGAGGCTGCGTATGCAGCGGGCGTACTGGACATGATGATCAGCCGCGAGGACCTGATGGACGACGAGGATCACCTTCTCGCCCAGGACATGCTGTACGCCGAGGACCTGGCTGACCGCTTCGTCGAACGTGATACCCGGGAACTCGCCGAACGCGCTGCTGCAGACCGTGACTGGACGTACCGGCATATCGTCGTCGACGAGGCACAAGAACTGTCCGAGATGGATTGGCGGGTCCTGATGCGCCGTTGTCCTGACCGGTCTTTCACCGTGGTAGGCGATCTCGCGCAACGACGTTCACCGGCCGGTGCCCGCTCGTGGTCGACGATGATGGAGCCGTATGTCCCCGGTCGCTGGATCTACCGATCACTGTCGGTGAACTACCGCACGCCGGCCGAGATCATGAGCGTCGCCGCCGCATTGCTCGCCGAGTTCGCGCCGGGAGTCCAACCACCCGAGTCCGTCCGCGCCTGCGGGATCGCGCCGTGGTCCAGACAGATCTCGGCCGACGAACTGGCCTCCGCCATCGACGAATTCAATCAGGACGAGGATGGGCGCGAAGGTACGAGCATCGTCATCGGACCTGCGGATGTGCCCGGCGCCGTGCCGGTTTCGGAAACGAAGGGCCTGGAGTTCGATGCCGTACTCGTGGTGGAACCGGAACGAATCATCGCCGACGGTCCACGCGGCGCATCGGAGCTCTATGTCGCCCTCACCCGCGCCACCCAACGTCTCGGCGTCTTGCACGAGGGTCCGCTGCCGCAAGCCCTGAGCGGACTCGTCCAGTTCGAGACGGCGAGGTCACCGCAATCGTTCGCGACGAGCGATCGTGCTGTGTAGCCCTTCGGCAGCCGCGCGAACGTAAGGCACTTGGCTCTCGGGAACGAAGCGGCTGGTGGGGCCGGTGACACTGATGGCGGCGACCGGTTTGTCGTTGGTTCCGAATACCGGAGCCGCGACACACGCAAGACCAGGGGCCGATTCCTCACGCTCGAACGCAATGCCGGTCTCGACAACTCTGTTCAGTTGAGTGTTGAGAATGCCGGGCGCGACAATTGTGTGCGGGGTGCGCCTGGTCATCGGTTCCGACAGCACTTCGCGGCGAAAATCGCTGTCGGAGAACGCCAGGAGTGCCTTTCCGATCGCAGTGCAGTACAGCGGTATCCGGCCACCGGTCCGAGAGGGGGAGTTCGCTTGTCGATGTCCGCCGATCTTCGCGACGTACACGACGTCGTGGCCGTCACGGACCCCCAGGTGGACTGTCTCGTGGGTCCGCTCGTACAAGTCTTGGAGGAACGGCATCGCCATCTCCAGGAGGCTACGTTCGAGAGAGGCGAGCATGCCGAGTTCGAAGAGACCGCCGCTGAGTCGGTAACCGCCGTCGATGCGGTCGAGTAGTCGGTTCGCGACCAGTTCGTTGGCCAGGCGGTGCACCGTCGCCTTGTGCAGTCCTGTCCGTTGGACCAGGACGGCCAGAGGCAACATGTGGTCGTCGGCCCGAAAAGCTCGCAGGATCGTCACCGCCTTGCCCAGCACGGTGTCGAGGTTTGCGCCGCCAGTCACGTGCCCAGCGTATCGCTGAGTGAGACAGTTCCCTGGCGCAACCTCGGTACTGCGGCGAAGGTAGTGGTCATGAGCCAGCCCACGAATACCAGTACAGCTAGCGAGACCGACATCGCAGCTGCTGCGGACCGCCTCGCAGCCGCCATTGCGAGCGGTACTCCCTGCGCGCCTGTGCGCGATCTGATCGGCGCCGACGATCTCGTCGCCGCCTACGCTGTCCAGCGCCGCGTCGATGAAATCCGTCGGCAGGCGGGTGCCGTCGTCGTAGGCCGCAAGATCGGCCTGACCTCGGTGGCAGTCCAGCAGCAGCTCGGTGTCGACCAGCCCGACCTCGGCGTTCTGTACGCCGACATGGAGTTCCCCGCCGGTGGCGCCATCCCCATGAGTCGTTTGATCCAGCCCAAGGTCGAAGCGGAAGTTGCCTTCGTGCTCGGTGCCGACCTTGTGGACGGACCTCTCGACAGCGCACAGGTGCGCGGCGCAATCGACTACGCCGTCGCCGCGATCGAGATCTGCGACAGCCGCATCGCGTCGTGGGACATCAAGTTCGGTGACACCGTCGCAGACAATGCGTCCTCGGGCGTGTACGTCCTGGGAACCGAACGTCGGACCCTCGACGAGGTGGAGCCCGCCGGCGTCGTCATGTCGATGTCCGTCGACGGCACCGAGGTGTCCTCCGGCGTCGGAACCGCCTGCCTGGGCGATCCGATCGAAGCAGTCGTCTGGCTCGCCCGCACGGCACGCGAGTTGGGGCAGCCACTGACGGCAGGCCAGGTGATCCTGTCCGGCGCACTCGGCCCCATGGCGCCGGTCACCGCAGGCAACGAAGTCACCGTGACCGTCTCCGGGTTCGGTTCCGTCACCACCAGTTTTTCCAGCGAAGAGGACAAAGCATGAGCAAGGTCAAGGTCGCGATCATCGGATCGGGCAACATCGGCACGGATCTGATGATCAAGGTGCTGCGCAACTCCGACTACCTGGAGATGGGCGCGATGGTCGGCATCGACCCGGCGTCGGACGGCCTCGCCCGTGCTGCGCGTCTGAACGTGCCGATCACGGCTGAAGGTGTCGAGGGTTTGATCGGTCTCCCGAACTTCGACGAGATCGAGATCGTCTTCGACGCCACCTCGGCAAAGGCTCACGTCGCCAACAACGCGCGGCTGGCTCCCCTCGGCAAGCGCATGATCGACCTGACGCCTGCAGCGATCGGCCCGTACGTCGTGCCGGCCGTCAACGCGGACGAGCACCTGGATGCACCCAACGTCAACATGGTGACGTGTGGTGGCCAGGCCACGATCCCGATGGTTGCCGCCGTTTCTCGGGTGGTCCCGGTGGCGTATGCGGAGATCGTCGCGTCCATCGCCTCCAAGTCCGCAGGTCCCGGAACGCGCGCCAACATCGACGAGTTCACCGAGACCACGTCCGAGGCGATCGTGGCTGTCGGCGGCGCCCGCCGCGGCAAGGCCATCATCATCCTCAACCCCGCTGAGCCGCCGCTCATCATGCGCGACACGGTCTTCTGCCTCGTCGACGCCCCGGACCCGGCTGTTCACGAGGAGATCCGTCAGTCGATCGAGAAAATGGTCGGCGACGTCTCCGCGTATGTTCCCGGCTACCGGCTCAAGCAGGAAGTCCAGATCACCGAGATCCCGGCCGACCAGCCGGTCGAGACGTTGCTCGTCGACGGCAATCGCCCCACCCATCAGGTGTCGGTGTTCCTCGAGGTCGAGGGTGCTGCACACTACCTGCCTGCGTACGCCGGCAATCTCGACATCATGACGTCCGCCGGAATGCAGATCGCGGAGCGCATCGCCCAGCAGAAGGAAGCAACCAAGTGAGCAACCGCAAGATCTTCGTCCAGGACGTCACCCTTCGCGACGGGATGCACGCTGTCCGCCACCGCATTTCGCCTACCGACGTCAAGCGGATCGTCACAGCTCTCGACGCTGCCGGTGTCGACGCGATCGAAGTTGCACACGGTGACGGCCTCGCCGGCGGCTCGCTCAACTACGGCCCCGGTTCGAACACCGACTGGGAATGGATCGAAGCTGCGGCCGAGGTACTCGAGCACGCTCGCCTCACCACGCTACTGCTTCCGGGTGTCGGCACGATCAGTGAACTCAAGCATGCTTACGACCTCGGTGTGCGGTCGGTTCGCGTTGCCACGCACTGCACCGAGGCCGACGTCTCCGCGCAGCACATCGAGACCGCCCGCGAGATCGGCATGGACGTCTCGGGCTTCCTGATGATGAGCCACATGGCTCCGGCCGAAGAACTGGCGAAGCAGGCCAAGCTGATGGAGTCGTACGGCGCGCACTGCGTCTACGTCACCGACTCGGGTGGACGTCTGGTGATGAACGACGTCGCCGACCGTGTTCGCGCGTACCGCGACATCCTCGACGAGGGCACCGAAATCGGTATCCACGCCCATGAGAATCTCTCACTCTCGGTGGCCAATTCCGTTGTTGCAGTGCAGAACGGCGTCACACGCGTCGACGCTTCACTTGCCGGTCACGGCGCCGGCGCCGGTAACTGCCCCCTCGAGGCCTTCATCGCCGTTGCGAACATCGAGGAGTGGGAGCACGGCTGCGACCTGTTCGCCTTGCAGGATGCTGCCGACGACATCGTCCGTCCGCTGCAGGACCGGCCGGTCCGCGTCGATCGAGAGACCCTCACACTCGGCTACGCAGGCGTGTACTCGAGCTTCCTCCGCCACGCCGAAGCTGCGTCGGAGCGCTACGGAATCGACGTTCGCACACTGCTGCTCGAAGCCGGACGCCGCCGTCTGGTGGGTGGCCAGGAGGACATGATCGTCGACATCGCGCTCACCCTCGCAGCGCAGGCGACAAAGGAAGCTGTCTGACGCACTGCCCAGTTCGCTGATACTCGAGTCCCGCTCCCGTCTCCGGACGGGGGCGGGACTTCTCAGTTGAGCCGAGAGGTTCTGTCATGACGGCGCTCAACCTCTGAAACTGTTGTTGCCCAATAACGCCGAGGGACCGATCTTCGCTACGGTGGATGACATGACCGAACCTGACAGCGACAGGCAGATACACCCAACTGCAACGGTGGGATGTGCCGGCGTCGACATTCCGGACAGCCGGGGTCGCACCGGCCTCGACCGAACAGGCTTCGGGCTGCACGGTAATCCGAATGTCGAGGTCGAACGAGTCGAGGTCACCTCGGACGGTTGGCATGTGTTGCGTCGCAGCACCTTCACTTACCGGCGAAGGGACGGAACCCTCGAGACACAGCAACGGGAAACCTACGACCGCGGGAACGGCGCGACGATCTTGCTGTACGACCCCGAACGGCGCACCGTCCTGTTGACGAAGCAATTCCGCTTTCCCGCTTACGTCAACGCACACCCCGACGGAATGTTGATCGAGACCGCAGCCGGTTTGCTCGATTCCGACACACCGGAAGTAGCCATTCGGCGAGAGACGAGCGAAGAGCTTGGAGTCGCAATCGGTGATGTGCAACATCTGTTCGATCTGTACATGAGCCCCGGATCCGTCACTGAGAGAGTGCATTTCTACGCCGGCCGATACACTCCGGCGGACAGAACCGGCAGTGGTGGCGGAGTGCCGGACGAAGGTGAGGACATCGAAGTCCTGGAGTTGCCGTTCGAGACGGCACTCGACATGATCTCCGGCGGAGAAATCGTCGACGGCAAGACGGTCATTCTTCTTCAATGGGCGGCCATGTCGGGGGCGCTCTGACTCGAAGTCGATTGCCTGAAATTCTAGTTCCTGTACCGATGGAGTCTGCCGAGTACCGTGACGCGCTGAGATCTGTCCTCGACACTGCATCGTCGGTGGCCGAAAGCCGGCTGGCGGCGATGCGCGCCACGGCGACCTCACATACCGAAGGCATTGTCATCGATGTCTCGCTCGACCAAGACGGCGAGGGAACATTCGGCGTCTGGGCACGATTCGAGGGTTCCGACGCATTCAGCCTGAATCAGCAAATCGGTGACGAGAGAGAGCTATTCGGCGTGATCTGGGGCGAGGAAGGCTGGGAACCGCCGGTTCCTACTCGGCCACGAGAATGGTCGCACGCGGAACTGGAGAAAGTAATCGTCGGTGTCGTGGCCGAGTGGATCCACACGCTCATTTCCCCGACTGCATCCGAACTGCGCTGGGAAGTAACAACTCCCGACGGAGCGACCGACCCGGTTCCCGTAGGCCCCGATTTCAGTCGTGGACATTCACCTCGATGAAAGCGCGGAAGCTGTCGGCGAGATGAACGACCTCACCGCCACTGTTGTCGTCCAGGCTCTGCCAGTTGCAGCGACGGATCTATCGGGTGTTGCGATGTCACCGGCCGGTCGAACCGTCGATCAGTTCGCGGAGGATATCGGCGTGCCCGGCATGGCGTCCGGTCTCTTCGATCATGTGCACGAGCGCCCAACGGACACTGGGAGTGGGTCGTTTCGCCCCTGGTCGCGGGATGGGTGCGGCAAGATCTGTGCATCCGTCGAGAACTGCGTTGGCGCGCTCGACCGTCTCGCGATAGCGACGGACGACATCGTCCACGCTTTCTTCCGATGACGGCTGAAAGGTCGCCTTCCAATCCGTCACGTTTTCGGCGAGAAACATCGACCGCTCGACAAAGATCAGATGATTGATCAGCCCGAGCAAGGTTGTTCCCGACGGAACAACTGTGTTGCGCACCTGAGGTTCCGGAGCACCCTCGACCTTGGCGGCAATCGAATCACGGAGGTAGTCGAGAAACGCTCGTAGCGTGGCTGCCTCGCTGTTTCCCGCCCGGGGCGGTGGGACATCACGGCGGCTGCGACGCGACGTAGCCATGGTGGTTCTCCTTCCTCCGCGACGAACAGTCAGAGGCTTCCTGGACGAGCAGGGTCGATTCTTCCGGTTCCACTCCGATCCCGCATCAAGTTTTGCCGTTACAGCAAAGACAACTTGGTTGCCGGTATCAGCGCGCCGAGTTCAGGTCGCGCACAAGTTGGGGTCTCCGCCACTTGCCGACCTCGAAAGGCCACCGCCGCAGCGGATAGGCGAGACGAGCCACGAAGTAATTGACGTACTCGACGACGCCGAAAGCCCACACCGTCACGACGCCCACGGCCGTGCCGGAGTGATCTGGTAACCAGATGACAACGCCGAGAAGAGCTATCGCCAGCAGGAGAACATCGAGGACCCGAAACACGCGGTAAAGCGCTGCGAGGCGGGCCGGCATCGACTCCAACTCGGTCCAGCCTCGTGCAAGCAGCCAATAGACACCTGCTTGCATGAGGATCACAAGCAGTGGGGCCAGCGCCGACCATAGCGCAGCGGAGTCTTGCGGACCTTCGAGGCGAGGAGTCACGACGCCGACAGCCACAGCGGCGAATACGGACGCGGCTGCCAACTCTCCCATGCCAAGGCTCAGGTACCTGCGTCGCACACTCTGTCGCCGTTGATCCACCACGAAAGCAGACACTATCCGCTGATCACTCCGCAGCAGGTGCAAGGTGTTGCCTAAGATCGTTCGAAAGGCATTCACGTGTACAGAGGTTGGTGTGGGATGGTGCGATTGGCCATGGTTACGTTCGATGCAACGGACGCCCGATCGTTGGCCACCTGGTGGTCGGAGCGATTCAGCAACGCGAGCATTGACGGCGACGAAGACTTCCTCACGGTGACGGCCCCGGATCTCCCGCTCACTCTCGGTTTCCAACGAATCGATCAGGCTCGCAGCCAAAGGAATACGCTTCACCTCGACTTCGACCTCGAGTCGCACGATCCTCCACGAGACGAGGTCGTCGCAGCGTTCGTCGCGGCAGGCGCGGCCCACGTCGAGCGCCACGAAGCGGGTGGATCGACTTGGGACGTTCTCGCGGATCCGGCGGGAAACCTTTTCTGCGTAGGTGATCCGCACTAGGGCTTGTTTGACAACGGTCCGAGAACGTGGCCCCTACTCATCCGGCAAGGCCCGAAATCGCGTCACCCGAACAGCTGTACATGCCTTCGTTCGCATACAGTCGGACGTGTCCCGGCGGCACCGTCCGCTGAGTCAAATCTGCCGATTGGGGGCTGGACGGATGGAATCGCCTGACTTACTAGGCCTGACGGCCTCACTTGCGTCGTCGACGCTTATCCTCGCGTTCGTTGCTGGGCTCATGCCGCGACTCGTCGGCGACGAACCGAATCCCGTTGTCGGCATACGGTCCAAGTCGACGACCTCGAGTCCAGAGGCGTGGCGATTGGCCCATCAGATTGCGCGTCCGCTTCTGCGCCTGACGATGTGGACAGCCGTAGCGGGAATGTGCATGCAGGTCACCATCGGCGTCGTGACGGGTTTCGGATCTGTGGTGTCGGCTGTCGCCTCAACAGTCGTGTTTCTAGCGGTTCTCCTTGTCCTGCTCTTCGCAGGGTTGAAGGGCAATGCCGCGGCGAAATCGTTGCAGCCTTGACCGCCTGACCCTGCCGCTGTCAGACGTGCCCAAGGTCTCAGCTCCCGATACGCGGTCGTTCGCGCCGACGTGGTCCTCGATCGCGCATCTCGAGAATCGCCACCGCCGTGGACGCGACCGTCTTGTCGTCGTCGCTGGCGATCCGGGCGAGCGCCTCGCGTGCTGCCGCGCCGGGAATCTCTGCGAGCGCCTGCGTGATTCGCAACCTCGTCGGGGCGTCGCCAGTGCCGTCGAGCTTTGCCTGCACGGCATCGACGACCTCACCGCTGGTCGGTGAGTGCTCCGCGAGAAGACCGAGCACCTCGCCGGCCTCGACGTCGCGTCGCCCGTCGGCGACCATCTCGAGGAGAGCGGGCATCGAGACGGCCTCTCCGCGAGATCCGAGGGCGAGAGCGGCGTCGGCACGGACTATCGCGTCCGAATCATCGAGAGCTCGCTTCAGTGACCGAGTTGCTTCCTCGGCGTGGATCCCGGATATGGCCGACGTCGCGCGGCGTCGAACCTCGACGTCCTCCGATTCGAGCCCCTTCGTGAGACCTGCAAGGCCCGCACCTTCGCTCCTCGCCAACGCCCACTGCAACGCACCCGCCACGTTGGCATCCTTCTCCGACAGGATGGCTTCGACGAGTGCGTCGACGGGCAATGCCGCATTCGCATCCTGCGACAGGATCGCTTGCTGACGGTGGGCGGCGAACTCGGATTCGAGTGCACGCAACAGCGAGACCATGCGCAGGACGTCGTCCCACTCCGAAGGGGCGGTGGCGTCGACCCTTTCGAGTTTGGTCAGCAATTCCTCCTCCGCCGCGATCCGTTGACGAGTGTGTTGCATGAGTTCACCCACCAAATCGGCTGGGGCGAAGTCCGGTTCGTCCAGTGCACGCTTGGCCTCGTTCAACGAGAGCCCCAACGTCCTCAGGCTTTCGACGTGGAAGAGTCGGCGGATGTCGTCGGCGGAGTACTCGCGGTAACCGCCGGACGTGCGGCCCGTCGGCTTCACCAGCCCCAATGTGTCGTAGTGACGCAGCATCCGTGTGCTGACACCACAGCGCCGCGAGACCTCGCCGATCAACATCCGTCTCCCCTTCCTACGCGTCCGGGCCGATTGCCGCGACGCGCTTCGCCAACTCGTGCGAGAGAGCGAACCCACCGTCGGGGTCGTGCCAGAGTTGCTTTGTAGCATCAGCATGCGCCCGAACACGCGGATTCGTGCTTGCGCCGGCCGCCTCGAGCACCGGAAGTACAGCCTCGCCGAGCCCTGTCAGAGCTCTGCTGAGACTGAGCTGCATCTGCAGTTCACCCCGTCCGAGTTCGGTGGCCAGATCGGTCGCGAGTGCACCTTCACCTCCAACGGGCACGAGAGCCACGGCCGCACGCCACGCACTGCGCGCGACTTCGTCGTCCTGGTCGTGAACCAGCGCAGAGACCTCGGGCCACGCGATCGGATCGCCGATCTTGGACAAGGTGTGGAGTGCCTGGCTGCGGGCTTGCGAACCGTCGGTCCCGAGCTCACGAATCAGCTGCGGCACCGTGATTTCAGCCGGCAGGCGGCACAATGCCCAGGTCAACATGTCGCGGACGAAGAAGTCCGGCTCGACGGCACACCGATCGACCAGGGCATTCGTCAGCTCAGGGTCCGGGCGTGTGCCGGCGGCGAGCGCGGCTCGCAGCCGAACCGAGGGGTCGGCTGCGGCCAGTGCGTCGACGAGGTGAGCATTCTGCCCACCGTGGTTGGTTGTGTTCACGACAACCACCTCCTTCGTCGACCATTGGAGTCCTTGTCACTGTGTCAAGGTCAAGCTCCGCTGTCACCGACACGTGAAAATCACCTCGGACTACACGCCGGTTGTCGATCCTGGCCGAAAGATCATCAGGACGACGACAACGACCCACAGCAGATTGAAGATTCCCGTCGAAGTACCCAGTCGACGGGTCAGCCGCGTTGCGACGTCCACACCGGTCCCGGTTCCGTCGATCGCAGCCATCGTCAGCCGTTGGGCAGGGAGCACTACCGCGGTGAGTATCACGGCAGCAACGACGGTGAGTGCAATCGAGGTGAGGATCCACAGGTCACCGAGTACCCCCAGATTGACGGCGGTCGCGACACCGAGCATCGGAACGACGATCCCGATCGTGGCGTACACCCGAACGATGCGATGCAACATTCCCGTCGTCGCAACACTGCCGCTGTCCGGATCGGCGAGCGCTGCGCGGCTCGCCACCGGGAACATACTCGCCGCCACAGCGACGGGGCCGATGGCAAGAATGGCCGCAATCACATGGAGGGACAGCAGGATTCCGGTCATGGGAGTTCTCGCGTTTCGGTACGCGTAAGCGTATTCACGCCGCGCCCGGGGCGAAGGTGATTACAGGCTCGGCGCCTTTGGCCGACCACACCGTTCCACGACGCTCGTAGTCGAAGAGCGCTTCGACCTCGAGACTTATCCGGGGCCCGAGGCATCGTTCCAACAGGTACAGGCCCAGGTCGAGACCGGATGTCACACCGCCGGCGGTGATCAGGTCACCGTCGTCGACGATTCGCGCCTGGATCGGAATTGCCCCGCCGGCCGCCAGTGCGTCCACGGCGAGATGATGCGTCACGGCGCGGCGCCCGACGAGAAGCCCCGCCATCGCCAGTGCCAATGACCCTCCACAGACGGTCGCAACGAGAACACCGGGATCGTCGAGTGCGCGGCGCATCATGACAGGCAGTTCGGTTTTCGTTGTGGCCGCGAGCCTTTCCGGCAAGCTGGTACCCGGCTGGTTCGCGTTGGGTTCGAAGAGACCCGATGCTCCGGGAACGATGATCAAATCCGCGTGTTCTACATCGAGGGTCGCAGTGGCAGTCATCGCAAGTTCACCACTCCCGCTCAGGACGGTCCGAGGCCCCTCCGCGCTGACGAGTTCCACGCTCAACGCCCCACCGCTGGCGAGCCCCCCGGCGTAAAGCACCTCGTACGGGCCCACGACATCCATGGGATCGAATCCGTCGAACAACACGATTTGCGCGTGCACTGCAACCTCCGATTTTGTGCGACGCACTCCTGCGCACGTCGCTGTCCCCCACGACAGTAGGAGGAAATTCGCCTCCGCAGCGACGGCTGAAAGCCAACCTTCGACGGTTTTCAGACAATGTCGAAGATTCTGCAAAATACCAGTTGACGAGCTTTTTCGATTCACGAGTTCGTCGGATCTCGCGCCACATACGCTAAGTTTCAGACATGCATGACGTTGCAGTTCTCGCGTTGCCCGGGGTGGTACCGATGGATCTGGCGGCACCCCTCGAAGTCTTCGGACGATGCAGACTCCCCTCGGGTGCACCGGCGTATCGGACCGCAGTGTGCGCGCTCACCGAGGAGGTGGAGACCGGAACGTTCACAATGCGAGTACCGCACGGACTGCCACGCCTCGCCCAGGCCAGCACGATCATCATTCCCGGCACCGCCGATCTCGACGTGCCGATCGACCCCGCGATCATCGATTCCCTCAGATCAGCCGCGGACCGCGGCACACGCATTGCGTCACTGTGCGTCGGTGCATTCACACTCGCCGACACAGGCTTGCTCGACGGACTTCGCGCGACAACCCACTGGGCGGCAGCGTCGGAGCTGGCCCGCCGGCACCCGGCCATCGACGTCGATGCCGCCGTTCTCTACGTAGACAACGGGCACGTCCTGACTTCCGCCGGCGCCGCGGCCGCACTCGACCTTTGCCTGTACATGGTGCGTCAGGACTACGGGTCTGCGGTCGCCGCCGACACTGCGCGACTGAGCGTGATGCCGCTCGAACGTGCCGGAGGGCAAGCACAATTCATCGTCCACGAACCTCCCGTACCCAGCGGGGCAACCCTTCGACCACTACTGAACTGGATGGAGGAGAATCTCGGGGAGCAGCTCGACATCACGGCGATCGCGGCCAAGGCAACGATGAGCACCCGCACGCTCAACCGCCGGTTCCAGGAACAAATCGGTACGACGCCGTTGCAGTGGCTCCATCACGCGCGGCTCCGCCAAGCGCAATTTCTGCTCGAGACTACCGACCACTCCATCGAACGTGTTGCGGGACAAGTCGGGTTCAATGCCGTCACGACATTCCGCGAACGCTTCCGAGACCTGGTCGGTACCAGTCCACAGCGATACCGGACGCAGTTTCGAACGTCGCGGTAGTCGACCTACTTCTCACTCTGTCTGCTCACCATCTCCGAGATCCAGATCGGCGCAAACGGCGAGGTACAGTTCGGCGGAGTCGGGTAATCCTCGAGCACTCGCAGACGCTCACCGATGTCGATTGCGCGGGCCCGGAACTCGGCATGTTCGATCCCGATCTGAGCCAGGCAGTGGTTCATCGCCCATTGCAGGCGATCAGGAGCATCCTTCATCTCCGCCTCGATGACGTCGAGCAATCCTGAAAGATCAAGTCCCTCAGGCTTCTTCGCTACGCGCTCGGTAGTCAGGGCCCAGCCGGCGCTCGCAACCACAGGATCGGAGTCTGCGGTCCAGGCCACCCGCAATTCCTCCGCGTGCGGGTTCTTCTTCACCACGTAGTTGACGAGCCAGTCCTGCACCTTGGGAGTACGGGCCTCACGCAACATGACGTCCAACTGGTCACGCTCGAACACCTTCGGGCGGCAGATCAGAAGGGCAAGCAGTCTCGCTGCGGTGTCGCCCGTTGCCCAAAGCTGTTGTGCGAGTTCCTGCTGAGTCTTCAATCGCTTCGCAACAGCGCGCAGCTTTGAAAGGTTCACACCGTGATCGTCACCGTGTTTCTCGTTCACCGCGCGCGCCTTCGGATCCTCGAGCGCAGCCAGCTCGTCCATCACCGCGGCAACCGTCGTTTCAGCCACGTCGTCCTCCAGTCACTATTTCTGCGATTCACCTACAAGCAAAGCACGAGAAGGCGAGCGACCCACGTTTGAAACTTCGACCACTGGGTACATGTCTGCTCCTGAGGTGGCGGCACGCCACCATGAAGACAGGACGAACCTTGCATATGCGACGCGCCGCGGGTGCTGAGAACGTGGACGAAACCACACGCGGAGATGAAGGCGGCGGTAAGAACGTTCTCACTCGGGCCATAACCGGCCCACTCCTTTTCATGTTCATCCTCGGAGACGTCCTGGGCGCCGGCATCTACGCATTGGTGGGCGTCATCGCCGGTGAAGTTGGTGGAGCCGTCTGGGTACCACTGCTCGTAGCGCTCGTCATGGCATTGCTGACAGCAACGTCGTATGCCGAACTGGTCACCAAATATCCGCGGGCGGGCGGTGCAGCAGTATTCGCCCAACGGGCGTATCGGAAACCACTGATCTCGTTCCTTGTCGGCTTCTCGATGCTGGCGGCCGGCGTAACCAGTGCGGCGGGACTCGCCCTCGCCTTCTCGGGCGACTATCTCAAAGCCTTCATCGACGTCCCAACCGTTCCAGCGGCGCTCGTCTTCCTGCTCCTGGTGGGACTTCTCAATGCCAGAGGCATCAAGGAGTCGATGCGCGCCAACGTCATCATGACAGTCGTGGAGGTCACCGGGCTCGTCCTCGTTGTCGTCCTCGCTTGCATAGTTCTCGGGCGCGGCGACGGAACCCTGAGCCGCGTCGTGGAGTTCGACGACAGCCGATCGCCTGCACTCGCGGTGCTGGCTGCGGCACTCCTCGCGTACTACTCTTTTGTCGGCTTCGAAACGTCCGCGAACGTCGCCGAAGAAGTGAAGAACGTGAGCAAGGTCTACCCACGCGCACTGTTCGGAGCATTGCTGACAGCCGGCGCCGCCTATGTCCTTGTCGGCCTGGCTGTCTCGGTGGTCCTGCCCGCCGACGAACTTGCCGCATCCTCCGTGCCACTGCTGGAAGTTGTGTCAGCTGCCGACGTCGGCGTTCCACCTCGCCTGTTCAGCCTGATCGCGTTGGTCGCCGTCGCCAACGGCGCACTGCTGACAATGATCATGGCGAGCAGGCTCACGTACGGAATGGCGTCGGAAGGCTTGCTCCCCAGCGTATTCGCGCGGGTGCTGCCGCGGCGCCGGACCCCTTGGGTGGCGATCATCGCGACCACCGCCGTTGCCATGGCCCTGTGCGTCACCGGCTCGTTGTCGGCCCTGGCGGAGACGGTGGTACTCCTGCTGCTTTTCGTATTCATCAGCACCAACATCGCGGTCCTGGTTTTACGTCGTGACGTAGTGCAACACGAACATTTCCGAACGCCGATCATCTTTCCGATCCTCGCCCTCGGGACGTGCGTTGCGTTGCTCACCCAGCAGAGCGCTGCGACATGGTTGCGCGCATCATTACTCTTGGCCGTCGGAGTTGTGCTGTACGCCCTCTCCCACCGGCGATCCACGAAGTAAGGTGCGATGTTCACGAGGGGGTGTGATGACCGACAGTTCTGACGCACCAGATGTAATTCAGCGTCGAGAGCGAAAGATCGACAGGCGAACCCTGACGTACGGCCTGTCAGTCGTTCTGGCTACCGCAGTATTGGTTATCGCGATCGTGTGGTTGGGCTCGCGACGAGGCGAATGCTTCGGCACCGACACCTTGCTGTGCTCACAGAAAGATCGCCGGCTGGCGGTGTTCGTCCCGAGCCTCGTGTTGCTGCTCGGCTCCGTAGGTGCGTTCTTGCGATCTTCCCTGCGATTGCACCGCCTGCGGCGCCTCTACATCCGGCCGTACATGGCATGGCTCCTGACGGGGCTCACCGTCGTGTATCCGGCAGGAGCTTACCTCCTGACCTATGGGTAAAATCTCTGAATATGCCTGTTCGACAAACAGATTCACGGCAAAGGTTCACAACCTTGGGTCAGAATAGTCGGGCGCATCGTATTCACAACGTGATGCACCGGGACCAGGATCCCTCTTCCCCGGTGGCCGCGACGTCGCGGGGCACGTCGAGTCCGTCTTCTGTATTGAGATATTCGAGATGCAGGACAGTCACCGCGAGTCGGTCCTTCCGATAGCCCTCTCCATGCGTCGGCAATGCCGTTGATCGCGAACTTCGATGCACCGAACGCCACTGCCGATCGTTCGCGGGATCAGGCGCTCGGGCAAAGAATCGTGCCCGTGATGTTGGCGCTGAACATTTCCAGCATGTCGACGTTGGATTGATCTGTGAACTCAGAGTCGGAAGTGAAGGCGTCGCCTTCCCGATTCGTGGCCGTCGCTCCTCAGTCCCTCGATCAAAGCACGACCGAGACCTCGGCTCGCACCGACAACAACCGCCCTCGCCACAATTACACCCTTCGTCGTCGCTCGAACCGATCCTATCGATCCAGCCGTCGCCGGTAGTTTCGTCGAGACGCGAGAGACTCAGATTCGCACCGTAGTGCAGCTGGACGACTACGGGCTCGCCAATATTTCAGCCAGGGCACTGGCGAACTCGCGAGCTTGGTCGGAGGTGAGGGTGGAGGCGGTCACACGAAGTGCCCGGTGGCACTGACCCGGCGTCGCCGAGAACTGACTTCCATCCCGCACGAGCCAGCCAGACTCGGCGAGTCGCTCGACAATCGGTTCGGAATCCCGATCCAGCGGAACCCAGACATTGAGTCCGTCGAAAGTGTCAGGAACCTCGATATCATGTTCTGACAGTGCAGATTTCAGAAGGGTTCGGCGGCGCTCGTAGACAGCGCGAGCATCGGCGAGGCCGTCGATCACCGTCGGATCACTCAGCAGTTCAGCACTCAAGCGCTGCTGCAGGTGACTGACCCAGTTGGCGCCCGACCGGAGATGAGTGCTCAGCCGAATGCCGGTGTCGAGGTCCGAGGCGACCACTGCCACGCGCAGGTCGGGCCCGAGAAATTTCGACACGGAACGAACAAGCGCCCACCGCGTCGTGCTCATCGGAGCGAGCCGACAGTACCGATTGCTGGACACGGCAGAGAAGTGATCGTCCTCGATTACCAGAACGTGAGGGAACTCGGCCAGGATGCTTCCGAGAATCGCCGCTCGGTCGGCGCTCATGCTGACCCCGGTGGGGTTGTGCGCACGAGGGGTGCAAATAATCGCGCGCACACCACTTTCGAGAGCACGCAGCAGCCCTTGCGGGGTAATACCCGAAGTGTCGATGTCCATCGGTACCGCTCGGAAGCTGTTGGCTTTGAGCGTTCCGATGCTCGCCAGGAAGCACGGATCCTCGATCGCGACGGCGTCACCTCGGGTCAAATGAGCGGTCAACAGTCGCTCGACCGCGTCAACGGCACCGTTGGTGATGGTGATCGAGCACGGCCTTGGAACCTCGTCCTCGATCGAGGAACGTGCCCAGGAATCGAGTAGAGGCTCGGTGGCTGCGGCGCCGTACAACCGGGGCGTGTAAGTGGTCCGGTCCAACGAGGCTCTGAGATCAGGCAGCAATGCCGGATCAGGATTTCCGCTGGCGAGATCCACGCTGCCAGGAAGAGCGGTACCGCCTTCTCCTTCCAGGAACGGTATGGCTCGCACGAAGCTGCCGCGCCGGCCCTGTGTCTCCACAACTCCCCCCGCCACGAGCAAGCGATAGGCTCCGGCAACTGTGTTCCGGTGAACCTCGAGATCGTCGGCCAAGGCCCGTATGGGCGGCAACGCATCCCCTGGAGCCAGTACCCCAGCACTGATGAGATTGCGGATGCCCTCGGAAATCTCGCCCGCTGTCCCGCGGACGACATAGAGCCTCACCTGGTACGCCACAGTGCTGGTCACAGGCTCACTCTATTAGCACATGACAAAACCTCCACGCTGTGACACATTGTCACATGACAAAAAATCTGCGAGGAGACACATGATACTGCCCGGACAATTCCGTCTCTCGGACGACGCGGTCGGCGACTCTCTCCACGCCGGTGGATTCGGACACCTGGTCACACCGGGCCCCGAGACCCTCGAAGTCACGTCGATGCCACTGCTGTACAACGCCGAAGGAAACGTGTTGGAGGGGCATCTCGCCCGGACGAATCCGCATTGGCGATACACCGGGACATCGGAGTCTCTGGTGATCCTCCCCGGCGCCGACGCCTACGTGAGCCCCGAGTTCTACCCGAGCAAGAGCGTCCACGGGAAGGTCGTCCCGACATGGAACTACGAAGTTCTCTACGTCTACGGCCAACTGGTTGCGCACGACGACGAGCAGTGGCTGCGTGCGCACGTCACCGCACTGACAGCTCGACATGAATCCGGCCGTGAGAACGAATGGAAGGTCACCGACGCGCCGCCGCAGTTCGTCGATGCGCAGCTGCGAGGGATTGTGGGGATCGAACTGAACGTGACCCGTGTCTACGGAAAAGCGAAGTTGAACCAAAACCGTTCCCCCGCTGATCGCTCCGGCGTCATCCGGGGTCTGGAGAAGGGCTCATTCTCCGAACGAGAGACCGCCGCAGCGATGGTCGCAGCGGGTCTCGACAACGGTTGACCGTTACGCCGTCGTCGTACGCCTTGTCTAGTCGCACATTCAGGTGAGCGGTTTTCCACCCGTCACGCCGATGACTTCCCCAGTGGTGTAACTGGATTCGCCAGAGGCGAGAAATACATAGGCGGGAGCAAGTTCGGCCGGCTGACCTGCCCGCCCGAGCGGAACGTCGTCCCCGAACGTCTCGAACTTCTCCTTGGGCATCGTCGCCGGAATCAGTGGCGTCCAAATCGGTCCAGGTGCAACAGCATTGACCCTGATTCCCTTTCGTGCGACATCGGCGGCCAGTCCCTTGGTGAAGTCGATGATGCCCGCCTATGTCGTGGCGTAATCGAGCAGCTCGGGCGACGGGGACGCACCTTGGATGGACGAGGTATTCACGATCGTCGATCCGGGCTCCATCTGCGCGATCGCTGCTTTGGAGAGCCAGAATAGTGCGTAGAGGTTGGTTTTCATCACACGGTCGAATTGTTCGGTGGTGATATCGGCGATGCCGCCCATCTGCACCATCTGAAACGCGGCGTTGTTCACCAAGATGTCCAGTCCGCCGAGTTCACGCACCGCGGTTTCGACCAAAGTAGAACAGTGTTCCTCGCTTCGGAGATCTCCCGGCACCGAGACGGCTTTGCGACCTGCCTCCTCGACCCAGCGAGCGGTTTCCCGAGCGTCCTGTTCTTCCTCGTCGAGATAACTCAGGACAACGTCCGCGCCTTCTCTGGCAAATGCAATCGCGACCGCACGCCCGATGCCCGAATCTGCTCCGGTGACAATCGCACGCCTTCCTTCGAGTCGACCGCTTCCTCGATAGGTGTTTTCACCGTGGTCGGGAGGAGAAATCATGTCTGCGGTGAGACCGGGGTGTGCGATCTCCGCCTGCCGCTCACGCACAGGAGCGGGGAACCGCGTGGTCGGGTCCTGCATTGCGAACTGGTCCGGCATATCGATACTCCTCGGGTGACGCAGTTTCTCGTGGGCTTCTGGATGGATGCACTGCACATGCCTCCTTCCCGCCGAATAGAAATCGAAACCTCGGGGTGGCCGGGATCTCACTCGTCCTGGCGCCGACGATCTCGGTGCGTCGACCCCACTTGTTCGTTGTGGTTACTACGCGGTAGGTCGGGGTAGCCCGCGTAGCGGCGGTGGCTCCGCGACCCGCGGAGCACGCGTCGAGCAGAAGCTGAACATCATGTAAAGCACGCACCGACGAAGGGACGACCCCGTTATGAGCAACTCCGAAACCACGTCCGCCTTGATCACGCAGCTACGCATCCTCCTCGGACTGACGCACGCCGAGATCCAGGTCGCCGAAACGCGCGTCGCTCAGGCCAGAACCGAAGCTGTTCGACGCGAACTCACGGAAAACGCAGAGAACGGTCGTGAAAGGGCCGGTTCCATCGAGTCCACAATTCGCGATCTGGGTGGCGTACCTGAATTGGTCGGTCCGTTCATCGGGCGAGCGACAGCAGGAGTGAAAGCGATGGTCGAACAGGCCCAACCTTTCGACGAAGCTGTACTGGGTGACCTTGCGCTCGAACATCAACTCCTCGACCGCTCGCGCTACCTCAAAGCCCTGGCCACAGCCGGCGGCGATCAGACCGTCGCCACATTGGCCGATCGACTCATCACTGCGCACTCGGCGACTGTGGAGTGGCTGACCACCGTCCTGGCCGAAGAGGCGCTCGGGGGCCCGGCGGCTTTGCGTCGCACTCCCTTCCAAGCGGCCACAGGCGCAGCCATTCGACTGGTGAACGTTCCCGTCTCCTGGTCCACTCGCAGCCTCGACCGTGCGATCGACGCCGTTCGCACCTCGCCGCCGGTATTGGGTGAGCTGATCAGCTGGGGTGCGTATGCCGGCGACGTGACCGTGAAAACGCTGTCTGCCAGTAGGGACGCGGCCATTGCCACTGCAGAGAAGGTCACTCGCCGAGAGGGCGCGGACGGCGCCGCAGACGTCTTCCGTTCGGTGCGAAAGTCGAGTGGGCTACTCGACCCCACTGAACTTCCCATCGAAGACTTCGACGAACTCAACGTCGCGCAGGCCGTCTCCGCGGTGAAGGAACTGACCGAGGCCGCCCAAGTGCGAGATATCGTCGCGTACGAGGAAGCGCACAAGAACCGACATGGCGTTGTCTCCGCTGCTCAGGCAAGGCTGGCAGCGATCGCCCAGGAAGTCGTCGGTATCAACTAGATCGTTCGACCGCGACGCTCGGCGTTGTCTCGTCGAACCCGATGCGCGAGATCCAGACTTACGAAACCGAATCGAAAGGCACGAAACATGGTCGAAGTCACCCGAAAGTTCACCGCCGAAGTACCGATCGAGAAGGCGGCCGCGTTTCTCCGCGACTTCGCCAACGCCCCACTGTGGGATCCGGGCACCGAGAGTTGCACCCAGACCTCGGATGGCCCGATCGGTATCGGAACCCAGTGGCACAACGTGTCCAAGCTGTTCGGCATCGGCACCGAACTGACCTACACCTTGGTGACCGACGAGCCGAATCACATTGTGCTCGAAGGAAAGAACAAGACCGCCACGAGTACTGACGACATCACCTTGACCGCAATCGGCGCGAACTCGACTGAAATCGACTACCGAGCGAACGTCGAATTCAACGGCGCTGCCAAGATCGCCTCCCCACTGTTGAAAGCGGGATTCGAGGCCAAGGTGGCACCCGAGACAGTCAAGAAGATGACCGGGGCTCTCGAGGCCCTCTGATCGGCAAGTTGCGTCAGGGTTTGGTCGCCGACGTCAGCGCCGATTCGCGATCCGTCGAACCCAGCGCAGCGCGCGCGGAATCGAGAATTGCCTCGGAGAGGGGGGATCCCTTCGTAGCTCGCGCGAGGACCAATGCGCCGAGCATGGTGGAGAGCCGGACGAGACCGTCCGCTTCCTCGTCAGCCAGGGCTGCGGCAAAATCACCCACGCCCTCCGTGTAAACCCGACGGGCCCCGCTGTCTGCAGGCTCGCGCGCCATGTCGGCGGCGAGCGCGGCAGCGGGGCATCCGTCTGCCGGGTTGTCGCGATGCTCCACCGAGAGATAAGTGTCGATCAGAGCTTTCCGGGCAGAGTCACGTTGCCCTGCATGCTCTTCGAGCCCCGCACTGTGAAGCTGAGCCAGCTCGGCAAAAGCATGGGCGGTAGCTTCGTCGATCAGCGCATCCTTGGACGCGAACTGCTTGTAGAAACCACCGTGGGTCAGTCCCGACGCCTTCATCAAGTCTGCGACGCTGAGGTGAGTGCCCTTCTCACGGAACAGACGGGCGGCATTTTCCACGACGCGTCGACGGTTCTCTTCCGCTTGCTGCTGCGATACGCGACCCATCAGCATCCCTCCGGCTTGGATTTCACTTGACATCTATCTTAACTCGATCTTAGATTACATTCATAATCTAAATGTCGGAGCAGCCGACGCTAGCCGCAGCACTGGGAGAAATCATGGACCTGAACAACACCGTTGCCGTTGTGACCGGAGCCAATCGTGGACTCGGACGGCATTTGGCCGCGGGACTCGTCGAGCGCGGCGCGAAGGTGTACGCAGCTGCCCGCAATCCGGAAACTGTCGACCTGCCCGGCGTGATTCCCCTGAAATTGGACGTGACGGACGCCGAATCGATCACGGCTGCGGCCCGAATCGCATCGGATGCGACCTTGCTGGTCAACAACGCCGGTATCTCCACCTCCGCGGCCTTGATCAGCGGCGACATCGATGACGTTCGACGCGAGATGGACGTCAATTTCTACGGCCCACTCGCCGTGACCCGAGCGTTTGCTCCCGTCATCGAAAACAACGGAGGCGGAACAGTACTCAATGTTCTCTCAGTGCTGTCCTGGTTCCATCCTGCCGCACTGGGGTCTTACGCGTCATCGAAGGCAGCGGCATGGGCGATGAGTGACGCCGTTCGAGAAGAACTGGCGCCGCGCGGAATCTCCGTCTCGGCACTCCATGTCGCGTACATGGACACCGACATGGCCGCGGGCGTACCCGCCGAACAGAAGATCGATCCTGCTGATGTCGCGGCGCAAGCACTGGACGGCATCGAAAGCGGGCTCGCCGAAATTCTCGCCGACGACACCACCCGGTACGTCAAGCAGAGCCTGTCGTCGTCGAACTCCGAGTGACCGAGAGACTGTCGACGGGCGACACTCATCCCACCGATTTGAGACTGGCCAATCTGCTCAGAATCGGTGCCCGCCAAGCCTCGAGATCTTCGGGACCGTTCTCTTCCCACAACTCGTGCAACTCCGACGTGTCGCTGTCGGAGACTGCGCGCTCGAGAGCGTTGAGGATCCAGGTTTTCTGCTCCGGGCTCAAGGTTCCGGCGTACCCCGCGGCGTCAATCTCGTCCAGCTGCACGGGCTTCGGCGCAACCCCGTGCGCAACCGCAAGAATCTCGGCGACAGCGATGGCTGTTTGAGCATCATCGGCATCGAGGTAGCCGTCGTCGGGGTGGCGAGCGTAATCGTCGATGTCGTAGTCACCCGCCTGTATCGCGCTGAGCAGGTCGCCCGCTACGTCGTTGTCGAAAGGTCCTGAACCCCAAGTCCCCATGCTGTCTCTCCGATCCGTGCCCGCGTCATCTGTCGTAGCGATAGTAGTGAATCACCGGCCTCGGCCAGGCTCGTCCGGCTGAAAGTGCTGCGTTCGCCGTATATCGACTCAGCGCAACGGGACGCGAATGATGCGGTCGTCACCGGGGTTCGGGTCGCCACGACCGTCCGTGTTGTTCGTCAATATCCACAGCGACCCATCGGGAGCGAGGGCCACGTCTCGAAGGCGTCCGTATGTGTCGACGAAGTGCTCGTCGGCCGTTGCGAGATCGGTCAGCGGCACAACCCGGAGCCGCTCGCCACGAAGATTGGCGATGTAGATCGTGCCGTCGTGGATGGCGATTCCGCTGGGGCTGGCATCATCCGGTGACCATTGCTGGAGCGGGTCGATGAACGCGTCCTCGCCGGCAATGCCTTCGACCTCGGGCCACCCGTAGTTTCCGCCTGCTTCGATTTCATTGAGCTCGTCCCAGGTATCCTGCCCGAACTCGCTGGCGTACATCGTGCCGTCCTCGGCCCAGGCTATGCCCTGCGAGTTGCGGTGGCCATAGCTGTAGACGCGCGAGCCGGCATACGGATTATCTTGCGGTACACCGCCATCCGGAGTCATTCGGAGGATTTTCCCGGACATCGAGTCGAGGTCCTGAGCCCTGTCTCGACTACCGGCATCACCGACGGTCACGTACAGCATCCCGTCCGGGCCGAACGCGATGCGACCACCGTTGTGGTAGTTGGCCGAAGCGAGCCCGTCGAGAATCGTCTCGGCCGGCCCGAGCGCGAATTCCCCCGAAGCACCGATGATGTCGAAGCGTTCGATCCGGTTCTCCCCGTTCGCGGTGAAGTACGCGTACAGGCGGTTTTCACGTACTGCGATCCCTAGTAAACCGCCCTCACCTCTTGGGCTGACGCCGTCGACGACTCCCACCTCGCGGCTGTTTCCGCCGGCGTCGAGTTCGAGGATTCGCGCGCTGTCGCGCTCACTGACAAGTGGTGTGTCGCCGTGGAATGCGATCGACCAGGGCGCGTCCAAGCCGTCGGTGACGGTCTCGGGTTCACCGAAGGCCGCGGCGGGCGCCGATCGTGTTGTCGTGCTTGCCTGCGGACGGGGCCCTTCAGGATCCTCGCTACCGCAGGCCGTCAGGAAGGCCGAGACGAGCACGGCGGTGCCCAGTCCTCGGATCTGTCGTCGTGTCATGGGCGCGTCTCCCGGGTGCAGGCAGTCTTTGCGCCGACGGTAGCGCGCAATCGGCCACACCGGGAGTCCCTTCGAGTACCCCCAACGAACGGGACTCCCTCGCAGGCGACAGGCGTGATGCCCTGGACGGGTGCGCCACGACATGCGCGTCGTCAACAGAAAGAGAACTGACCACCTCATGATTTCCGTCCCGACAGTCGAAGGAACCGGCCGCCTGCCGCTCGTGATCTACGTGCTGGCCGTCGGCGTTTTCCTTATGGGCACAACCGAATTCGTCGTCGCCGGCATTCTCCCTGAGATCGCGAGCGACCTCGACACGTCGATCGCGAACGTCGGGCTGATGATCACCGTCTTCGCGATCGGAATGATCGTCGGCACGCCGACGATGGCGATCTTGACACTCAGGGTTCCCCGACGCGTGACCTTGAGTTGGGCGCTGGTTGTCTTCGCGATCGGACACGTCGTCGTCGCGCTCTCGTCCAACTTCGGACTCATTCTCGGCGCCCGCTTCCTCACCGCCGTGGCGACGGGCGCATTCTGGGCAGTCGCCGCAGTGGTCGGAGCGAAAGCGGCAGGCCCGGCGTCTTCCTCGCGCGCACTCGGCATCGTCTTGGGCGGAGGCATGCTCGCGAACGTCATCGGTGTTCCGCTCGGCGCTCTGTCCGGCCAAACCATCGGGTGGCGTGGTCCTTTCTGGACACTCGCAGCCCTCGCACTCGTTGCCGCGGCCGTTGTCCATCGATTGGTGCCCGCCGACTCCGATTCCGATGCGGTGCCGTCTTGGCGAGCGGAGATCGCGAGCCTGCGGGACGGACGTATCTGGCTCGTTCTGTCCGGCTGCACCGTCGTATGCGGTTCGTCGCTGGCGGCATACAGTTTCATCTCGCCGCTGTTGACCGAGAACACGGGCCTTGTCGCGTCGGCAGTGCCACTGGTACTTGTCGGCTACGGACTCGGTGCGTTCGTCGGCTCCAATCTCGGCGGCCGACTCGGTGCAAAGCATCAGTACGGCGTCTTGTTCGCCTCGGCAACGATGACGTTTCTCGTACTCGGTGCGCTCTGCCTCTTCTCGTACAACTCATTCGTGACAGTGATTCTCGTGGTCATGCTGGGACTGTTCGGCATGTCGACCAATCCCATCCTGATCGGGATGGCTGTGCGGTATGCCGATCAGGCGCCGACGATGGCTTCTGCTCTCAGCACCTCGTCGTTCAATCTGGGCACAGCGGTCGGCTCCTGGATCGCCGGGTTCGCGTTCGCCTCGAGTCTCGGTGCCACTGGGCCGGTGTTGGTAGGCACCGGCTTCGCCGCTCTCTACTTTCTGCCGCTGATGATCCTGTTGCGTAAGGAACGCACGAAGCGCACCGTCGTCGACTGACGACGCACATCAACCGTCGCGCAGTTCGTCAGCCGTCCGTCAGCGAACGCTCCGACACGTGAGGCGCAGAGTCCGCATTGCCACTGGCTGCCAACGAGGCGAGTAGCTGCATCCGCTCGGCGGAGGGCGATCCCGGCTCTGCGGTGTAGATCGTGAGCGTCAACCCTGGCTCGGCGGCCATCTCCAAACCTTCGAAAGCAAGCGTCAACTCCCCCACTGCGGAGTGGTGAAAAGTCTTGAATCCGGCCCCGTGATGGCGGACGTCGTGCGCGCCCCACCGCCGCCGGAATTCCTCACTCCGAGTGCTGAGTTCACCGATCAGATCGTGCAATTCCTTGTTGTGCGGATCTCGCCCAGCCTCGGTTCGCAGAATCGAGACAGTCACCTCGGCAAACGCGTTCCAGTCCGGATAGAACTCGAAAGCTCTTTCGTCGAGGAACGTGAAGCGTGCGATGTTCGGCGGCTGCCCCGGCATGTCGTACACATCCTTGTAAAATGCACGCGCGAGTGTGTTGACCGCAAGAAGATCCATGCGACCGTTCCGTACGAAAGCGGGTCCCGCTGTGACTGCATCGAGCGCCCACTGCAGGCTCTGATGGGGCTTCCAGCACTTCGTATTTCGCCGACGCGGGGGCCTGGCTACCGGGCTTGCCGCGTGCGCGAGATCAAAAAGGTGGGCTCGCTCGGCGTCGTCGAGTCGTAGTGCCTTCGCAATGCTGTCGAGCACTCCCGGCGACGCGCCGCTGATCGCTCCGCGCTCGAGCCTCGTGTAGTACTCGACGCTCACTCCGGCAAGGGTTGCCACTTCACTTCGACGCAAACCTTCCACGCGGCGGTTCGATCCGGCCGGAAGTCCAACTTGCTCAGGCGTGACTCGGGCGCGCCGCGAGGTGAGGAATTCGCGTACCTGCGCTCGATCGTCCATGCCATCGAGGGTAAGTCAGTGACCGGTAGCGAGGGAGTCCCTCGCAGTACCACTATCGCGCAGGACTCCCGCAGGCCGCCAAATCGTGATCAGGTTGAAGGGACACGAAGAAACCGATGGTGAGGAGCCACGTCATGCGCGCTGTCGTCATGCATGCCCCCGGCGATGTCCGGGTTGAAGAGATCGAAGCACCGGTGATCGTCGAACCGACCGACGCGATCATTCGCGTTACAGCCACCTGCGTCTGCGGTTCCGACCTTTGGCCGTACCGCGGCATCGAAGAGCTGAATGGCCCGACGCCGATGGGACACGAATACGTGGGCGTCGTCGAACAGGTCGGCCCTGACGTCAACGACATCGAAGTTGGGGACTTCGTCGTGGGCTCGTTCGTCGCGTCGGACAACACCTGCGAAATCTGCGCGGCCGGCTTTCAGTCTCGCTGTATCCACCAGGTCATGATGGGCTCGGTCGGCACCCAATCCGAATACGCTCGCATCCCGCTCGCGGACGGAACCCTCGTCCCTGTCCGCGGAGAACCGACTGAGCGGCAGGCCCGCAGTCTCCTTGCAGCCTCCGACGTACTCGGCACCGGTTGGTTCGCCGCGGTAGCCGCGGAAGCTGGACCTGGCAAAACGGTCGCCGTCGTCGGCGACGGCGCAGTCGGACTCCTGGCGATCCTCGCTGCCAGACAACTCGGCGCCGAGCGGATCATCGCCATGTCACGTCATGCCGAACGGCAGGCACTCGCCACGCAATTCGGCGCCACCGACATCGTCGAAGAGCGGGGCGACGCGGGCATCGCGAAGATCAAGGAACTCACCGGCGGCTACGGCGCCCACTCGACCGTCGAAGCTGTAGGCACCCAAGAATCGATGATGCAGGCTATCGGAGCTACCCGTCCCGGCGGACACGTCGGCTACGTCGGGGTATCCCACGGCGTCGAACTCGACGGCATGAACCTGTTCTTCGCGACGGTGAGCCTGCTCGGCGGTCCTGCGCCGGTGAGGCGATTCCTACCCGAACTGATCGAGCTCATCATGACCGACCAGATCGACCCGGGCATCGTCTTCGACCTCACTCTCCCGTTGGAGGACGCCGCCGCCGGCTACCAGGCAATGGACGAGCGGCGCGCCACCAAAGTGCTACTCACCCTCTGACCGATACCGAAGGCGCGCACGGCAGAACTCGGGCTCCACGCGTAGATCGAGGAAGGTCTCGGCTACCAACGAGAGGCACCTATCGTTTACCGAGCAGCATGTTCACTGATCACCGCAAATGCGTACGACACCGAAGGTGAGGTTGGGCACTTCGCTTGGCGTGCAGCTGCTTTGAGCCAAAGGTTGCCACGCGACTGATCTGCACCCCGACAGCGGAAACCGATTGTACGAGTGAATGTTTCAAAGCAATCTACGGCTGCGCTACTTCGCAGCAAAGTCACTCGTCGCTACCTACGGTTGCGTACTGAATTCCTTGTGGGGCAGGCTTTCTGTGTACCGCTGACGAGCCGTATTGCTGACAAGCCGTATTGCTGACGAACCAAGGTCGGAGAACAATGGGTCACTACAAAAGCAACGTCCGTGATATCGAGTTCAATCTGTTCGAGGTACTCGGGATCGGCGAACTGTTGGATGCCGGTGCTTACGGGGATCTCGACACCGACACTGTGCGCAACATTCTTGCCGAGGTAGCGAGGCTGGCGGAGGGCCCGGTCGCCGCGTCCTTCGCCGACGCAGATCGGAACCCTGTCGAATTCGACGCACCCAATCACGCGGTCGTGGTCCCGGAACCGCTACGCAAGACCGTCGAGGCGGTGAACGAGGCCGGTTGGTCTCGGCTCGGTTTACCAGAAGGCATGGGCGGTGTTCCCGCTCCGGCGCCGCTGGTCTGGGCGATCGGCGAAATGTTGGTCGCGGCAAACGGATCGGCGAGCTTCTTCAACATGGGCCCGCTGATGGCAAGCGTGCTCTACTCCATCGGAAACGAACAGCAGAAACATTGGGCCAAAGAGGGATTCGAGCGCGGCTGGGCTGGAACCATGGTGCTGACGGAACCCGACGCCGGATCCGATGTGGGCGCAGGCCGAACAAAGGCGATCGAGCAGGGCGACGGTACGTGGCACATCGAGGGTGTCAAGCGGTTCATCTCCGGCGGCGACGTCGGAGACACTGCCGAGAACCTCTTCCACTTGGTGCTTGCACGACCCGAAGGAGCAGGCCCCGGAACCAAAGGGCTGAGCCTGTTCTACGTTCCGAAGTTCCACTTCGACTCGGAGACACTCGAACTGGGCGAGCGCAACGGCGTATACGTCACCGGCGTCGAACACAAGATGGGCCTCAAGTCATCCCCGACCTGCGAACTCACATTCGGGGCCACGGACGTTCCCGCGGTCGGCTGGCTCGTGGGTGACGTGCACAACGGTATCGCCCAGATGTTCCAGGTAATCGAGAATGCCCGGATGATGGTGGGTACCAAGGCAACAGGAACACTGTCCACCGGCTATCTCAATGCTCTGGAGTACGCAAAAGAACGAATTCAAGGTGCGGACCTCACCGAACTGACAAACAAAACCGCACCCCGAGTCGCGATCACGCACCACCCCGACGTCCGACGCAGTCTGGCGATGCAGAAGGCCTACGCCGAAGGCCTCAGAGCGGTCTACCTCTACACCGCTGCCCATCAGAATGCCGATGTCGCCGAATTGGTTTCCGGTGCAGACGCCGAATTGGCCGCGCGGGTCAACGACCTACTGCTGCCGATCGTCAAGGGCGTCGGCTCCGAGAAGGCCTACGAACTGCTCACCGAGAGCCTGCAGACCCTGGGCGGCTCGGGCTATCTTCAGGACTACCCCATCGAGCAGTACATCCGCGACGCCAAGATCGACACCCTGTACGAGGGCACCACGGCAATCCAGGCGCAGGACTTCTTCTTTCGAAAGATTGCCCGCGACCGCGGTGTTGCACTCGCTCACGTAGCCGGTCGCATACGAGAGTTCATCGACAGCGAGGCCGGGAACGGTCGTCTCAAGGCCGAACGAGTCCTACTCGAGACCGCGTTGACCGACGTGCAGGAGATGGCCGGGACGCTCACGGGCTACCTGATGGCTTCCCAAGACCAGCCTTCCGAGTTGTACAAGATAGGCCTCGGCTCGGTGCGCTTTCTGTACGCGGTAGGTGACCTGCTCATCGGATGGCGACTGCTGGTGCAAGCCGAAGTCGCGTTGGCAGCCTTGGATCGTGATGCGTCGGCAAAGGACCGGTCGTTCTATCGGGGCAAGGTGGTCGTCGCGTCGTACTTCGCGAAGAACATCCTGCCCGTCCTGGCGTCGACCAAAGAAATCCTGGGTTCCCTGGACAACGAGATCATGGAACTCGAGGAGGACGCGTTCTGACAACGTGCCATAGTGAAGGCATGTATATGCCCGACTTCGACTACGTGGGGGTATGGAGCTTTCCGATCATGGGGCCGGATGCACCAGACGACGCCCCTACCAACGTCGTCGAGGCGTGCCAGGCCGTCGGCAGGGATCTGCAATGCCGATGGCAAGGCCCTGATACGTACATGCAGAACTGCGTGTGGACGGTGTCGATGCTCGATGACGGTCAGTGCCACCTCGCGCTCGACGCTGGACCGCGGCCAAAAGACAAGAGTGCAGGAACCAGTTCTCTGATCGGTATCAGGTGCGTCGGGCCGCACGTCGAACAGTCTGCACAGGAACTGAGGGCCTTGATCGCCGGAGAAGTCCAGGATGAGCTGGCCGGCGGATTTCCGTTTGTGCACTGGCCCATTGAGAAGGACCGATTTCTGATGCCGTCATTGCGAGACGGGCGCGCGGTATGGGTGGTTCGTAGCTCGAATCGCATTGTCTCCGAGATCGGCGAACTCTGCCCGAGATGAGGATGCTTGCAGCGTGATTCAACCGTGGTCGGGGACCGGCGACGGAATCTTGTTGGAACGGTACGAGTCTCCGCGACGGGTCGGCCGCCAGAGACGCCAGTGTTTCGCTGACAGCCGGAACGGGAGATGGTCTTGTAGGTGACGAGCGCCGGACGACAACCGTTCGTCTGCAGGCAGATTGAGCCACAGGGACAGTGAGGATGCCGCGTTGCCGAGGGTTGCGCGTATTCCAGATTCGCCCAGAGTCCGGCCGTATCCATCCACGGCAAAACCGCCGAACATGTCCGGGGTGATGTCGGGAAACGGCACGCGGGTGTCCGGGTCGATCAGGCGTACGGGCGCGCTGTACGTCAGTGCCGCCAAAGAATGTCCGTAGGTTGTGACCGCATCGGACCGGACAAGCACACCGAGCGCGTCGTCGACGGAACCAGGTGGGACGTTCCATTCGGTATGGGTTTGCGCTTTGAGTCGTGGCCCACCGAAGATCCCGGTGGCAAGCTCGAACAACTGCTCGGTCGGCGCGGGCGGCCCGCCCTTGTGAATCTCGAACGTCCAGGACGGCAACCGGACTGGTTCGACACAGGCCTCCAGGAATGTGTGCAGGCGTTGAAATGCCACGTCGGGACGCTTGGCTCGAAGCGAGTGTGCGCCACCGGGCAACCCGTCGTACGTCACTACCTCCGGCACTGTGATGTCGGGTGTCCGCGCCATCACAGATTGATCAATCGCGTAAGCACGACCTCTGCCGGTTCGGCAGTGGCGTGACGGTACCCGGTGCCGGCCCACAGGTGCATGCGCTCGGGGTCTCCCTGTGCAACAGCGGCTTTGCGCATCGGGTTGGTCAGATGATGGATGGCCGGGTATCCGACGGGCGCCTGTGA
Organism: Rhodococcus baikonurensis; assembly: GCF_040489275.1. NCBI lineage: Bacteria > Bacillati > Actinomycetota > Actinomycetes > Mycobacteriales > Nocardiaceae > Rhodococcus > Rhodococcus baikonurensis. The sequence continues at coordinate 64,290 of NZ_JBEUOQ010000015.1, read as the reverse complement.
ATCGTAGCGGTCGATGAACTCGTTCCGAAGTGCCCGTGCGGGACGTCCCGTGAAAGCTCTTGTGACGACGGTCTTTCCACGCGAGTCGTCGGCCAGGGCCGACTTGTGTGGAGCCGAGGCACCACTTTCCTCGGTGCGCAGCAACACAGTACCGACTACTGCCGCCTCCGCTCCGGCGTGCAAGGCCGCTGCGACGTCGGCGGACGTTGCGAGTCCACCTGCCGCCAACAGTGGAACCGACGTGCGGTGACGGATCCGAGCGATCAGTTCGGTGATCGGTGTTTCTGCCGGAACCTGCAGGGGAGTAATGGTTCCGGAGTGACCACCGGCAGCCGCAGATTGCACGACGAGCAGATCAGCACCGGCGTCGACGGCAAGAAGTGCCTCTGCCTCCGAGGTCACGGTGAACACGACAGTCGAACCGGCCGCGCGCAGTGCCTTGACGACGCCGGGGGCGGGAAAGCCGAAAGTGAAACTGACCACCGGAACCGGGTTTGCCAGGAGGAGATCGATCTTGTCCTCGAAATAGTCGTCGTCCTCGACCGGTTCCCCGACGGGAAGTGTGACGCCGTAACGATCTGCCTCTACCTGAATCGCCTCGGCATAGGTTCGGAAGGCGGCGGCGTCGACAGGTACCGGGTTGGGCGCAAAAACATTGACACCGAACGAGACTCCCTCGGTACGCATGGTGTCCATCTGGTCGGAGAGAGCCTGTGGCGTCTTGTATCCGGCGGCAAGGAAGCCGAGGCCGCCGGCGCGCGCGGCGGCCACGACAAGAGCCGGAGTCGAGGCTCCTCCGGCCATAGGGGCCGCGATGACAGGGACTTTCAGGTCGAGATCGGTTGTGAGTGCACTCATTCGAACATCTCCAGTCCTACGCCGGACAGTGCTCCGGCGGTTTCGTCATCTGACATCAAAAACTACCTTCTCATTCGAGGTGACCGTCCGAGGGCCCGCATCGAGATCGGAAGGGAATCGGTATCGCAAGGCTGCGGCAGCCACTGCCGCGGCAAAGACGACGGCACTTCCGAGCAGCAGAGCGTCGCGGTACCCGTCTCGTAGCAGCGGAGTGACAACGAGCGGACCAAGAATCTGACCGACGCTGTACCCAGCAGTCAGCAACGCCACTGCGCGAGGGAACTGCAGGTGCGCGCCGATGGCCAACACGATCGACCCGACACCGAGGAAGGTCACTCCGAACAGGAAAGCGGAGATCAACGCAGGGCCGACGCCGCCGATCACAGCAGGAAGCGCTATGCCCACCGCCTGAATCAACAGTGCAGCCAGCAGCAGAGTCGGCCGCGACCAACGCAGGCTGAGCCACGCCCACAAGGCGCATGACGGAAATGCAGCCAACCCGACCACTATCCAAGCACCACTGCCCACCCATTCGGGTGCGGCGAGATCGATTGCGGCAACAAGGAACGTGCCCGCGATGATGTAGCCGACGCCTTCCAGGAAATAGCTGATGAACAAGGGCGTGAACCACCGGCGTGTGCGTTGGGAACCGATAGTTGCGGGTGCGTCCGGTGTGATGATCGGACGTGGTTCCGGTGTCAGTCTCCAGGCTACGACCGCGCACACCGCTGCGAGGGTCGCAGATGCCAGCCAGGCTGTACTCCAGGTGCCGATGAAGCGGATGACGAACACGAGGACACCGGACAAGGCGATACCCAGCCCGACTCCGCCGAACCCCCACCCGGCCAGGAAGTGGGACGTTCCCCGAAGGTGGGCGTGCAAAGCGCTGACGGCGATCATGAAGACGAGTGCGCTGGCGACGCCTGCGACGAGCCTGAGGACAAACCACATCGATCCGTCGTGTGTGGTGGGCATGAGCACCAACGTCGCAATGAGAACCACCAACGACGTACGCATCACCGCTGCCGAACGCACCACCCCGGGAATGAAGATTCCCGCGAGCGCACCGATGAGGTACCCGACGTAGTTGGCCGTGGCCAGGGTGGCGCCGAGCGAGGCGGACATACCAGCCTGAGAGTGCATCAGCGGCAGGATCGGTGTGTAGACGAACCGACCGATGCCCATGCTCGCGGCCAACGCAGCGCCGGCTTGGACTGCGTGCGTTCGCGGAGAAGTCGCGCTCTGGGCTGAGGTCATGGACTTATCCTGTGCCTCGTTCGTGCCGGACCGCCACGACCGCTTTGCTCCTGACTGATAGGCGCAACCTCCCACCGCACGTAGCATCCGGGCACGTAGCATCTGGGATTGTGGAGCTGCGTCAGCTGAGATACTTCGAGGTCGTCGCCGAGGAACTGCACTTCGGCCGAGCCGCGGCACGGCTACTGATAGCCGGACCCTCGTTGTCGCAGCAGATCAAGGCACTCGAACGCGACCTCGGCGTCAAGCTGTTCGTCCGCGACCGCCGCTCCGTCGCCCTGACCCCGGCCGGCGCTGCGCTGCTCCCCGACGTCCGCGCGCTGCTCGAGCGAGCCGAGAATCTACGCCGTCGCGCGGAACGTCTGTCCGGAGCTGAGCCCGTCCGGATCGGCTACGTCAACTGGCTTCCCACGGATCTCGTCGCGCGCACCTCAGGGGTTGCGCAACTGCACGTCGACCCGTGGGTGGTGCCCTCGCACGCGCAGGCCACGCGGGTGGCAGACGGTAGCCTCGACCTTGCTATCGCCTGGGTGCGGAAAACCGATGTAGCCCAACATGGTTTGAAGGCCCGCCTGCTCGGCGCGGATCGGATTCACGCGGTCTCCTCCGGTGCGGACACCACGCCGGTGCAGGCGCGAGACGTCGTCCTACTGGTCGACGACGACACCACCTCCTGGTGGTCGTGGAATGTATTTGCCGAAGAATTCGCCCGCGATACCGGCGCGCAGATCCTGCGCATCAACGATGGCGGGATCACCGGCCCCGCATTCTTCGATCACGTCCGAGCTATCGGCCGCCCCGTGGTCAACTCACCCAAGGGTCAGACCACAACGCTGCCAACCGACCTCACCGCACGTTCAATGGTCGACCCGGCAGCAGTCTGGACGTGGTCGCTCCTGTGCCGCGAGAACGAGACGCGCTCTGCTGTTCTCGCCGCCGTCGACGCTCTCACTCGGGACGTCACTGATCTCGGAATCCAAGAAGACGGAATATGGCTACCCAAGGACGATCCCTACCGGAGGAATTGATGGCACGACGTGCAATTCGTGTGTTCTGGGGACGGCGGCCCGAATCGGTTCAGGCCGTGTCGATCCGGTGGCGGCGAACCCTGGAACAAGTCGAGTTCCTGTTGCCGGAGGCAGTCGGTGGGTCGTGGCAACAGGTCCACTCATCCGGACCTGCCACCACCCTGACCGTCGAACAACTGACCCAGGTGCTCGACAATGCACGGACTGCCGAGAATTGGTCGGATCGTCTGGGAATCGGATTGAGACTCACATCCGGCGGTGGCCCAGAATGGGAACTCGAACTCTCCGGGCTGGCGGGCGGCGAACCTGAAATCGTCCTTCAGTCGATGGTTCTCGCTGTCAGCGCGCCAGCTGCCGCCGAAGTTCCTGAGACAGAACTACTTCGGATGCTCGCCGCTGTCTGGGAACCGGACTTCGGAGACGTCACCGACGACAACATCCTCGACGCTCTCGAAGACGAGTCCGACTATCGCGTCGGTGATCCCGTAGTGGGCCGAGTCGGTTTTCTCTCGGCAGCCAGGGCAGATGCGCTCCCTGCCGAGTTGGGAGTCACAACCTCCGCAGTGCCGGGCCGGGGCGTACTGCTTCAGATCGGATCCGTCGATACAGTCCTTCGGGCATACGAACGCCTCCGTGACGCCGGGGCGCTGGAACCGCTGCCCCGTCCATTGGATCGGGCAGTCTTCTGAAACGTTGCTATCGACGATGACCGCGAATCGGTAAAGAACTCAGCCCTCTCCCGGCTGTCTCTTCGCGCCGCCGTTGCGAGCTTCGATGGCCTCGATGGACTTCGTGAACGACTTTCCCAACACCTGAGTGCCGAAGAGCCCGAGTACCGATGCCAGGAGCTTTCCTTTGATGTTCTTGCCGTCGCGGACCACGACGGCGTCGACATCGGTCAGGCCGGTGGGCTGCTGGGTCAGGGTGTAGGTGTGGCTCGAGGCACCACCCCACAGATTGGAATCGGTGGTTGTCATCACGACGCGATGCGGGTCGGTCCAGTCGTAGTGCAGGCGTTCCCAGATGCCGCTCGAGCCCTCGGTTACATCAGCCTCGTGGGGGCCCTGTTGGTGCACTTTCAGGTAACTGTCCGCGCTGCGGCCGAAGATTTCCTCACGGCCCGGCCCGAAGTCGGTCAGGCCGGCGAGGACCTGTTCGGGCGTCGCGGTGGTCGTCTGGTGAAGATGGATCGTGGTCATGGCGCCTTCCTTCAACTGTGGATGATCCGGTGCTGAAATACGGAGGAGTGACTCATCCAGCACACCACTCGGACGAAATGAATGAAAGAGGACAGTTCCGCTCTGCCTCGAACCGTTATTCGCCGCTGCGCCGACTGGCAGTGATTGCGCCGTGCGGCCGGTAGCCGCTCCCCGTCCGGGTATGGGTCTCGATCACGTCGAAACCAGCTGTGACCAGCACTTGGGAAAGTTCAGCCACCGGCCATCGATAGCCAGTTGTCGCCGCGTGATCAAAAGCCTCGACGCTTGCGCCTTCGAAGAAGCCGACCAGCAACCCACCGCCTGGGCGGATCACACGCGCGAATTCCGCGAGCGGTGTCTCGATATCTTGCGGGTGGTGGTGAATGAGTGAGTACCAGGACAGCACGCCGCCCAGAGAATCCGCTTCGACGTCCAATGCCTCGAAGCCACCGACCTCGAAGGAAAGGTCTGGGTATTGATCGCGAGCGCGTTCGACGAACTCCGGCACCAGATCGATCCCACTCACGGCCAGCCCGCGCTGGGCCAGGAAGTCCGTCCACTGCCCCGGCCCACACCCGGCGTCGAGCACACGGCCGGTCAATGTGGCGGCCCAACTGGTCACCAGTGCCCGATCAGATGCGTGCGTCGAATCCATGTGGCCGAAGAGATCTGTGTACTCCTGGGATCGGGCTGAGTACGAATCTCGGACGATGTCTCTTCGTAGTGCGCTCGCGTTCTCCATTCCGTCAATGATCGTCGATGCGAGCCGACCTGATTCGCAACTCGCCGAAGTAAAGCCTGCCGCGGTGTTGACTGCGAACGGTCACGATCGGAAGCTGGCTCATATGGTGGCAGAAAAGGATCTGTCCGCGAAGATCCGCGAATTGCTCAGTGCGCGATCGCCCACGTCGAGCATTTGCCCCTCTGACGTGGCTCGCGCAGCGGCACCCGACAATTGGCGTCCGCTGATGGAACCCGTCCGAGAGGCTGCCCGCCACATGGTCGCCGACGGCGAAGTACAGATCACCCAGGGCGGCGAAGTCGTCGACCCGGAATCCGCACGAGGTCCGATCAGAATTCGGTGGGCTCGTTGATCAACCGCGTGACTTCTGGCGACACCGCTCTCGCAGCGTGAAATCAGCGGAAACGGTCCAGATGCTCACGCAGGAACGCATCCAGGCTTCGTGGCTCACGCCCCAGCACACGTGTCACCGTGTCGGTGGGTGACTCCGGGCGCGAGATGGCAAGCTCCTGGATCTCCAGAATGTGCTCAGCCAGCCACGGAGGCATGTGGGCATGATCGACGAGGTTTTGCCGCAGTTCGTGCGGTGGCAGGTCGATGTATCGGACGGGGCGACCGAGCATGCGGGTCAGAGAATCGGCGATGCCGCCGTAGCCGACCGCCTCGCTGCCCGTCAGGACGTAGGTGCCGCCGGCGAGGTCGGCGCGTGTGAGCACGGCGGCGGCGACGTCGGCGATGTCTCGGCAGTCGATCCAGTTGCACGGCGCGTCTCGCATCGCGCCCAGAATGACCCCCTGCGCAGCCACCCCCGGGGCGAGGAGCAACAAATTCTGCATGAACGCGTAAGGGCGGAGCAGGGTGTGACGGAGTCCGGATGCGCGCAGGTGTTCGCCGACGGCATGGTGGCCGCGGGAGAGAGCGATGGGGGAGTCGGCCGCGGCGGCAGGGTCGGAGATCTTGACGATGTGTTCGACGCCGCTCTCAGCGGCTACGTCGATCACACGCGTTTCGAGCTCGACCTGGTCGAGGCCGTTGGCCATGGCGAGGAAAAGCTGTTCGGCCCCTTGGAAAGCCGTACGTAGCGAAGTTGGGTCTGCGGCGTCGGCCGGCACTACTTCGACCACACCGTCGGCCAAGTCGCCCAGGTGAGCGCGCAGCCTGTCCGGGTCGCGGGACAGGGCTCTACTCGGCACACCCGAGGATGCGAGACTGCGTAGCAACGCGCCGCCTGTGGTTCCGGACGCTCCCATGATGACGATCATCGTGTTCCTTTCGGTCGTCCCCAGGAAACCTGGGGATCTTTGACATGTGTTGTCGGTCAGGGATTCTGACGGCGCCATCGCCAACTCACGATGACGGCAGCCACAGCGGCAGATATCGGCAGGTCGATGTGCAGGCGAGCAAGCCAAGCAGTGTCGACCACGCTCGTGTGATCTGGTAGCCAACGGGAGGCGAACCACCCGACGAGGCCTGCGATTACAGCGGCTCCGACGGCAAGAATTGCCGCCACCATGATGCGAGGCAGGGCCGTCGTCCACGGTCGTGACCTCCCGTGACGCTGCAGCCAGGAGCCGATCAGCAACGCCACCACAGCCGACGTGCCCGCGATGGACGTAAAGGCCGCCATCGTGAGGCCCGATTGGCCGGATGCGACTCCGCCAGCACCCGCCATCAATGCAGGGGCAAGGTAGGCGACCAGCACCTCTCTCCACAGGGTGAAAGGTCGTGCGGTGCGACGACCGGCAACCGGGACGCGTCGATTGGAATCTGTTATCTCCCTATTGTTTTCGTGACGGATCGGTGGGGTGAGTCCGGACATGAAGGAGACCAACTTTCCGATTGTAATTAGGTGGCTAACTATTTGGGCATGGAAAGAGAAGCCTTTGTCGAGAATCAACGACGATTCGAATCGCTATGCGAATGCCTGGAATCCCAGCCGACTACTCCGCAGTCAGCGCACCGATACCGCGAACGACCCGCGAGAGCAGATCCAGAAAGACCGCACGCTCGTCGACAGTGAGCTCGTCGACCATTTCCTCGAGACGGGCAAAGTGCTCTGGCGCCATGTCACGTAAACGCTGAGCGCCACGAGCAGTCAGGACGACCACCGCACCACGCCCATCCTCGGCGGACGGACGCCGAGCAACCAAACCCTCCTGCTCGAGCCCATCGACCAGCCCGGTGACCGTGGCTCGCGAGACGCCGAGATCAGCGGCCAGCCGCGAGGGAGACTTCTCCCCGTCGTGATCTTCCAGATCCGCAAGCAGTCGATAACGGCCGGTCGACAGTCCATACCTCGCGAAGTGAACCTCGGTCGCTCGACCGAGTCGCGCCCCCGCCGAGATCAGCCGCACCGCAACCAGCACCGCCTGCGGATCGGACCCGAGGCCGTAATGCTCCAACTGCCTCCGCGCCTGATCCAACGTGGGTGAGTCGTGATCGGTTCCGTCCACTGCCATGCAACTAATATGGCACCTAACTACATTCTGGTCAACCCTCCACCATTAACTTGAAACGCCGAACAATTCCTACGGAGTCGCGCAGCAGTCTGGATGCTCATTCGGATACAGCAAAACCCCTTCCAGGGCGAGACCAATGGCGAAGGCCGTATGGTCGTCGTACGGCCGCGTGACGATCTGTGTGCCCGTGGGGATTCCGTTCCGAGCGAATCCGGTGGGGATTGTCAGCACCGGGCAACTGCTCAGGATGTTGAAGGTGATTGCCGGTACAGCCTCGAGGTAGAACTCCAATTCTGTTCCAGCCACCTTGATTCCGTGCGCGACGTAGTCGTCACCGGCAAGAAGCCCGTCCGTCGCCACTGCCGGTGTGATCAACGCGTCATAGGTGTCGAACAGGGATCCGATCGACGAATACAGTTCGGCTTCGATCGCGAGTCCGTCGAGGAAAGTCGCGTCACCACGGGTGCGGCGTGCCCATCGGGCGAATTCCTTCGCGTACTCCGTGACCTTGTCGGGGTGCGCGGACGCTTCGGCAGAAATCGAAGCACCGAATACGTGGTCGTAGTGAATGGCAGCAGCGCGCATGATTGCAGCGCGTGACAGGTCGATTTCGACGATCTCGGCGCGTGCGCCCAGCGCAGTGAGAGTATCCACCAACTTCGCCGTGTTCTCGGCGACGTCCGAAGCAACCGGCCAGTCACCCAACGCGGGAATCACGGCGATACGCATGCCTGTGCACGAACGCGTCGCGAAGGTAGGTAACTGCGATACCGGTACATGCGAGGCAATGTCGGTGGAGGTCGGTCCCGCGATGACTGATTGCATTGTGAGACAATCGCTTACGGTGCGAGCCATCGGACCGCAGTGGCAGTAGCGATCGAGGTTGAAGGGAGGATCGACCGGGACACGTCCGTGTGGTGGCTTGAACCCGACAATTCCGTTGAACGACGACGGAGTTCGGATCGATCCCGCAACATCGGAGCCGGTAGCCAAGTGCGTCATCCCCGTGGCTAGTGCGACTGCCGATCCGCCGGAAGACCCGCCGGAGGAGTATTTCGTGTTCCACGGATTGCGAGTGACGCCCCACAACTCGGACTGCGTGAACGCGGCCGAGGAGAATTCCGGGGCGGTCGATCGCGCGTGGACGATGGCACCGGCGTCGATGATTCGCTGCACGAAAGTCGAAGTGTGAGTAGCGATCACATCCTCATAGACCTTGGACCCTTGAGTCCACGGTTGACCTTGCACTGGTTCGTCCTCTTTCACCACAACGGGAACACCGGCGAGCGGAAGCCCGTCATCCCAGCCGCGGACGTAGTGACGTTCGGCTGATTTCGCTTGTGCCCGTGCAGCATCGAAGAACGTATGTCCCACTGCATTCACGGTTGGGTTGAGCGCCTCGATACGTTCGATGGTGGACTCGAGCACTTCCACCGGAGACAGCGATTTGTCTCGGTAGCGGCCGAGCATCTCGGTCACGTTCATGAAGGTTACATCGGACATCGCGCGCATATCTGTTGTCCTGCCTGTGTGAAAAATTTGTGTGGTCGGCTACGTTGTCTGTTCCTGTTTTGCCGCGACAGGATTGCGGATTACCGCGAGCAGCATTGCAAGAGTGGCGATTCCCGCTGCGATCCAGAAGACCGATCGGGGACCGGAGTGGTCGTGAACGCGTCCGCCCACGAACGCGCCGAGGGCGATGCTTGCATTGAAGACTGCGACCCAGAGGGCGGATGCAGCCTCTCGGTGTGCGGGAGCTGCGTGTGCGATCCATGTCTGAGTACTGACGGATACACCGCCGTAGAAGAAACCCCATACTGCCATGAGCAGAGCGCCGGCGATCAAGGTGGCGGCCCAGATCGGAAACAGGGCGAGTGTCAACGCTATTCCCACGCTGAGGACGACGACCACCGTCTTCGAGGACTTGGCGGCGGATGGCCCGGCAATGAAGTTGCCGACGACGCCGAGGACACCGTAGATCAGGAGCATGGTGCCGACCTGCGAAGCGTTCGCCCTTGCAAAGAACTCCAGTCCCGGACGCACATAGGTGTAGGCCGCGAAATGAGCGGTGACGAGGAGAGCGGTAATTGCGATTCCGACCCGGACTCCTGGGTTCCGAAAAGCCTCCAGGAGACTGCCGAGCGACAAGGCTTGATCGGCCGGCATCGTCGGCAGGACAGCGAACATGGCGAGCGCGATCACCGCCGCGGCGCAGCTGAGAGCCCAGAAAGCGACGCTCCACCCGGCCGCCGCCCCGATGTACGTCCCAGCAGGAACACCGAGAACTGAGGCGACGGCGATTCCGCTGAAGATGATCGTGGTCGCCAACCCGACGGATCTGGTCTCCACCAACCTGGGAGCCAGGCTCGCGGCGAGTGCCCAGACTCCGCCCATGCTCACCCCTAGAAGGACGCGAGCCACAGCGAGGACAGCGAAGCTCGGCGCAAGGGCCGTCAGGGCGTTCGCCGCTGCGACGAACAGCATCAAGACGATGAGCGTCGACCGACGATCGAAGCGCCGGGTCACAACGGGCACGAACGGCGCAGTGGCCGCTGCCACCAAACCGGTGATGACCAGTGAGAGCCCGATGGTCCCTTCGCTTTCCACCAGAGCAGCACCGATCGGGGTGAGTAGCCCGACCGGCATCATCTCTGCCGCGACAACGACGAAGGTGGACGCTGCGATCAGGGCGACAGCAGCCCAGTGGTTCTCGGTGGTGTGTGCGTGGGTTGGGGATGTGGGCGCAGGGCTGTGCTGCCCGGGCGCGGAATGTGGCATGTAACCAGGGAAGCTCTCACAGGCCACCGGATCAACGGCGAATCGCTCATCCAACCATTAGCCCAATTCATCGATGAGCAAGGATGGAGTGCGCGAACGAGTCGTGGATCGGAGTGAAATATGTCGGAACTTCCGATGCGTGAGATCGAGTGCTTCCTCGTACTCGCTGAAGAACTGCACTTCGGTCGCACCGGAGAACGGTTGTTCATCTCCCAGAGTCGGGTCAGTCAGCTGATCAGCGCGTTGGAGCGTCGTATCGGCACAAGCCTCGTAGCGCGGACCAGTCGCCAGGTGCACCTCACTGAATTCGGCGCCGAATTTCTTGCGTCGCTGGCTCCCGCCCACCGAGCACTCGCAGCAGTGATCGACGACGCTCGAACGAAGGCGCGCAACATACCGACACCACTTCGGGTGGGTTTCCAAGGAGCAATTTACGATTCGATCGCGACGGCCGTCTCTCGCTTCGAGATACAACATCCGCAAATATGCGTGACCATCAAGGAATTACCCCTTGGTGATCCGTTCAGTGATGTACTCGCCGGGCGAATCGATGCGGCGGTAGCCCTTCTCCCCGTGGATGAGCCCGAACTGACAACCGGGCTCGTCTTTTCTCGACAGCCCCAGACACTGGCCGTCTCAGTCCATCACCCGTTCAGTGAACTGGACGTGATCGACGCCGAGCATTTAGCGCAGATATGCCTGGTACCGATCACTGGACCCGCCCCTGACTATTGGCAGCGTGTGAATTCCCCGAGCACAACGCCGGGCGGAGCCACGATTCCCACGCAGGGTGGGGCGAGCACCGTCCAAGAAGGCCTGTCGCAGGTCGCATTCAGCCAAGTCGGCCTCATCCTGTGTGCCGCTACCGCTGCATACAGCCAGCGCTCGGACATCACATTCGTGCCGATCAACGGATTACCTGAATCTGCATTGGGACTGGTGTGGCGAACCGATCTCGAAAGCCCACGACTTCGCGCTTTCGCGAAGGCGATCGAGGAAGCACACACCTGTCCAACCTGACGGCGATCAGTCAAGTCGCGGAAGGACTCCGGGGCGTTGGTGCGCATCGTGTGTGGGATGATCACGCCATGTCTGCGATCACCGATTACTTCACGGCACCCTCGGATGAGCACGCCGAATCTGCACTCGAAGGACTCGTCGACCTGGAACCAGCGGCGATCGAGGCGAACGATGCCTCTCGCCCGCGGATCCAGCTGGCTGCGAGCGGAACTCCAGTTCTACAGGCGAAGGGTGTCGATCCAGTTGTCGCACTCGGCCGGCTGGAAGCATCCCTCACCGCTCGACCCTACGACGAAGTCGCAAAAGGTCCACGCTGCGGGAAACTCGTCGCAATGAGCGACGACGGCGACACCCTCGTGCTCACGGTTGCCGACGAATTACGTGATGCACTAGCGGAATTGAACGCTGAAGGTGTCGCCGCTGCTGCGGCAGCCTGGGCGATCGACGAGACGGGTGAGCCGTCGGAGAACACGCTGCCCTTCCTGACTGCCTTCGCCGAACTAGCTGCCAGAGCTGTGGCCGAAGGCGAACGAATGTACGGCTACGTCGTCATCTGACGCTCAGATTCTCGCCAGATATCAACCGCCGCAACATTCGCCGAAGTCAGTTGACCTGCCGATCCCGACCTTGCCAGAACTCTTGACGAAGCTTGAACTTCTGGATCTTCCCGGTAGCAGTGCGTGCCAACTCCGGACGGAATTCGACCCGCTTCGGGCACTTGTAGCCGGCAAGTCGCGTGCGGCAGTGGGCGATGAGTGCTGCTTCGTCGATCGATTCCGCGCTCTCGTCGAGCACGACGAGCGCAGTTACCAATTCACCCCACTTCTCGTCCGGGATACCGATGACTGCGACCTCCCTGACCGCTGGATGTGACATGAGCGCGTCCTCGACCTCGATCGAAGTCACGTTTTCGCCACCGGTGATGATGACGTCCTTCTTCCGGTCGGCGATCGTGACGTAACCGTCCTCGAAAGTGCCGCCGTCGCCGGTGTGGAACCAATCGTCCTCCAGCGCACTCGCTGTCGCCTCGGGATTCTCCCAGTACGACGCGAGGATGTGGTTGGACCGTGCCAGCACTTCGCCGGTGTCGTCGACCTTGATCTGCACACCGATGGCCGGTGCGCCCGCTCGCCCGAGCAGTCGAGCTTGCTCGGGCACCGGTAGGTCGTCCCACTCGGCACGCATGCGCGACATCGTGAGCAGTGGCGACGTCTCGGTGAGACCGTAGATCTGAATGAACTCCCAACCAAGGTCGACCCTGATCCGCTCGATCGTTCGGGTCGGGGGTGGGGCGCCCGCGACGATTATGCGCACCCGGTCGCGGCCGGGAATTTCGCCTTCCCACGTCTTGGCGGCGTCCAGGATCGCCGAGACGACAGCCGGCGCGGCACACAGATACGTGACACCGTGCTCCTCGATGCGGCGCAGGATCTCCGCACCGTCGACCTTGCGCAGGACGACGCTCTTCGCGCCGATTGCCGTCGTGACGAAGGGGTGTCCCCAGCCATTGGCGTGGAAGGTCGGGAGCGTGTGCAGGTAGACGTCTCGATCGGTAACGGTTGCCTGCCAACCGAACACAACCGCGTTGATCCAGTTGCTGCGGTGCGTCAGCTGCACACCTTTGGGACGGGCAGTGGTTCCGGAGGTGTAGTTGATCGTGGCGGTCGCGTTCTCCTTCGTCGCCGCGTCCGCGACCCACGGCCTCGGATCGGCATTCGGCCCCCAGATCCGATCGTCGTCTCGGCCGAGGACGAACGTGCGCTTGCACGGCACCTCGGCAACAAGGTGCTCGAGTTCGGGGTCGACCAACAGGACCTCGGCCCCCGAGTGCTCGACGATGTATTGGATCTCCGGAACACTGAGCCTGTAGTTGATCGGCACCAGCACCCTGCCCCATCCGGCGACGCCGTAGAACGAGGCGAGGAATCGGGCCGCGTTGTGCGAGACGATGGCAACGCGACCACCGACCGGGACGCCCAACTCGTCGAGCGTCGCCGCTTGCCGACGAGCGAGGTCGCCGAGGTCGGCGAACGTGATCTCGCCCCACGACTGCGCCGGCTGATCCGGCTCGTCGACGATGGCGACTCGATCGGGGTAGACAGTGACCGCCCGGTCGAGGAAATCACTGATGGTCAGCGGGATGATCATGTGCACTCCAGGTCTTGGGCCGAGTTTGTGGCCCGGGAGATCCGACAAAGACGGATAGCTTTGCCCGCGTTCGGCACTGTCACCACCCTCCGAAGAGGGTATCGATTCCAGGTTCCCTCAGCCCCCTCTTCGGAGGGTACGAAGTGTGACTGTCACCGGTCACCCTGTGCTTCATGCCTCACCCTCGTGTCGCCCGAGATCGGTCCAGCCCGGTCGAACGTCGAGGGTCGGACACATTCGATTCGCCCCATCCAAGGAGACTTCATGGCACACGTGTACAACTCCGGCGTCGAAATTCCCATGCGGGACGGCGTCACACTCGCAGCTCTCGTATTCCAACCCCTTGAAGGCAACGCCCCCACCCTGTTGCTGCGCACTCCCTACGGGCTCGCATCCCACGGCGCCGGACCCACCGAAGTCCTACCTTTCGTCGACGCGGGCTACGCCGTCGTATGGGTCGAAAGCCGTGGAACATTCAAGTCGGAGGGGGAATTTCGGCCCAAAACGAACGAACCGGAGGACGGCTACGACACCGTGGAATGGATCCTCTCGCAACCGTGGTCGGACGGACAGGTCGGCACCTATGGGCCGTCGTATTGCGGAATGACACAGTGGGCGACCGCGTCCACGGGACATCCCGCGCTGAAAGCCAGTGTGGTGAAAGAGACGGCGATGAATTGGTACCGAGGTTTGTGGTATCACCCCGGCGGTGCGCTTTCGCAAAGCTTTTCGACGTTTTGGCCTACAGCTATGAACGCAAGCAACGAGCGCAGGAAGCTTGCGGCAGGGCGGGGCAGCCTCGATCGCGTGCTCGACTTGGGCGGCGGTCTGCTCAACGGTCGTGGACTTTCTCTCAACGACCACACACCGATCTCGACCCACCCATTGCTTCCCCTCGAGCAGTGGATGAGCGAGATTCTTGATCACCCCGACTACGACGAATTCTGGAAGGAACAGGACTTCACCACTTCGGTTCCCGAGATGACCCAGCCCGTCCTCTCCATCGCCGGCTGGTACGACATATTCATCGTCGAGCAATTACGCGACTTCGAAAGGTTCCGGAGAGAGGCTGGTTCGGAGGAAGCTCGAACAGGTTCACGTCTTGTCGTCGGCCCCTGGATTCACGAACTGGACTACTCCTCCGAATTTCCCGACCGCGACTTCGGCGCCATCGGAGCCGCCGCAGCGTGCGACCTGACCGGTGCGCACCTGCAGCATTTCAATCGGTGGCTACGCCCGGGAGCTGATGCACCCGCGCCGTCACCCGCGCCGGTGAGGCTGTTCGTCATGGGAATCGACCAGTGGCGGGACGAACAGGACTGGCCGCTACCGGACACGACATATGTCGACTACTTCCTCTCCGGTGATGCCCCGAACGACCGAGGAGAACTGCTGCTGGGCGGACCGGGGGCAGCGTCGGAGTCTCGATACCGGTACGACCCACGAGACCCGGTACCCACTGCAGGTGGACCGAGCATGCCCGCGCGGTTCGGATTCAACGGTCCCGTGGACCAGAAGGAGGTTGCATCGCGACCGGATGTCTTGTGCTTCACCGGCCCAGCACTCGATGAGGACACCGAGGTCACCGGATACGTCAAGGCAACGCTGTTCGTCACCTCCGACGCAGTCGACACCGATTTCACCGCCAAACTCGTCGATGTATTTCCTGACGGGAAAGCCATCAACCTCTGCGACGGCATCCTGCGTGCCCGCTACCGCAACGGCCTCGATCGCCCAGAACACCTGGTCCCGGGAGCGGTCTACGAAGTCGAGATCGATATGGCCGCGACGTCCAACGTGTTTCGTGCTGGGCATCGGATCCGCGTCGACATCTCCAGCAGTAACTTCCCCCACTACGACCGCAACACCAACACCGGCGGTTTCATCAGTCGCGAATCCATCGACGACGCCGTGGTCGCGCACAACACCATCCTCACCGGACCCGACCACCCCAGCCGTCTGGTACTTCCCCGGATCAACCGCTGACCAGTACCTGCACTGATCGACGGTTGCCGGAACCACACTCATGGTCCCGGCAACCGTCCCAACGGTGTGAGCCTGACGGTCACGCGATCATGCCGTCCCGACGAGCAAGGACAACAGCCTCCAACCGGGTACTCGCGCCGAGCTTGTGCATAGCGGACTTCATGTAACTCTTGACCGTGAACAGAGCCAGACCCAACACTCCGGCTATCTGAACATTCGTCATGCCCGCGCCGGCCACCGTCAGGACGTCGATTTCACGTTTCGTGAGCGAAGCGCTGCCGGCGCTTTCGGAGCGTTCCCCCTCGTCGACCAGCCGGGCGGCAGCCTTGACGAGCGCCGCACGCACATCAGCATCACCGACACTGCCGGCAAGGAGCCGTAATTCCGCATAGACCGATCGCACCTGCTCGCGCAAACGTGCATTCACGGTGGCCTCTTCGGACAACACACCGTTCGCCGAAGTCACGGCACTGACAGCCAGTTCTTGCTCCAGCGCCCGCGCTTCCTGCACGACGGTGTCCTCGATGCGACCTCCCACGACCTCGGAAGTGCGAAACGCGCCGTAAATGACTCCCACCGTCTGACGCCCGACAATGATCGGCGTGGCGACCAGCGCCTTGAGCCGCTCAGCTCGGATGACCTTGTCGTATCGGTGTGTGATCACCTGGGTCTCGAAATAATCGTTCACGGCGATCGGCCGGCGCATGACCGCCACCTTGCCGCCGAGTCCCTCACTCGGATCCAGCGTCAGCCCGGGGAGCGCTCCGAGGGTCGGACCGTCGAAGCGCTCGATTAGGAGGTTTCCGGCTCTGTTGACGGGCCCACCGAATGCAAGGGAGGCCCCTGTCGAGACCCGGACCCGCTTGAGGGCGCGCTCCATACGCGTGCCCAGATCTTGCGCAGTCAAATCGTTCGATCCCCTATCAGGAGGGTGTAACCCAGCGCTCAGTTCCGTCCCCCTGTGACGGCTATCATAGCGACGCGAGCAGGCTACACCGTCCCGACCCGGACTTTGTCTTCCACCGGCAGTGACCAGGTCAGCCCGGGATCTGCAGGGCCAGATCGTTGCGGTCGAAGTCCGAGAACTGCTGGGTGTCAGTGCAGTATCCGCAGTTCACCCCGAAGAACTCGGTGCGAGCGTTCGGATCGTCGAGTAACCAGTACCGCAGCCAGGCGGTGCTCGGCCCGCGCATGTCGCCACCGGTGATCGCCGTACCGAAGTGCGTCGCGCCGCGCAGTTCCAGATACTCGGCGGGCACGTGGTCGGCATCCTCGTACATCGCCCGCACGATCGCCGGCCAGACGATCGCGTCGGCCTGACCGGCAAGATAGAGAACCGGCTCGTCGATGAGGTCGACATCGTTGAGCGGGCCCGGCTGGATCGCGACGGCAGTGTCGACGCGGTCGTCGATCGCGGCATTGATCGCCGCAGATCCGCCCTGCGAGTGCCCCACCGCACCAATATGTTCCAGGTCAACTTTGCCGAAGAAGACACTGGATGGGTTGGCTGCCTTACTTTCGATGAGATCAATTCCCGACCGCATGGTGATGGCGAAGTTACTTGCCGGGGTATTGGCGGCGACCACGATGAATCCATGGCTGGCGTAGTGGCGCAACAAGGAGGTGTAAGCGCCGGGGAGCACGCCGGTCCCGTTCCCCCAGATCACAACCGGATGCTTCTCGCCTCGTGCGCCGAGTTGACGCGGGTAGTAAAGAGTGTGTACCAGCCCGATCGACACAGTCGGCGTGTACGGCCCTGCGCTCGCCCAGTCGTGACCGACGCTCGGGATGCCGGGAGTCTCAGCGGCGGCCGTTCCGGCCGGGCCCGCGAGTCCGAGTGTCGCGCACAGCGCAACCGCCGCTACAGCATTCGCGAACAATTGCAGAGATTTTTGCATGAAGGTCGACCTTTCGAAGTTGCGGCAATTTCGGTGCAGACGGTTCGATCACGGGACGCTCGGGGTCCTGTATTCGGTAGCTGAACCACATTCGGTGAATTGTCGATCCAGAGTGACGTGTATTACATAGTTTCCGGAAGGCGGCCCGTCGGCTTTGTTGGAGAAAACGGGGTTTGCCAGAAGTGTTGTGTCTGAACACAAAATCATCGTTCCCGACAGATAGCCGGCCGCCGCGAATACCCAGAGTTCAAAGAGAGAATCGCCTCTGTCTAAGGCTCCCGCACGGATTGCTCGGCGCACAGCCGTAGGAAGTGTTCGACGATCTGGGTGTTCTGGCCATCCCTTGCCACGGCTGCGATCTTGCGCGGTGGAAGCTCGAGTATCTCGCCGACCGTGCAACCGCGTTGGGATGCGCGCTCAGCACTCGAGAGTTCGAGAATCACAGCACCGATTCCTTCATACGCGAAATCCGCGAAGACATCGCGGTGCTGTGACCTCATCACGAAGGCGTGGTCGATCCGAGGTTCGATCGAACGCAGGTGGCGATACACGTCAGATGTCTCGAACCGTGGTGCGACGACCAGGCCGATGCGCATCAGATCTTCGCCAACGAACACTCCGTCAACCGGGGCTGGAGTGCCGGGCGGGCAGACGAGTCGCAAGTTGTGGTCCGGAAGACGAACGATTCGCGTCCCGGGGACACCGGTAGGCGGCGACTCCATGATTGCCACGTCCGCTGTGCCGGCCATGACCGGGTGAATTGCGTCGGCGACTGACGACCCGGGCGGATCCGAGATGGTGATCCTCAGGTTCGGCACCTTGGTACGCAGCGCTCCGAGCAATACCGCGGTGGGATCGTCCGCAAGGCTCGCCGTCGTGGCGACGCTGAGGTGAGGGAAAGCTGACAGCACCGACTCGCTGTCGATCACCAATCGGTCGAGCGCGGCCAACGCATCGCGGGCTGGATCGATGAAATTTCGTCCGCGTGCAGTCAATGTCGCGCCGGCCCGCCCCCGATTGAAAAGCTTTCCTCCGACGCGTCTTTCAAGTCGCGCAATCGATTGAGAGACGCTCGATGTTCCCGTGAACCGGTACGCCGCTGCCGCCGTGATACTGCCGTGTTCGACGACTGCGAGGAAGTCTTGTAGCTGCTGCGGATCGATTCGTGGACTCGCAGACTCGCCGAAGTTGCTCATCCGGCATTCCCCAGTCCACCCTCGTCACGTAATCGAGTCGTCGTTTCGATAAACGCTTGTGCCGCAGGCGATGGCGTCGAACCGTGAAACATCCACAGATCGCGACTGAGCGGGGGGCGAGTACGACGCAGTACCACGCCTTCTCCGACTGTGTCGGCAACGGATTCGGGAAGGAATGCAACCCCGACGCCTGCACGCACAAGGGGAATCATCGAGGCCGCAGAAATGGTCTCCGCAACCACGGCCTCGTCCACCGTGCGTTCGCCAAGGCGTTCGGCCAATAGCCGCCGTGTCACATCACCACGCGGACTGGCGATCAACCCGATTCGCAGAAGATCGGTCAACTCATCTGCCCCCTCCCCGCTGCTTCGTGCACTCGGCACCAGCGCCACAATTCGTTGCCGACCGAGGAGGATTCGTTCAACACCTTCGTCGAACACCTCGTCCACCCCGATGCCTACGTCAGCCTGACCCGAGGCGACCACCATTCCGATTCCGTCGGTGTCGTTGCTGAGCATCGTCACCGCAACATTCGGAAACCTGGTTGTGAACGCACCCAGAGCTGTGGCCGCCGGATCACGCGCCAGCGTCCGCGGACACACGACCGTCAGCCTCCCACGCTGCACGACGTTCAACGGATGCAAAGCGTGATCCAGATCCCGGTACGCCCGAAGTACTTGGGCTGCCGGACCGGTGAGATCGCGTCCAGCGTCCGTCAGGGTGACTCCCCGCGAACCGCGCCGGACGAGCGCCAGCCCGCACTCCTTCTCCATTCTGGCCAGAGCCTCCGAGATAGTCGGCTGGCTCACTCCCAGTCCGCGTGCAGCCGCCGAAATGCTGCCGCGATCCGCAAGGGCGAGAAAGTATTCCAGATGACGTCGGTCCACCAGGGCGCTCCCTTCTCCGTAGAAATCTGCGTGTGCGCACGGTTCCGGCCTCGTTGGCTCGCTGAGTTCGGCGGGGTTTGCCCCCGGCCGAGGCCATAGGGAAACCCTATGGCATCCCTCTCGAATGTGGCGTAGACGGGAAGAAGAATCCCGTGATCTGCTTCACATATGAACGCAGTGAGCAACAACCCCGGGGAGCTTCGATCAGACGCACCCGTCTGCCTCTTCGGAGCGACCATCACCGCCTGTGAGCAAACCGGTGGAGGCACAGAGATGACCGAAACCATAACCACGAGTGCGTCATCGGGCTCGGCGTCACCCCGATCTGCGGAGCGAGCGCACTCTGAGCCGAAGCCCGCTCGACGGCGTCGAGTCGGCACTCGCCTCACCATCGGGGTACGACTGGCCCAGGCCGCGTTGCTTCTGGTCCTACTCGGCGCGTGGCAACTCGTCGCATCGCAAGGCTGGATCGAGCCGGTTCTGGCCAAAACGCCGGGGGAGGCCTGGAATTACTTCACCGCAGCGGTGCATTCGGGTGAGATTTCGTCCAACTTGCGCGCCACGATGACTGCTGTCGTGATCGCCTGGATCCTCGCGAGTGCCGTCGGAGTGGCGGTCGGACTCTCACTCGGCCTGCTCCCGACCCTCGAACGCATCATGAGTCCGTTCTTGGATGCGGCGAATGCCATGCCGCGCCTAGCGCTGGCGCCCCTGCTCATCGTCATT
Organism: Rhodococcus baikonurensis; assembly: GCF_040489275.1. Taxonomy (NCBI): domain Bacteria; kingdom Bacillati; phylum Actinomycetota; class Actinomycetes; order Mycobacteriales; family Nocardiaceae; genus Rhodococcus; species Rhodococcus baikonurensis. The sequence continues at coordinate 44,108 of NZ_JBEUOQ010000015.1, read as the reverse complement.
TTCGGTATCACGATGACGGCGAAGGTCGCTCTCGCGTTCACACTCGTTTTCTTCATAGTCTGCTCGAGCGCACGGGCCGGCGTGAAGTCGGTGGACGACGAATGGCTCCGGCTTTCCACTGTCCTCAATGCCAGTAAAACGCAAGTGTTTTGGCATATTCTGCTCCCCGTCGCGACCCCCGGAATCTTTGCCGGTCTTCGGTTGGGGCTGATCTATTCGCTACTTGGCGTGGTGGGTTCGGAACTGATCTCGTCACGGGACGGGCTGGGCCAGCTTGTGTCGATCTATTCGGCCCAGTTCCGGATGGAAGCGGTCTACGCGATCCTCATACTTCTCGCAATCGTCGCAGTCGTCCTCAACCAGGCCATGAATTTCGCCGAGCGCTACCTCCTTCGGTGGCAGCCCCCGGCTCGACGATGACAGGAATCATCATGGATACCAACGTGATTACGCCCGCCGTCCAACTCGACGGACTGACGATATCCTTCCCCTCACCAGACGGATCGGTGAAGACAGTGGTCGATGATCTCGACCTCACAATCCCTCGCGGACAGTTCGTGAGCCTGGTCGGTAGGAGTGGTTGCGGCAAGACCACTCTGCTCAACGCGCTCGCTGGATTGGTGGAAGCGACGGAAGGCAAGACCGAGGTCCTCGGCACAACGCCATTCGACGCTCGTTCCCGGATGGGCTTCATGATGGCCCGAGATGCGCTGTTCCCGTGGCGAACAGCGCAGAAGAACGTGGAGTACGGTCTCGAATTGAGAGGAGTACCCAAGGCGGAGAGACGAACTCAATCCGCGCGCTGGCTTGCCGCCGTTCAAATGTCCGAGGCATCACAGCTGTGGACTTGGCAACTCTCCCAAGGGATGCGTCAGCGTGTCGCATTGGCCCGAACGTGGGCTCTGGATCCGGACATCTTGTTGATGGACGAACCCTTTGCCGCCCTCGATGCGCAAACCCGAGTCGAAGTACAGCGAGAATTCCTCGAGCTTTGGCAATCCCAGGTAGGCCGGACGGTCATCTTCGTAACCCACGACCTCGGCGAAGCCATCTGTCTCTCCGACCGCGTTCTGCTGCTCGGGGCCGGCCGGGTGATCGACGACGTCAGCATCGACATCGAACGCCCCCGCGAACTCGAAACCCTTACCTCCGAACCTCGATACATCGAAATCTTCAACCGGCTGCGCGGTCAACTCGACCACTGATGTGCCCAGCCAACTCAGCTCGACTACTGATGCGCCCAGCCCGTCAAGGAGCAGGAAACCCATGAAACTTCGACCTTTCGTCGGCACAGCCGTAGCAACGGCCCTACTGCTTTCCGCGTGCGGAGGGGGAGGGCGCCCGAACGACGGTAGCGTCGCCATCGGGGTCTACCCCGCGAGCGCTTTGTCTCTCCCTGTCTACGTCGCCGTCCAACAAGGAATGTTCGACAAGGAGGGCCTCGACGTCGAGCTCATCGACGGAAAGAACGGACCCGAGCTCATCAGCGGTCTCATCGGCGGTACAACTGATCTCGCGGTCGGCGCACCCGGAACCGTCGTGCCGGCCATCGAGCAAGGGCAGAGACTGCGACCCCTTTCCCCGTACGGGTCGATCGATCTTGCCATCGCCGTGACGAAAGACAGCGGCATCACCACCGTCGAGGATTTGCCCGGCAAGCGGATCGCCATACCGTCACGTGGCGGTGCGGCCGAGCAATTCGTCAATCAGCTTCTTGCAGAACGAAACATCGATGCATCCACAGTGCAATTCATCGCAGCGGCACCCACCGCGAGTCAGATACCACTCGCACGAAAGGGCGACATCGATGCCGCCGTTCTCACCGCTGCCAGTCAAGCCGTATTCGACGCTCAAGGAATACCGATGACACCGATTACCTCAGTCAACCCTGTGGGCTCTGACGGCGTGAGCTCATACGGCCTGGGCACTGTGCTCGTCACGACAGCCACATTCGCCGAATCCGATGCTGCTGCCCCCGTTTGTGCGGCGCTCGAGGCCGCAGCAGGGTGGATAGCCGATCCCGCCAACGAGCAAGCAGGGGCTCAACTTCTCACCGAGCGGATGAATGTCCCCGCCGACAAAGCCACCGAGGTGTGGGCTTCTCAGAAGAACCTCTGGCCCGTCGAGATTTCGGCCCACCGATGGACACAGAACGTGACATGGGTGAACAACCAGACCTCGGGCAAGTCCGACGCAGATGTCCCTTTCGACCCCCTCTGCTGACCAACGCCCATACCCAATCCAGTTCGACTACCACGAAAGAGAAGAAACGATGACACAACTCGCTGACCAGTCAACCCGATCCGAGTCCACACACGATCGCCGGCAGCTCACCGAGGCTTGGTCCGCAGTCACCGACAGCCTTGCGACGTTCGGGTCCACAGCTGCCGCCACCGGATCACCGCTGGACAGCGCCGAAGGTGTACGGCACGCACTTCGCCTGTTCGGATACCTCGCCGAGATGAACGTCGAACGCCAAGACGTGCTCCGGCCTGAACTCTTCACACTGATGTCACCGATGCGAAAGTTCTGGGGAGACGGCATCGACGTCGACTACTGGACTGCGATGATCGACCCCAAGGAGACGTACCGAATTCACGGTAGCCGCGGCACAGTGCCGTACGTCGCGGTCCTCGCCAATCGCGTCGGTGCGTCTGGGACCGACAGGGTCGCCGACAACATCGTCATCGACGACAAGGTGTGCGACGCGGACGGTAACTTCGAGATCTTCGTCGCACAAGAGCTGGAGGGGCGCAGAGGAATTCGACTGGACGAGCGTTGCTTCGACGTAGTAGTGCGTGTCTATCACAAGACGCGAAGCGCGGAGATCGATCCCGTGCTCCATATCGAGCGTCTCGGCCCGCCGCCTGGTGCACGCCCCGATCTCGACACGGCGTGGCTGGTCCAGCGCCTCACGAAACTTGCCCGGGGTATGGATGTGAGCCTTCGACGCAGTCTTCAGCTCATCGAAACGCTCAGTCAGTCTCCCAACGAGATTCGCGTGACCTCGGAGCAACGAGGGTGGGGAGACTTCTACGGCACCAGCTCCAACCAGTACGTTGCCGGCTGGTGGTCACTGAAAGATGCTACTGCCGTGGATATTACATTTACTGTCCCGGACTGCACCTACTTCGGCGTAATGCTGTACAACCACTGGTTCGAGTCCTTCGAGTACCGCGACCACACCGTCAACCTCAACGACGCCCACTTCGAGCGCAACGACGATGGAACCGTGACGATCCGAATCGGGGGAGTAGAAGGCGACAGAAACCGGTTGAACCCCTGCAACCACACCGAAGGCATTCTGTTGGCGCGCTGCCTGGAGCCTGCCGAGGACGTCGCTTCGCCTCATGTGGAGATCATTCGATGACCGACGAAGTTGACCTGCCGTTGGCAGGTGTCCGCGTAGTGGAGATCGGTCAACTGATCGCGATACCCAGTGCCGCACAGCAGTTGTCCGACCTCGGCGCCGAGGTCATCAAGCTGGAGCCTCCGGGCGGTGAACCGGCCCGACAAATCGACGCCGACTACGCGCGTGGCATCTTCTACGGGTACAACCGTGGGAAGCGTTCAATCTGCCTCGACCTCAAAGACTCCGCCGATCTGCGACGGGCTCGGGATCTGATCGCGTCGAGCGACATCTTGCTGCACAATCTTCGCCCGGGAACCCTCGATCGACTGGGATTCTCCTCTGCCGAACTACAACGCCTGCGACCGGAAATCATCGCCGTCTCGGTGAGCGGGTACGGGGCGGAAGGCCCGTCCTCTACCCGCGCCGGGCTCGACATCGCCGCGCAAGCGGAGAGTGGACTGATGTCGGTGACGGGCGAGGCTGACGGCCCACCACAACGTGTGGGCGCACCGGTGATAGACCATGCAACGAGCTATGTCGTCGCGCAGGCGGCTCTGGCAGCGCTACTGCGACGTGAGCGCACCGGCAAAGGATCGTCCGTCCGAGTCTCCCTGCTGGACGTCGCAATCCACTTGCAGACGGCCAACTGGATCGAGTGGCAGGTATCGGGCAAACCTATGAGTCGCAAAGGGAACGGGCAACCAAGCGTCGCACCCGCTGCAGATGTCTTTCGTGCCCTCGACGGCGAGCTGGTGATCAGCGGATACCAACCGCGAGCCTGGATCGAACTGTGCAAGGCGATCGACCTGCCAGAGTTGGCCGACGACCCGCGGTTTACCACCAACGAGCTGCGCGTCGAAAACCGTGCAGACCTCGTCACCACGATCGAGAAGCAGCTGTGCCACCGTAGTGCCGCGGAAGCGGTAGAGCATCTCACTGCGGCCGGAGTGGTTGCCGCGCTTGTGCGCAACTACGACGAGGTAATCTGCGCCGACGATGTGATTGCGAACCGTACCTTCATTCCCGGCGCCAACGAACATGGCGAACAATACTTGACGCCTGCCATGCCCTATCGGTCCGAACCTCCGATGGTACGAACTGAGTCCTCGCAGGTTCCGGCATTGAACGAGTGGGCTTCGTCAACGCATTGAAGCCGGTGTGAAGTCGAAATTCAGTCGGCATCAACGTAACTGACAAACCGATATCCATGCATCATCGAGGAGATGTCCAGTGCTGACAACTGCATTTACCGAGACGTTCGGAGTGCGCCACCCCATCGTGCAGGGCGGCATGCAGTGGGTGGGGAGAGCAGAACTCGTAGCGGCAGTTGCAAACGCGGGCGCGCTCGGCATGCTCACTGCTCTGACACAGCCGACACCTGACGACCTTGCCCGAGAAATATCCCGAACCCGCGAGCTCACCGATCAACCTTTCGGGGTCAACCTCACAATTCTCCCAACGATCACACCCCCGCCCTACGATGAGTATCGCAATGTGATCATCGACTGCGGAGTAAAAGTCGTCGAGACAGCCGGCTCCTCTCCCGCACCGCATCTGCCGCACTTTCACTCCGCCGGCATCAAGGTTCTCCACAAGTGCACCAGCGTCCGCCACGCGGTCAAAGCCCAGGCCCTCGGCGTCGACGGCATCAGTATCGACGGGTTCGAATGTGCCGGGCATCCAGGGGAAGACGACGTACCGGGTCTCGTCCTCATCGCTGCAGCAGCAGAACGGATCAGCATTCCCATGATCGCGTCCGGTGGATTTGCCGACGCTCGAGGATTGGTGGCCGCACTCGCGCTTGGCGCCGACGGCATCAACATGGGCACCCGGTTCATGTGCACCGATGAGTCTCCCATTCACCGCAACATCAAGGATGCGATAGTTGCCGCCTCCGAGGTGGACACCGAGCTGATTTTCAGGTCACTACGCAATACGGCTCGCGTAGCACGCAACAGCGTCAGCCAAGAGGTTGTCGAAATTCTTTCCAGCGGCGGCAAATTCGAAGACGTTCGAGATCTTGTAGCCGGTGTGCGGGGCAGAGCGGTGTTCGACAGCGGCGACCCCGAGGCTGGCATCTGGACGGCTGGGACTGTGCAAGGATTGATTCACGACATCCCCACAGTGGGCGAATTGGTGGAACGAATTGTCACAGAGGCCGAAGCTCTTATTGCCGGACGGCTTGCCGGCCTCCTGGATCCTGTCAGCGCCTGACCACGTCCGAACCGCTGAGCGCTACCGCCGACCGTGAGGATCGCGGAAGAACGCCGCCTGCCGCATCATCATCCTCGAAGACCAAATCTCCGAAGCGCCCGCATAAACACCGAACTACAACAACACGACAACGGCCGCGACACCTCATCCAAATAGCGGCGCACATGGCCGGAGTACACCGTCCCCCGTCAAAACGTCGCTGGAGCCAGGAGACTACCAAGGTCGACGCTCTGATCGGCAGCCTCTCACAAGTGCCGCATCTCGGCTACGGAGGTTGGCAACTGCCGTTGTTCCTACTCCGATGCTGCATTGCTCGCGACCGAGACACTCTTTCAAGAATCTGGCACTCTCGGTTGCAGAGTGCTAATTCGTGTGGTTATCATGTTCTCGCACAGTGAGTTCGGTCAACCGCCACAGTGGCGGTGACCTTTCTTTTCACAATATGGGAGGTGTGTTGCTGTGCTTCGTTTCGATCCTTTCACCGACATCGACGCGATCACCAAGTCCGTACTCGCCGTGGGAACCGGCAACGGACGCAGTCCACGGTTCATGCCGATGGACCTCTACAAGGTCGAAGACCAGTACGTCCTGCACGCCGATCTTCCCGGCGTCGACCCAGGATCAGTGGACGTCCACATCGACGGCTCGACCCTGACGTTGACCGCGCACCGCACCGCCCACTCCGAAGAGGGTGTGAGCTGGCTGGCGAGTGAACGTTTCGCCGGAACATACAAACGACAGCTGTCCATCAGCGACGACATCGACGCCGAACAAATCGAGGCCTCGTACGACAACGGCGTGTTGACGGTGACGTTGCCGATCGCAGCGAAGGCGAAACCGCGGCGGATCGAGGTCTCCTCCGGACCGCCCTCACGAACCGATAACGCCGGATCGACAACACAGGTGCAGATCGAAGCCTGATCCACCTGGCCCGAACACCGCTGGATGGTGGGGTGACTCCCGAGGACACGCGATGGGTTCTCGGGGCTCACCCCACCATCGTTTCGATCTCCCACCGCACATACGAATGGCCGACTGCACATCCACCACACGAAAGAATCAGCGCGAGAACCCTTCAGCTGCCATGACTGCATCCACCATCCCCCCGCACGAACAATCCGACAACACCGGCAACACCGAATCCCGCGCGCACACTCCACCCGACTGGTGGGATCACCACCGCCTTATCACCAGCGACGAATACAGCGACATGGCGTTGATGCTCGGTGCCCTCTCGATACTGACGTTCTGGATGTTCGGCCTCGGCATCCTCCTCGGTGCCACCGCCATCGGAACCGCCCTGGCAGCGCGCCGACCCGACACCCCCGGACACCACCCCGACGTCAAACAAGGAATCATCGGAGTCTTCGCCGGCATTGCCGGAATCGTCCTCGGCGCCGTCTTCCTCACCGCAGCACTACCACACCTGTAGGCAACCGAAGTCGACACTTCCATCGCAACAAGTCCGTCGAAATCCTCTTCTGGCCTGTTACCCGGACTCCGCCGCGATGCCGGCCTGTTCTGCCGCACCGTGGTTGACTCCCTACTGTTCTTTGCCGAGTCACGGCACCGGCAGGAGACTGCGAGTGCGGCCGACTCTGTGCGACATGGCTGAATTCTACTCAACCGGTATGGATTTGAACCTTTGCAATCAGCGGCGACCTTGCCGAGGAGACGGTTCCGTGAAGCGTACGCCACAGCCACACCCTCATAGGGCACGGGTATGACTGTGGCGCAACTACATCCCGAGTCAGGGAGTGACGGTGATACCGGGCGTGGAGTTGAACTTGAGTGCCCCGGTCATCTTCGCCGTTCCGGCCCCTGCTGCCGGGCAGGATGCACTTCCACCGTTGGAGGTGAAGTTCACCGTTCCGGTGTTGTTGGCGGTGACGGTGTGTGTCGTGTTGTTGTAGGGCACCGGGCCAGCAGTGCTGGCGGTGACGTCGATGACGCAGCTACCGGCAACTACGTGGGCTCCACCGTTAGGGATCTTGATACTTCCCATCGGCGATCCACTGTCTGCGTTGACGTTCAGAGCCCAGGAACCCGAGGTGGTGATTGTTGCAGGCACACCTTCGAGGTCACATCCGGACAGTCCCACGCTGGCAATGTTGATGTTGATCCCCCCCGTTCCGGAGTTCACGTTGCCGGGCGCAGCAGGGGTCGTTCCGGATCCGCTGACGCTGGTGCAGTACAGCTCGAGACCGCCGGTTGTGACGAAACTGAGCCCACTGCTGGTAGCCGTCACCGGAGTGGCCGCGGCGGGGCTGATCGTGGTGGAGGCTGTCGCGATACCGGATGCAGCGATGGTCAATGCGGCCGCTGCTCCGACGAGCGTTGAGGCCTTACCGAGCATTGTGCGTGATGACATGTGATGTGCCCTTCTGTCGAATACTTTTGGGATGAACCGTGAGTCGAAAGAAATTCAGGCGGGTCTGATCTTTACCCGGCGGCTCCCATCTGCGCCACAGCTGCAGGTTCGGCTGCCTGCGCAGCGGAAGCTGCCGGTGGTCGCACCTTGCGCGCGGCGACGGTGTAGACGTCGCTGGATGTGGTGAGAGAGTTCTTTCCGCTGGCGGAGGGGGTGCCCGCCCGCAGGTTCACCGCCCAATTGAGTGCACCGAAGACCCCACATCCGCTAGCGGCGGGAGCTGCGAAGAGATTGTCTGTGTGCTGAACGGCAGGGAACACCGCTCCCGGATAATCGCCGATGGGCTCCGAGGGCGGGTTACCAGTGGTCGTAAGGTGCAGGTTGATCGGGTTCGCCGTGGAGCCGAGATAGCAGTTGTTACCCAACAACGAGTTCGACAGTTTCAGCCTTACCGGCATCGTCAGCTCTTGATCTAGCACCTTGATGTTCGGCAGCCCAACAGCTTCGACCGTTGCAGTGATCTGGGTCAGATTCAGTGGAGTGTCGATTCCGATGGCCCCGCCCGGCACGGAGATCGGGTTCGAATACACACCGTTGCGGCCGTCCGGCTTGGGGACGAAGGTTTCGACGAAGCTGCCGTCGGGCTGGGTTGCGTACTTGACTCCGCCCGCGATCTTGAGCCCGCCGTCGGGGACGGGCACGGTCAGTCCCCCGATTTTCATCGAGCCGCCGCGCACCACGACGGTTGCGCAGGTGGCGACGTCGAGGTCTTCGACGGGGCATGACGACCAGCCGTCGAATGTCAAAGGGGTAGCGGCAGGTGTACCGGACGAACCGAGCGAGGAATTCTCCTCAGCTGTGGCAACGCCTCCTCCTATCAATGCAAGGGCTGCAGCGATCGCCATCGTGGGGGCAACTCGGGTTCTCAAGGCATTCTTGGACATTGGGCTCCTCAAGCATGGAATCGACGCACCGAAACCTCACTCGTTTTGGCGTGTCGCGAGTCACATCTGTGTACTCGGAGCGAAGGCTACCGACCGGTAGTACTCGAAGTCACACAAACCGAAGAAAGTTCAACCCTTTCGGGGACGCTCTCGTACTTTCGGTGGCGTTTCATCCGCGGTCTGCGGGGACCTTCTACCCTGTGCGACCGCCACGTCAGTAGGCAGTTCGATCTCGGCACCATGCAGGAGCGGCCCGCAAGTCCAATCTCGGGACAGGCCGCGGCGAGGATGTCAGATTCCCAACCCCCAGCCCAATTCACGTTGCTGATCCGGAATTTTCGGTTTCTCACTACCCTTCGCTCGTATGCCACCTGAGCTGAAGGAGGCTGGTGTGACGTTTTTTCGATTGCTTCCATCGAGCGTGGCGCAGTCCGGCCGCATGGATCAAAACCGAGCACCGTTATTGGAGCCCCGCGCGCCGTACCGTCGGTTGGATCGAACGGGTTCACCCCACCGGGGGCACAGACAAGAGCACCTCCCCGACACTGCAGGAACGCACTTCGAATACGTCCTGTCTGGTCGCTGACAACAGCGTTAAGCTCGATGTTTGGCGGCACTTCGGTTGGGTAGCTGAAGGGCTGATCATCTTTCTCGAATGCGGCTACCAAGATCCCTCCAAGGGATTGGCTGCCTCGGATCAGGTACAGGAGCAAATCTCACGTGACGTCCTTCGTGCGGGCGATCGTTTCCCCCATCGCCGTTTCACCTTCACTGTCCGTCTCCGCATCACCGGATCAACTGCCGGTGCTGCGATCACTGGTGCGTACCGTGGCCGCGCACTATGCGCTCTCGTTGGACGGGCTGTCCGATCTCGTTCTCGCCGCCGACGAAGCAGCGACCATCCTCATCAGCCATGCCCTCCCCTCCAGCAGCCTGACGTGCACATTCGACGGCGACGACAACGCCACTGCGCGAGTGGTCCTCTCTGCGGCAACAACGGGCCAGATCACCACAAGTACTTCGTCCTTCGGGTGGCACGTCCTCGAAACCCTTGCCGACCAAGTGGACCTCGAGGAGGCCCCGCCTGCCGCGCCCGAGGAGAACTGGACTGTGACAATCACCCTGACCAAGGTCGTGCTAGCGGGTTCGTGATCCCCTGGCCCGGAGGTCCACGAGTACACACTGGTCACCGCCTGTCGGGGCGTCTCGTCGCCGTAACTGACGGCGATTCCGATCACGACGTGCTTCGTACCGGTGCCGCACACCAATCCGCATTTCTCGGCATCCAGCTCACGCTGCGACGGAGGTTTCGAGGGCGGCGAGGGACTGGGTGTTTCGGAGCGCTGTGAGCGATTGTGCGAGCAGCCGGGAGACGTGCATTTGAGAGAGGCCTACCTTCTCGGCGATTTCCGCTTGGGTCAGTTCGCCGAAGAATCGGTAGAGCACGATTGTGCGTTCTCGTTCAGGAAGTGCCAGCAGTGCAGGCCGAATCGTTTCGTGGTTGTCGATGCCTTCGAGGGCACAGTCGAAGTCTCCCAACGTCTCTGCGATCGTCCGTCCCTCGTTGACGGTTGCCGCATCGAGGGACGCCGCGTGATAGGAATCGCCGGCGGCGACGATCTCTGCGATCTCGGCAGGTTCCACTTCGAGTTCTTTTGCCAGTTCCGGCACTGTGGGTTCGCGTCCGAGGGCGTGAGTGAGGGAAGACCGGGCCTTGTTGAGCGCGAGATAGTTTTCCTGCAACGAGCGCGGAACACGAACGTCCCAGCCGCGATCCCGAAAATGTTTGCGCACTTCACCCACCATCGTCGGAATCGCGAAGGCGAGGAAGTCCTTGCCCTTGTCGAGATCGAAGCGGTTCACCGCACTGACCAAACCGACGCTGGCGGCCTGCACGAGATCCTCGTGGGCTTGTCCGCGACCGCGGTATCGCAAGGCAATGTTCCGGGTCAGCGGTAGACACGTCTCGATGATCTGCGTCCGCAGACGGTCGCGGCACTCGTCACCGTCCGGTGTTGAAGCCATCTGTTCGAAAAGGGCCGCAAGGTGCGAGTAGTCGGCGTCCCGCGTGTGAGTGCTCATAAGAATGCCCACTCCTTTCCCCTGGTCATCGCCCAAGCAGAGCGCCGAGGGACAGTGGCCCCTCGCTGAGGTGAAGACATGGTGTCCATGGCAGTAGTCATTCGCGCTCCCGAAGTGCAAGTGCTCCAGCGTGGATCTGATTCATCTACTGCCGTAAATCTATATCAGCAGATATAGATAAATTGCAAGAATTGGAGGACTGATCGAACGATCGAGGTGCGACCGTTCGAATCCGTATGACGCATATGTGCACGAAACCAGCAAGACCTGAGTCCTTTCGACGACCTCCCCTGCGAAAGCCGGTTCGAGAGTCAGATGAAATCTGCAACCAGGAGCATCAGATTTTAGGCACCGGAGAGCGAGGGGAACAACGCAAGGAGATGTTCAGGTCGAGACATATTCGGCGGGGGTGAATGTGAGCGCTGGGCCATTAAGGGATGAAGCACACGCTTACCGAGGGGTCGACGCAATCTCCGTGATGTCGGAACTGTCCGGAATCGGGCCCAGACATTGAGACTCTACGAACGTCGCGGACTGTTGCCCCCGTGCGCACTAGCGGCGGAACGCGGCGCTACAGCGCAGCGGACCTCGACAAACTGCGCCGTACTAACGCATTGATCGGCGACGGAATCAACTTGACTGGAATCGGTGTCATTCTCTCACTGGAAACTAAAACACGATCCTTGCTACGCGGATCGCTCAGCTGAGCGAAACGCCCGGGGACACACCACTCGAAGCCATGCTAGAGCCCGTTCAGCCCAGTTCGTCATAATGACGAACGCCGCTGGATTCCGCGTCGGCAACGATGATGTTCCTGTCAGATTCAAACTGTTCGACCACGGAATCGAAGGTGTCGATTAGCCACAGCTTCTTTGTCTCACCGAGCGGGGTGTCCACGCCGTCGTCGCCGGTTTGAACGATACGCACCAACAGGATTCGCTGGCGTCAGGTTCGACCCAAAGTCCTCGCGGAACATTCGTGGCCAAGACGTGGAACTCTGCACCGCTCACGCCGCTGGAGGCGTCCCAGTCGGTGACAATCACCAATCGTCGCCTGACTTCCTTCGGCTCCGCGTTGGCTATTGGTATCGAAGCAAGCCGATGGTGGTGTCTGAACGAGAACGAGCAATTTCGCGCGACGCGGCAAATCCAGGGGCAAGTCTTCGCCGTACGAAGAACGGACTGTCGAAGAATTGAAGGAAGGCATCAAAGAACTTGATCTTCAACGCTATTCGAAACTCACGAAGAGCGGACTGATCGGTCCGCCCGAAAATCACTGAACCTCACCGTTGGCGCGAGGTCGGCACCGACACGCGTTTCCTGTGCACGCGACAAGGGTGCACAGGCGGCCGGGAGAACAAGGAATCTACGGGCTACACCGTTCGGACCGAGGCGCAAAAATCATGCCAGTGTGGCCACCGCGGCGATAACGAAAACGATGACAACCAACGCGACCGCGACGATCGCTGCGATCCCAGTTACTGGAAAGCGCTTGACGGTCGAGGGCTCGGGTTCGAAGAATCCCGACTTCTGTGGAGCGTTGGGTGGGGCGCTCCCCGGCTTGACCCCACCTCCGGGTTCCAGATCAGGGGTATTCCCCGGATCTGGTTCGGGCGGTGCAGAAGTCACGGTCTATCTGCCTCGTCAACTTCCCTCGGAGTCGTCGACGACGCCTCGGACTGGCTGAGCGTGTCGGTCAGTTTCGCACAGAACACCGGCAAATCGTCGGGCTTGCGGCTCGATATCAACGTATTCGGGCCAGAAGTGCATACTACGACTTCTTCGTCTACCCACGTGCCGCCGGCGTTCGTGATATCGGTACGCAAACTAGGCCACGACGTCAGCGTACGACCGGCCACCGCGCCGGCTTCGACCAGCGTCCATGGTCCGTGGCAGATTACCGCGACGGGCTTCCCGGCATCGAAGAAACTCCGGACGAACGCCACCGCGTCTGGATTCATGCGGAGAAAATCAGGGTTGGCCACGCCCCCGGGCAGGACGAGAGCGTCGTATTCGGACGACTCCGCCGACTCGACCACCGCGTCCACGTCGAAGACGTCAGCTTTGTCGAGATGGTTGAACGCCTGGATGGTGCCGGATTCTGTCGAAACAATCGACGGCTGAGCGTGTTCGGCAACCAATGCATCCCACGGATCTGTCAACTCGACCTGTTCGACTCCCTCCGTCGCCACAAGGAATGCCACTTTCTTCCCTGCAAGTAATTGACTCATGCTTGAACGTCCTTCCTCATCTTCGTGACTCCTGCCGAGCTACTGCTCAGCTGGATGCGCCCTCGGTGTCGTCGAAGAACGACCATTCGCCATCATGGTGGACTTCCATTCGCCATCCCAGTTCCGAGTTGTCGGCGCGAGAATCCACAAACCAGGCATGCGCATCGTCAGCGCTCTCGATGTCGCGCGTCGCGGTGACGTCGCCTGCAGGATTGATCACTCTGTAAGTAGCCATTCCGCTCACCTTCCCCAACCGACGTTTCTTCAATCATCGACCACGACGACGACAAATCAACCCGCACCGGCACCGTGTGCGCCAGGCGCCGGCCGAACGGGCCTTCACTCCGACTGTCCGGTTCACTCGAGGGATCGGCGATACCGCTGATGGGCGACCTGAGTCGACGGAAACAGATCTACGACTTGGTGCCTCCCGCATGCCACCGATATGCAAACCTTCGGCGATCATGTCGCACGGAGGGGCGAAGCCATCGGATGTCGAGACACATCACCACACCCATGCCGATACTCGGCATCACAAGCAACAGAACAACATTCAGCACCGTGCTTCCACCCTTCTGTGAGGGCCGACGGTCAGGCTGCGGCAGCGTCACGGAGCGCGCTAGTCGATTCGCGCCTTGCCGAGCCCGCGGAAACCTGGGCACGCGGCAGCTCTCCTACATCCCTTGCCGCACAACGGTCTCCAGAAGGCGTGATTCCCACGATCTCGCGCCACCATCTTTCGCGCTCTTCGGATTCTGTCCACACCACGACATCCACCACGGGTCCTCCTTCACCGACCCCCGATTTGTTACCCAACTCACGCGTTGACGAAACGTGACTTCACCCGCGACGTGTCCGCGAAGCCACGGCGGCGTTCTGAATGTGAGCGCGAGCGCATCGGGTGCCGCGGTGCCCGCCCCGAGGGGTTTTGTGGGCAGCAATGCTTCCGCCATTGGCGGCGGTTGCAACAAGATTCACCTGGTTGCCGGACTCGAAGAACTCGTCGCCGCTCGATCCGTCCCCGAGCCTTATCTTGTATCGCTCCATGACGCCACCGTCGCTTTCAACGCGAAACAGTCTCGTAGGAAAAGTATTTCGATATTTCGATCCCTTCGGCGCCGCAGTAGCGCACCTAGGACGAAGACGAGTGCCCAAATGTTCGAGTCGGCGTCGCACCTGGTCCACGGAGTCCGAGCATTCCCACCGGTGCAGCACCCAAATGCGCTACAGCAGGAGGTTCGCAACCTTTTTTGCTGTTTCTTTTGCAGATCCCGGATTCTGGCCGGTGACGAGGTTTCCGTCGACGACTGCGTAGGAAACAAACGGCAGTGTGGCCTTTTCGTACAGTGCGCCACGCTCTTTGGCTCTTTCCTCGGCGTTGTAGGGCACGAGTTTGTCCACGCGGGCGAGTTTTTCTTCGAACCAGGCGAACCCCGTGAGTCTGCGGCCCGCGATTAGATAGTTGCCATTGGAAAGTTTGGTCTCGAGAAGTCCGCAGTACCCATGGCACACCGAAGCGACAATTCCTCCGCGTTCGAAGATTTCTCGCGTGATGCGTTGCAGGCCTTCACTGTCCGGGAAGTCGTACATAACGGCATGCCCTCCGGTGAAGAAGATCGCATCGTAGTCAGCGGCGTCGACCAGATCCGGACTCTCCGTCGCCTCGAGTAGCGCCATCCGAGTGGGGTCCGACCGCCAGGCCTTTGCAGTTTTGTCGTAGTTCGGGAATTTGAGCGATCGAGGCTCCAACGGCACCGCCCCACCCTGTGGGCTGACCAGAGTCTGCTCGAAACCGTTGCTGTCGAAGACCTCCCAGGAGTGGGTGAGTTCGGAGAGCCATAAACCGGTCTTATGAGACGGGTCATCGTAGTGGCCGACGTTGGTGACTACGTTCAGAATTCGCTTGGTCATCCCACTCTTCTCTCGATCGCTCTCGTCAATGAACCAATCACCCTTGTACCGCCAGAATTGCTGCAAAAGCGGCTCGCACACGATCGGCGGCCTCACCATCCGAGGCCGTCGGCATTTTGCCGTCAAGGTGCAGACAGGCCAGACCGTGCGCCAACGCCCACGCTGCCGAGGCCAATGCCTCGGAATCTGCATCGGGGAAGACGAGCGTCATGCCCATCTGCATCAACAGATGAATTTCCCCCGCCGCTTGCACACGCTCGTCGTTCTCCTCGTCGCACTCGTTGCCGAACATCAACCTGAACAGCGCGGGACGCCGCAAAGCGAACTCGACGTACGCGACGGCGAATTCGGCAAGATCCGCCGACGTCGACGGTAGCTCGCGGTCCTCGGTCAGGTCCGCTTTCAGGTCGCGTAACCCTTGCGCGGCGAGAGCAGATTCAAGGGCGTCACGGTCAGCGAAATGCCGGTACGGCGCGGTTGCGGAAACACCGACCTCGCGCGCGATCGCGCGCATCGAAAACGGCTCTCCGGCCTCGAGCATCCGCATCGCCGACGCCAGCAGCGAGGCCTTCAGATCGCCGTGATGGTAGCCACCCTTGACAGATGTTGACACCGTTAACTTTCCTTTCTACGCTCATGTGAGCAATGTAAACATACCGCATTCAGGGGCCACCATGCCATTCACCACGTCACCAGCGAACAATTCCGAGACCGACAACAAAGTGTCGCCTATCTTCGAACCGTTCACCGTCGCCAGCGGGGCGACGCTCCCGAACAGGATCGTCAAGGCAGCCATGGAGGAAAACATGGCTGTTGCAGGACAGCTACCCGGAAAAGCAATGTTCGCGTTGTACCGGCGCTGGAGCCAGGGCGGTGTGGGCACGATCATCACAGGCAATGTCATGGTCCACGCAGAGGCACTGACCGGGCCCGCCGGCGTCGTTCTCGATGCACAGGCGCCGATCACTCCCTTCCGCGAATGGGCGGACGCCGCCAAGAGTGGTGGTGCGCAAGTCTGGATGCAGATCAACCACCCCGGTCGACAGATCCAAGCCGACATGCCCGGTGTCGCGTGGGGTCCGTCTGCTGCTCGGGTCGAACTCGGCAAGAACAGCAAGCGGTTTGCCCATCCTCAGGCCATGACGGCGCAACAGATCGACGACACCGTAAACCGTTTCGCAACGACAGCACGTCGCGAGGAGGAAGCGGGTTTCGACGGCGTGGAAATCCATGCCGCCCACGGCTACCTGCTATCGCAATTCCTCTCTCCACTCGCAAATCGGAGGACCGACAAATGGGGCGGCACCCTCGACAACCGAGCACGATTGCTCCTCGACGTCACGCGGGCCGTGCGCGCGACGGTCGCACCGACGTTCACCGTTGCCGTCAAACTCAATTCGGCGGATTTCCAGCGCGGCGGATTCGACGCCAACGACGCAGCACAGGTAATCACGTTGCTCGCACCCCTCGGTGTCGACGTAGTCGAACTCTCCGGTGGCAGCTACGAGGCGCCGGCCATGACCGGCCAAAGCCCGGATGACCGCACCCTCGCACGGGAAGCCTACTTTCTGACACTTGCGGAAGAACTCGCCAAGGCCAGCCCTGTGCCCCTGATGCTGACCGGCGGCGTGGTCCGGCGACCGGTTGCCGAACAGGCCCTTGCGGGAGGCGTGGACTTCGTCGGCCTGGGAAGCGCATTGGCGATCGATCCGGATCTGCCGAACCGTTGGCAGGTCGACAGCACTGCCGCTGTCGAATTGCTCCCGGTAACCATCAAGGACAAAGCCGTTGCGTCGGCCGCCAGCATGGCCCGCGTGCGACAGCAGCTTCGACGACTCGGCAAAGGGAAGCCGGCGCGGCCGACGGCGAATCCTGTGGTCGCACTGCTGAAAGAGCAAGTGTTACAGCGCCGTGCGCTCCGCCGGTACCGCCACTGGCTGCAGGACCGCACTTCGACGACTGCTCGTTCATCTCGACGTGAAGTTCGCTGACCCCAGCCGGTGTTGACAGTGCACACATTGGTGCATAACCTGCATGTAAGCAATGTAAACATCGAACGAGTGAGAGCCCTGAAATGACGAACGCATCCTCAACTGTCGAGGTCGATCTGGGCGGACGCCTGATCGAAATCCCGAAAGATGGCCTTTTTGACCGCTACCGGATGGATGTGCCTCTCGACGAGGTCGCTGCCGATCCGCGGGTCCCGAGTGTCGGTTTCTTCCGCAGGCTTCCGAAAACGCAGGTCCAATCGCCGATCGGTACGACATGGACGCCAAACTTCTACTACGCAATGTCCTCGGCGCGTCTAACCATGATCGCCCCGAGCAGCGCGATCCGAAAACGGATCCCGGACGAGCTGTCGCCGCTGGAAATCGCACCCGGATTCGGACTGGTATCCGTCATGCTGTTCCGCTACGACGTGTGCGACATCGATTTCTACACCGAGGCGGCTGTGGGCGTGGCGGTACGTCCGGCGCGCCACGGCGGCTTCAGCACGGCCGCTGCCGATCTGGTTGCCGCTCTGGGTGACGATCACCTGCACTCCTATGTGCTCGCACTCCCAGTCAACACGGAGATCGCCCAAGTCCGCGGTCATGACGGGTACGGATTCCCCAAGTGGGTCACCGATCTCGACGTCGGTATCGACCAGGCACGAACCACGGCCCGCATCTCCAACGCCGATGGCGGCGTCGACATCGCCTTCTCCGCACCGACCCCGAAGCAGAAGACCTTCGAGACGGGAAAGAAAGTCTCCACCCTCACTTCCTACACCCGGCGCAACGGAGCCTGGCTCTCGACTCTCAACCAAACCAACATCCTCGCCAGCGGAACATCATTGTTTCCTGGTGGGGTCGATCTAACACTCGGAAACGGCCGGATGTCGGACGATCTTCGCGCACTCCGGCCCATCCGCACGATCAGATTCGATTCCACCACCTCAGCCCAGGCCGCTCTGCACATGCCGGTCCCGGTCTCGGTTCGCTGATACCTCGAATCGACCGAACATCTCAGGAGAACACCGACATGACCGCAACGACCGACATCTCCACAGATCCCCGCGCAGCGCTGCCTGCCACGCTGACCGCAGGTTTACTCGAACGGCTGACAGAACGGGTCACAGCCTCGCCCGGCGCGCCCCGCTCGATCACCATTGCCCCCTACACCGGTTCACCACTCGCAGACTTCCCTATCTCGACCCCGGCCGACGTCGACGAAGCATTCGTTCGCGCACGGCGCGCCCAAACGAGATGGGCAGCGACCCCCGCGACGGAGCGTGCCAGGGTACTGCTGCGCTTCCATGATTTGGTCCTGAAGAATCAACACATCGGGCTCGACCTGATGCAGGCCGAGAACGGCAAGACTCGCCGTGATGCCTACCTCGAGATCGCCGACGCTGTCATCGCTGCCCGCTATTACGGCCGCACCGGACCGAAAGTTCTTGAACCCGAACGTCGCCGGGGTGCTCTGCCCTTCCTCACCCGTACGTCCGAGCTGCGCCATCCGAAAGGGGTGGTGGCGATCATCTCGCCGTGGAACTACCCGCTGTCGATGGCCGCGACGGACGCCATCGCCGCGCTGATGGCCGGCAATACTGTGGTGCAGAAGCCCGATACCCAGACCGCCCTTACTGCCTTGTGGGCCTTGGACCTGATGTACCAAGCGGGCCTACCGGCCGATGTGTGGCAGATGGTTATCGGCCGAGGCAGTTCGATCGGGGATCCCCTCTTGGCGAACGCGGACTACGTCATGTTCACCGGGTCCACGGCAACCGGTCGGGACATCGCCCGCAGCGCAGGTCAGCGGCTGATCGGGGCGTCACTCGAGTTGGGCGGCAAGAACGCGATGCTCGTCCTCGACGACGCAGATCTCGATCGGGCAGCCGACGGAGCCGTGCGGGCTGCGTTCCCGTCGGCAGGACAATTGTGTGTCTCGGTGGAGCGCCTGTATGTCGCCGAGTCCGTACACGACGAGTTCGTTGCCAAGTTCGTTCAGCGAACCTCGGCCTTGACCATCGGGGCCTCCTATGACTATGGGATCGATGTCGGGAGCCTGACCACCGACAAACAACTGACGACAGTGTCGGCTCATGTCGCCGATGCCGTCGCGAAGGGCGCGAGCGTTCTGGCAGGTGGGAAACCACGTCCGGATCTGGGGCCGCTGTTCTACGAGCCGACCATCCTCGCCGATGTCACACCGGAAATGACGTTGCACGCGCAGGAGACGTTCGGCCCGGTTGTCTCGATCTATCCCGTCGCAGATGACGACGAGGCAGTTGCTCGGGCCAACGACACGGTCTACGGACTCAACAGCAGCATCTGGGGTCGTGACGCCACACGCGCCCGCTCAGTCGCTGCCCGACTGCACTCGGGGACCGTCAACATCAACGACGCCTTCGCCGCGGCATGGGGCAGCATCGACTCGCCGATGGGCGGAATGGGTGACTCCGGTCTCGGGCGTCGGCACGGTATCGACGGCATCCTCAAATACACCGAAGCCCAAACCATCGCCCACCAGTCGCGATTGGATTTCTATCCACCAGCGGGAATCCCGTGGAACGTGTGGGCGCCCGTGATGAACATCGCGCTACGCATGTGGAAAACCGTCGGCGCGCCCTGACACCACATGCCTCGTGCCAACCGATTTCGACTACCAACAAAGGAGATAGCACGATGAGCACCAACCGGCCAACCATGCGAGCGATCGTCGTCGACGAGCGCAAGAACCTTGCCGTCGAGGAAGTGCCAACCCCAACGCCCGCACCGGGTGAGGTCCTGATCCGCGTTGCCGCCGCTGGCATCAACCGCGGCGACGTGATGCAGCGACAGGGGCTCTATCCGCCACCACCAGGCATCAGCGACATCATGGGTCTCGAGATCTCGGGCACTGTCGTCGCCCTCGGCCCGGACGTCGCCGGTCCGGCGCTGGGGGACGAGGTGTGCGCCCTGATCGCTGGAGGCGGGTACGCAGAATACGCAGTAGCCCCCGCATCCCAGTTGTTGCCTGTACCAGCTGGCGTAACTCTGATCGATTCCGCGGCTCTGCCCGAGGTGGCTAGCACTGTCTGGTCCACGATCGTCACCGACGCAGGCCTGCAAGCCGGCGATTTGCTTCTCGTCCACGGCGGTGGAAGCGGGATCGGCACCCATGCCATTCAGGTTGCCAAGGCGCTTGGGGCGCGGGTCGCGGTCACCGTCGGATCAGAGGCCAAGGCGCAGCGCTGCCGAGACCTGGGTGCCGACATCGTGATCAACTACCGGAACCAAGACTTTGCAGCCGAGCTGGCGGGCCAGGTAGACGTCATCCTCGACATCATGGGTGGCAGCTACCTCAGCCGCAACATAGACGCCCTCGCCGTCGGAGGTCGGCTCGTGATCATCGGCATGCAGGGAGGTTTCACCGGTGAGGCGAACGTCGGTGCGCTCATCGGCAAACGTGCGCGCATCATCGGCCTCAACGTCCGCAATCGCCCACTGACAGGCCCCGGGTCGAAGGCGGAGATCGTCGCGGCCGTCGTCGCCGACGAATGGCCATTGATCGAACGAGGGCTTATTCGACCGATCATCTCGGCAAAGCTCCCCCTCGCCGATGCAGACAAGGGACAGGCGTTGCTCGAATCGAAAGACTCGGTCGGCAAAGTCCTTCTCCTACTGGATGGTTCGTGACAGATCGCAGCCGACCCGAGCGACAGGCATCTCTCAGAGGGAACCCACCACGGAAGCACGGAAGCACGGAAGCACGGACAGAGTCACCTCGAATGAAGGGATGAGATATGTCGAACAACAACACCATCAAAGACTTCGGCGCCAGGCTGATGAACGGTGCGCACAAAATCGTGCTCACCGTCAGCAGAGGGCGACTGCTGTCCAAACCCTTCGGAATGCCGGTCGTCGAGCTGCACACGATCGGACGATCGTCGGGTATGCCGCGCTCGTGCCACCTGACAACCCCTGTCAGGGAAAGGGACTGGATCGTGCTCGTCGCGTCGAAAGGCGGCGACGACCGAAATCCGGACTGGTACAAAAATCTTCAGGCCAACCCCGACGTCGGACTCGTCATGAACGGAGAACGATTCGCGGCACACGCACGAACCGCGTCCGCAGAAGAACGAGCAGAACTGTGGCCCAAAGTCGTTGCAGCATACAAAGGCTACGCAAGCTACCAGCAACGAACCCAGCGCGAAATACCACTGGTGATCTGCCAACTGTGAGAAGCGATCACCACGCTGCACAACACAACGACGGCCCGCATCGTCCGTTGCATACTCCGGTTCATCCTCGCTTGCCCAGCTCGAACGCTCCGCTTGTCCTGATCGCTCCCGCGATGGCAATAGGGTCTCACTTCTACAAGCCACTGGTTGCAGAGTTCGCACGGCACGGCTGGGAGGCCCATACGATTCGACGACGAGGATTCGAACGTAGCGAGCCTCGCGCGAGCCGCAGACACGATTGGTCCTACCAGGACGAGATCAACGACATCGACGACGCGATCGCCTGCGCACGAAGGGATCATCCCGAACAGCCAATCCTGCTACTCGGACACAGTCTCGGCGGACAACTCGCAGCCGGACATCAACTGAACCATACGGCGGTCGATGCAATGGTCACCGTAGCTGCGGCGCTCCCCCACCATCGGGCCTACCGGTTCTGCGGGCTGCCCGTCCTGCTCATGTCCGCAGTTGCCGTCCCGCTGCTCACTACACTGTTCGGCTACCTGCCCGCACCGGCCTTCGGCGGCCCCGGCGCTCGCACGTTGATGCGGCAATGGGCCCGCATGGCCATCACGGGCAACCCGCCCTACAGAGTGAACCGGCCGATCACGACGCCCGCGCTCGTCGTCAGTTTCGCATCAGACGCCATGGCTCCGGCGCGGTCGGTGGATGTCTTCGCGGAGAAACTGTTCGACACACGCACGGTGACACGGTGGCAGTACGAGCACAAGGACGTCTTGGCCGGCGCGAGCAACGATCACATCAGATGGGTTCGGGGAAGCTCTCAGGTGGTCGAACGCATCATTGCCTGGTGGGCGAAGCCTTGATGTAGGTCATCGACAAGCGCGGACATCGATCCATTGACGATCCGACAGACGATATGTTTAGGTCATGTGAGAGGTGCACACATTCAACCGACCGTCGACCACTCGTCGGCAGTGCGGAGGTGACATAACGACCACCCGATGCAATTGAAGCGCGAAACTTAGTGTTACACAGCAGGTTTACCCCCTTGTGAGTCCACGCACATCGAACGTACCGGCACTTCTGGTCCGAGTTGCGAAAGATCAATCCTGACCGCTCGATCACATCTACCCTTCGAATCCGAAAGGCCACCCCTGACATGCCCGAACTACCATCACCAATTGCCCCGTACCTCGAACCGGCAGCAAAGGAGCTGTGCGAGGCCACCGACCCCCACCCCCGGATCTACGAAGTGCCACCAGAAGAAGGACGAAAGATACTGCGGGACCTACAAAGCGGCGACGGCGTAGCACGACCCGATGTCGACGAAGAGTGGGTAGACGTCGATGCAGGCCAATGGGGAACTGTCCGCACCCGCATCATTCGACCGAAGGGCATCACCGGGCCACTGCCGGTGGTGTTCTACATCCATGGCGCTGGATGGGTTTTCGGAGACGACAAGACGCACGATCGACTGTTTCGCGAACTGGCAGTAGGCGCCGGCGCAGCTGGAGTATTTCCCCGTCTACGACCGGGCACCCGAAGCACAATATCCGACGCAAGTCGAACAGAACTATGCGGTGGGCCAGTGGGTACTCGAACATGGTGCCGAGCACGGCCTGGATACTTCCCGCATCGCGGTGACCGGAGAGTCGGTCGGTGGATGCATGTCCGCGGTCTTCGCCCTCATGAACAAAGAACGTGGAGGTATCGACCTCAAAGCACAGGTGTTGCTCTACCCAGTCACCAACGCGGACTTCGATACTCCGTCCTACCTGCAATTCGCCGAGGGCTACTACCTCACTCGTGACGGAATGAAGTGGTTCTGGGACGCATACACGTCAAACCCCGCGCAGCGTGCAGAAGTGCACGCATCACCCCTACAGGCTTCCCTCGACGAACTAGCTGGACTTCCGACCACGCTGGTCATCACCGACGAAGCCGACGTCCTGCGAGACGAAGGCGAACAGTACGCGAACAGGCTCCGCGAAGCCGGCGTCGATGTCACATCGGTACGCGTAGCGGGAATGGTTCACGATTTCCTTCTGCTCGACAGCCTCCGCGACACCCGAGCAGCCAACGTCGCACGAACTCTCGCGGTCGACGCGCTCCGCACGGCATTGCAGGGTAGCTGAACGCACCGCCCGGCCGAGTTCAAGTACCGATCTCAGCAGCGGCATCGGACACCTACTGGGCCGCGAACATAGTCGACCAGTACGGCTCCGAACACAGCCTTCTCAGAGAATATTTCCAGAGCAGCGCTTTCCGCCCATACACAGGATCGAGTGCTCAGCCGGCAAGGTTGCTTGCTTCGGTCTCCGACTTCGCGGCGAACATTGATTCTCTACCCATGAGATGTGTTCTGGAGGTTCGAGTTGCCGGGCATTGCCGCGAGAAGTGCCCGGCAAGTTCGACTGCTAGCGTGCGGCGGCGATATCCGTGACGACGCCGCCATGAAGTACGTGACGCAGATACTTCTCGGGCGCCGTGAGGACCGCGAGATCTTGTTCCGGATCTCCTTCCAGCACAAGCAAATCCGCGTGTGACCCGGGGACGAGCGTACCGATCTCTCCTTCCATACCGAGCAGGCGCGCAGCAGTACTGGTGGCACTGCGGATCACGTCGATGTTCGGCTGGACGCGCCCACGGATGGTGAACTCGTCGAGCTGCCGCGCCTGCAGGTCCCCGAGAAGGTCACTACCGTAAACCAGATTCACTCCCGCCCGGTGGGCCTGTTCGAGAGCATCGACGGCGGCGATGCGGACCTCGTCGAGCTTCTTCAGTGATCCTGCCGAAAGACCCGAGGCTGTACCGGCCTCGTACATCGCCTCATATGTGATGATCGTCGGCACCAGGAATGCATCATTCTCGACAAGCAGACGAATCGACTCTTCGTCGATGAGGTTCCCGTGCTCGACGCATCGAACACCGGCCTTCAAGGCTTGATTCACCGCGCGAGGATGGTAGGCATGCACCGTGACGTACCGGTTGTGGTTCTCGGCTTCGACCACCGCCGCACGAATTTCGTCCGATGTGTACTGCACCGCCGAGATTTCATCGGTCGGGGACGCAACTCCTCCGGAAACAACGAGTTTGAGATGGTGCGCACCTTTTCGAAACTCGTCGCGGGCGGCGTGGCGGACGGCGTCGACGCCGTCCGCGATGCGCCCGAAGTCGGGTTTGAGCTGACAACAGGGCTGAGAATCGTCGTTGAGAGAGCGGAAGTCGCCGTGACCGCCCGTCTGGGACAGCGCTTTACCGCCGAAGATCAAACGTGGGCCAGGGGCCAAGCCCTCTCTCAAGGCACGGGCCATCCCGTGATCGGCGCCACCGACATCGCGCACCGTGGTGAAACCTCGGCGAAGCATGTCACCGGCGGAGCGCAGAGCCCTGACCGTCGCGTAACCCGGCGTCCACTGAGCACGCTCCGCAGCGTTCGTCGAGGTCACGAGAATGTGCACATGGGCATCGACCAGGCCGGGCATGACCGTGCCCCCACCGGCGTCGATAATTCGGAAGTCACCACCGTGCGGCGTCGGGGGCTCTCCGATCCCGCTGTCGACGATCATTCGGTCGACGATGTCGATCCAGGCATTCTGCTGCCGCACCCCTGACGAGGGTTCGAGGGTGTGGGCGTTTACTACACGAACGTGCATGATCTGTCTCCTTTGAAGAAACTCGCAATGGTGGGTCAGTGACCGGCGGGAACGCTCTCGTTGAGGCTGCGGCCCGAGGTACGTGCACCGAAGAGCACCACCACGGCCACCGCCAGCACCAGAGCCCCTACCAGGACCAAGAACACGTTCACCCAACCGATGCGCGCGAAGAGGTAGCCGATGGCGATCGGTGCGGAGATCGCGCCCAGACGACCTACCGCAGAGGCAGCGCCCATCGCCGTTGCGCGAACCTCGGTCGGATAGAGCTCTGCGGTGTATGTGTAGTACACGCCGGCCGCTCCGTTTGTGAACGCTGCCAACAGAGCAGACCCGAGCACGAGAACCGGGGTGTTGTCGGCGAACGCCACAACCACCGCACCACCCGTCGCTCCGAGCGCATAGATCGCGAGGAGCCACTTTCGCTCCATCTTGTCGATCAACAAGCTCGCAACGTAATAACCGGGGATCTGCGCAAGAGAGGTGATGAGTGCGATCAGGAAGGAGTTAGTCAGAGTGATCCCCTTCTCCAACACCAAAAGCGTTGGCAGCCAGGAGGAGAATCCGTAGTTCACTCCGATCAAAATGAACCACAACAGCCAGATCACGATCGTCGTGCGGGCAAGACCACCTCGCCACAATCCGGCAAGCGGAGCGAGCACGCCCCGTCGAGAGGTGACTGAGGGCGACGACTGTGGGGGATCCGTCACGGTGTCGACAGCATCAGGTGAATCTACTGCCGGATTAACTCCGGATTCGCGTTCCATGTTTTCGACAACTGCAGCCGCCTCTGCATTGCGGCCCTTGGACAGCAGATACCGGGGAGACTCGGGCAGCTTACGTCGCCACCACAGCAACAAGACCACCGGAAGCGCACACAGAACCGCCGCGATTCGCCAACCCACAGCCGGATTGGGCGAGATGACCAGCGGGGCAACCACTCCGGCAAGGATATAGCCGAACGCGAGGAACCCGACCGTCCTTGTGACGAACTTGCCTCGCACCCGGGCAGGGAGAAACTCGGAGATGTAGGGCGCAATCAGTGCGGTCTCCGCACCGATTCCGACACCTGCGAGCGCACGCCAAACGAATAGTTCCGGCAGGGAATTCGCGGTGCCCATCAGCAGACTGCATACGCAGAAAATGAGCAACGAACTCATCATGAGCTTGCGCCGACCGAAACGGTCGGCGAGCACTCCCGCAACCAACGCTCCGACCAGATACCCGAAGAAGATCGACGACAACAACCATCCGCCGGTCTCAGAAGGGATGTGCCAGATGATGATCAGCGCTGAGAGCGCGTAACCCATGAGGGCACCGTCGAACGAGTCGAAGGTGTAACCCAGGCCGCCCATGAGCATCAGACGTCGATGTGGTTTTCCCGGTTCCAGATTGTCCAGCCTCGACAGAAGCGCAGCGTTTTGCGCCTCTGTCGGATGCGCAGATGTAGTCATGCGAGCTCCCTTTGACAGTTGGTGCGTGCAACATTAAGCGCATTTAAGTGACTTGTGCAACACTTTGATCATGACTGTTTTCACGATCCTCACACTCCACGTCTCGCCTGACCGCAGAGATGACCTCTGTCGCTACTACGAGAGCGCACGAGTCCTCGAATTGTCCGGCGCGGAGTCTTCACAGCTCTGCCTCAAGTCGAACGACGCCGGTACTGTAATCGCCGTCGCGACATGGCCAGACGCTTCCGCCTATGAGGCCTGGCAGAATGCGCCCCTTCGCGTTGAGTTCGCGCAGGGAATCCTGGAAGCAGCGGGTGGTAGCGTGACGGCGACCAGTGAGGTGTTTCAGGTCGCCATCGACACTCGAGGCCCTTGTAGTTGATCCGGTGAAACGAGGCGCTTCGAAGTGACAGTGGGGACGATGCTTGCACAACGAGCAGAGCACGCGAATCTCGGAGCGCAGGCCGATCGAGTCATGCAGGTTCTTGCACAGATGCCGCAGTTCGCCTCTTATGCTTCGGGCCGGGAAGTCGCCGAGCGTGCAGGCGTGAATGTCTCCACGGTGGTGCGAACCGCACAGCAACTCGACTTCGACGGATGGAGCGACCTACGTCAGGCACTCCGCACTGAATACCTCAATTCGCTCGTCACAACGAGCCCCGACCATCCCGGTTCAAAGGATGCAGCAACGCAAATGCTGAGGCAGGATGCAGCAAACCTCGCCAGCGTTTCAACCGACGCCAACATCACCGCCATCAAAAACATCGCCGACGCGATGATCGAAGCCCGCCGAATCGTGGTCATCACAAGCGGATCCGGCACAGGACCTGCTCATATCCTCAGTTACCTGGCATCCATCTACGGCTTCGACATTCACGTCGCGGCCGGCCCCGCGACGTCGCAGGCAATACCCGTGTCGCACCTGGACGAACGCGACTGCCTGATCGTTGTCAACGTCTGGCGGCTCACCCGCGCGCTGCGGGGACTGACACGCCAGGCGCGCAAGAGAGGCGCGACCATCGCCGTGCTGACCGACCTGCATTCATCGCCCCTCAACACGTACGCCGACCATGTCGTGATCACTCCGATCGAAGGCATCAACCCCACGCCGTCCCTGACTGCCATGGTCGCCGTCGTGCAGTCCATCCTCGCGCAACTCGAAAGCTCTGATGCACGCTCCTCAGCCAAAGACATCGAAAAGGCTTGGGAACAACTTGATCTCATGGACGATCAGCCCTGACGCCAGAGCCACCACCGCAACGGCAACAACCTCACCTCCTCGCCCTGATGACCGCGGTATCACTGACTGCTGTGGCGTGGATCCAAAGGAACGCCGCAGCCGGCAACTCGCGGTCCGCGCGCACTGCTTCCCCGCAAGAAGGCCGCGCCCTTTTCAATCAGATGGTCAACCGGAAGTTGAGACAAAAATCGCGGAAACAGACCCGATGAGACTAGCTCCGATACTGAAGTTGGAACCCCCTTAGCTAGGACTTTCTGCAGATGTAATGCATCTGATTGTCGACATCAGCGAACATGATGTCCGTCGCAACACGCTCCACCAGGCTTGTCGACCGCGTCAGCAAGCACCTCACCGAGCTCCTCGATGCGCATCTCAGCGAAAACCACCGGAGAGAAACTGTTCTCCGACAACGAAACTGACGGCCTAGCCGACCACTGATCAGCAGCCGGGAACCTCCCGAACCATGCAGTTCATACTAAAATCGAATGGCTGCTGACAATGGTGAGTGCCGCTACGAGAATGATCACCCCCGGCGGCGTCGACGTTGCCTGAACTGGTTCTCCGTCAGGCCACGTCGACGGTCCAAGGAGCGAACCGATGGCACCAGGCAGGATACGATGCGGTATGCGCAGGCTGGCTGGATCGTTCGATCGTGACCTCCCCGGGTTGCCGCGTGGCCGTGGCCGCCTCGCGGCGGACGAGGTCCAAGACGCACAACGCAATCGCATTCTGCGCGCCGTGATCTCGTCGACTGCGGAGAAGGGGATCGCCTCGACCACGATCGCCGATGTCGTCGGCCGCGCCAGGGTATCTCGCCAAGCTTTCTACAAGCAGTTCGAGAGCAAAGAAGCCTGCTTGATCGCAGCGATCGACGCCGGCATCGAGACGATCGTCTCCAACATCACCTCCACACAAAGCTCGACCACCAATTTATCTCCACACGAACAGCTTTCGGCTGTCATCGAGAAGTACCTCGAGACGTGTTCGTCCGAACCCGAGTTCGTCCGCGCTTGGGTGGTGGACCTACCTGTGGCCGGTCCGGCAGGGGTTGCGAAGCGCAACGAGTACCTGGAACTGCTCGCCGACGAATTGCTCGTCGGCTACGCGTCCAGATCTTCAGAAGCCCCGGGGCGTGAAGTGTTTCTCGCGGCGATCGGCGGATGCAACGAGTTGTTCTACCGCCAGGTGGTCGACGGGTCCAATTCGTACATGAATCTTCATGCGCCGATCATGTCCTTCCTCGAACGGGTACTGGATCTCTCGTCCGACGGTTCGTAGTCCGGTGTTGACAAGCCTCGGGTAGATCGCCATGCTCATTTATAAGTACTGTCGCGTACTTATAAATGAGCGAGGAGTGGCCATGGGGATTTTGAGGGGACTGACACAGCGTCCGATCGCGCCGCCCGGCCGGGTTGCGATCCGTCCACGGCGAGTCGACTTCGACTGGGAGAAAGCGCCTTTGGTGTGGTTGCCGAATGAGCCGATCGCCTCATACCTCCTCGGTTCGATGAACCTCGTCATCCCCGAGGGCGAGCGGATGATGATCCAGGCCTTCGAGCAGGCTCTCCCGGACGTGCACGACGAGAAGCTCCGCGAGGACATGCTCGGTTTCATGGGTCAAGAATTGCTGCACGCAGAGGCGCATGACGAGGTCATGAATCAGGTGTTCACACGGCACGGAATCGACCCGGCCCCGTTCAACCGCCAGATGCAGTACTTCTTCCGTAAGACTTTGGGCGTCGGCGACGACACCGATCCGCGGTCCACCCGGCAGCGTCTGATCGAGCGTCTCGGGATTTGCGCGTCCTCGGAGCATATGTTCGCGTTCGTAGGCGACTGGGCACTGAACGCGGACTTGGAGAAATTCGGCGCAGATCCGCAGATGCTTGACCTCTACCGGTGGCATGGGGCCGAAGAGGTCGAGCATCGTGCCGTGGCGCACGAGGTCGCCACGTACTTCGGAGTCGGCTACTTTCGCCGCTGTATCTCCATGCTCATCACGTGGCCGATCTTTTTAGGGTGGTTGCTCCGTGCCGCGATGTATCTGAGCCGCAACGACCCCAACACGCCGAACATCGGTTATCCGCGATTGCTCCTGGAATTCGTCCGCGCCGGACGCCGCGGACTGGTGCCTGGTGTATCGAAATGGTTCTGGAGCGGTGCGTCGACGTTCGTGCCCGGATTTCACCCCGACAGTGTGGGGTCCACAGCCCAGGCCCTCGCCTACGTCGCGCAATCGCCAGCGGCCAAGCGGGTCAACACATGACACCCAACGCGCCCGAACTCACACAGCGGTGGCCGGCCCCCCGCGAGATCCCGGTCGACCTACGACGCGGCACGCACCGCGACTCGATTCTGCGCATTCTGGATGTCCTGGTCTCCACGCAGGTGAAGTGGGCGGTCTTGATTCATCGCGATAAGCCACCGAAAAACCGGACCGACGAGTACAAGACAACGCTCACGGTGTCGGAACGCACGACGGTGGCCAGCGACAACGACGTGGTCAGCATCGAACTGCGGGCACCTGACGGCAGCGACCTCGAACGGTGGCACCCCGGGGCTCACCTCGACCTGTACCTGCCCTCAGGACGCATACGTCAGTACTCACTGTGCGGCGATCCTGCCGATCGCCGCTGTTACCGGATTGCGGTACGCCGCATCCCTGATGGTGGCGGCGGATCGAACGAGGTGCACGACGAGTTGCCAGTCGGTGCCGCCGTCGGCGTTCGTGGCCCACGCAACGCGTTCGGGTTCGTCGAACCCGGGCGAACCAAGCGCGCGAAGCGCGTTCACTTCGTGGCGGGCGGTATCGGCATCACCCCGATACTCCCGATGATCCGCGAGGCAGAGCGCATGGGCCTGGATTGGTCGCTGGTGTACGTCGGTCGCGAGCGACGCACGCTACCGTTCCTCGCGGAATTGTCACCGTTCGGTGATCGGGTCACCATCCGCACCGACGACGAATACGGCCTACCCACCGCGACCGATCTTCTCCCGCCGAACGTCCGCAGCGGTGATGCAATCTACTGTTGCGGTCCGGTCCCGATGATGGACCTGATCACCGCAGGTGCACGCAACCAACCCGGTGTGGAAGTGCACGCCGAACGCTTCTCCGCCACACCGGTCGTCGATGGACGTCCCTTCCGGATCCAACTGGCTCGCACCGGTCAGGTCATCGATGTCGCCGCCGATCAGACCGCACTGGACGCAGTGCTGCGTGTGAACCCGAAAGCGCCCTATTCATGCCGTCAGGGCTTCTGCGGCACCTGCATGGTCCACGTCATCGACGGCGATGTAGATCACCATGACAACTCGTTGAGCCCAGCCGAGCGCGCCGAGGGCAAGATGCTGCTGTGTGTTTCACGGAGCAACAGTCCCTGCCTGACGGTCACCACATGAATCCACCGATTCCCCAACGACCGGAGTACCTGTTGAACGACGATCAACTGACATCGCGGGTGGTGGACCTCCTGATCGCACTGGAGGAAATGGACGCCGATGCCGTGCGTGCACTCGTCGATCCCGACATCGAATGGCGCAACACCGGCCTGCCCAGCGTGAAGGGAAGGAAGAGCGTCGAACGAGCTCTCACGATCGTCTCTCACCTGATCACCAGGTACGAGGTCGTGGAAGTGCTCACGATGAGCACCGACCACGACACGGTGTCCTCCCGGCGAAGAGAGATCATCCGCATCGGATGGTTTGCCCTGCACCTCGACGTAGACGGCCACTACACATTCGCAAACGGCCGGCTGCGCGTTTGGGACGACCGCTTCTCCTACCGCCGACTGCTCCGCGGATTGCGATTCGGCCCACCCACCCGCACCTGAGGATCGCGAGGGTCGCTATCCGCCTGCCTGGGTCAGGTACTTCATTCGTTCGCCGCGACTTTTCGGGGAAACCGCATGGCGATGGGAACTTTTCCGGCAAGGTAAACGTAGATTAAAGAACAAGGCTTCTTCCGCATCGACAGAGAGACCAATGGACAGTCACAGACCCAGGCCGGACACACCCCACTACGTCACCGCATGTGATGGCGAGGTGTCCGGCTCATGATGATCGCCCTGACACTCCTGCTGGGCGTCCTGGTCGTTCTGTTGATCACCGCAGTCACCGGCTACTTCGTTGCCCAGGAGTTCGCCTACATGGCCGTGGACCGATCCCGGCTCAATTCTCTCGCCCAGACGGGCGATTCGGGTGCAACGCGGGCTCTTGCGGTGACCCGCCGCACCTCGTTCATGCTCTCCGGAGCTCAACTGGGCATCACCGTCACCGGTCTGCTGGTCGGTTACGTTGCCGAACCTCTCATCGGTCAGTCGCTGGGAACGATCTTCGGCGGCATCGGCATCCCCACCGCCGTGGGGATGGCCATCGGTGCCGTGCTGGCGCTGCTGTTCTCGACCCTGGTCCAGATGCTCTTCGGTGAGCTGTTCCCGAAGAACCTCGCCATCGCACGTCCCGAACCTGTGGCCCGGTGGCTGGCCCGCTCGACCACCCTCTACCTGAAACTCTTCGGCTGGCTGATCTGGATCTTCGACCAAGCATCGAACCTGCTGCTCCGCGCACTCAAGATCGAGCCGGTGCACGATGTCGAGCACTCCGCCTCTGCCCGCGACCTCGAGCACATCGTCGCCGAGTCCCGCGAAACCGGGACTCTTCCGCCCGAATTGTCGACGATGCTCGATCGCATTCTCGATTTCCCCACGCGCCCAGTGGAGCATGCGATGATCCCTCGCACCCATGTCGACACCGTCCACGCCGACGACTCCCTCGACCACATCCTCACCCTCATGGGGCGAGGGCACTCCAGATATCCCGTCGTGGGGGAAGATTCCGAGGACATAGTCGGTGTCATCCACCTCCAAGATGTTCTCGACCTGACGCCGACCACTGATCTGACCGCGCGCACACTCACCCGCCCCGCCCTGATCCTCCCGACCACACTTCCCTTGCCGAAGGCCCTGGCCGAACTCACCGACAGCAGAAACCAACTTGCCTGCGTCATAGACGAATACGGCGGCTTCGCCGGTGTCATCACCCTCGAAGACATCGCCGAAGAACTCGTCGGCGAAATCACCGACGAACACGACCCTGACCTCCCACTCGAACTCCCCGGCGAAGACGGATCCTGGACCGTCAACGGTGGCGTGCACCTCGACGAGGTCGAACGCACCATCGGACACGACCTCCCGGGTGGTGACTACGAGACGATCGCCGGCTTCACCATCGCCCATCACGGCGAGCTCCCACCCGAGGGAGCCCGGATCCGCGTCGAACTGCCACCTGATCCTGCCGACCTGATTTCCGACGACGAACAACCTCGATATTCACTGGTCATCGATGTCCTGTCCGTCGAGCGGCACGTCCCCGCCTCACTACGACTACGCCTCGACCCAACCGCAGTGGCCGGGACTGAAACCGCGGAGGAGAACCGATGAGCAACCCCTGGATCGTCATCGCCGTCACCGTCGCTCTCATAGCCCTGAGTGCCTTCTTCGTCGCCGTCGAATTCGCCCTCATCTCCGCCAAACGGCACCGCCTCGAAGATGCCGCCCCCAACAGCCGCTCCGCCCGAGCCGCTCTACGCAGCGCCTCCGAACTGACCGTGCTCCTCGCCGGCTCCCAACTCGGCATCACCGTATGTACCCTCGCGCTCGGTGCAATCACCAAACCCGCTGTCCATCACTGGCTTACCCCTGCCTTCTCGAGTTGGGGCATGCCGCTCTGGATCGCGGACGTCGCCGGTTTCGTTCTCGCATTGATCATCGTGACTTTCCTGCATCTGGTCGTCGGCGAAATGGCACCGAAATCCTGGGCGATCGCCCACCCCGAGAAATCAGCCACACTGCTCGCCATCCCGATGCGCGGATTCATGTGGCTCACCCGACCTCTACTGCAATCGCTGAACTCGATGGCCAACTGGTTCCTCGTCAAAGTCGGTGTGCAACCGGTCGATCACGTCGGCAGCGGCCAGGACCCCGACGCCTTGCGGCACCTGGTCGAACACTCCACCAACGTCGGAGCCCTCGACGCCGGATACTCCGCGCAACTTTCCGGCGCCCTCGACATGCAGACCTTGACCGTCCGCGATCTGCTTCGGAGCAGCAAAGCTCCGACCTCCGTAACCAGCTCCGCGACCATGGACCAGGTGCGGGCGATCTCGAAACAATCGGGACACCTACGAATCCTCGTTCGCGACAACGGTGTTCCCCTTGGGATCGTGCACGTCCGCGACACCCTGCTCCAACCCGACCACACCCACGCCGAATCCATCATGCGACCGGAATTCACCCTTGCGTCCGACACCCCCGTCCACCTCGCACTCGCGGCGATGCGGGAAAGTCGCAATCACCTGGCCGTGGTCACCGACGAACGAACGACGGTCGGCATCATCACCCTCTCCGATGTTCTCTCACGACTGTTCCCCCGCCCTGAACCGGCGATCTGACACCGCATAAGGACAGCCTTTCGCACGGATAGCGCTATCCGTACAGCAATTGTTCGGGAAAGCTCGCGATCAGATCTCAGATCTCCCCGTCCCAGGCATCGATACCCTCGTGCGTATCCGGAGTTGGAATGCCATGCCCGAGCCCCCGTGCCCTCATTTCCTCGTTCACGAAATAGAACCGTGCTTTCTCACGCGGAGTCAGGCGATCACACCGGCGATACAACGAGCGGTACTCCTTGACGAGCTCGCCGCTCGCCATACGGTAAACCGACAGCGGCACCGGCTCACCCGACATCTGATCGCATCCTCGGACTGCATGATCTGCCGCCCCGCGCTCGTCGCGACTTCGTCACTGGGCGTGCCGCCTTCGGTCAGCTTCGCTCATGCCACCCCACGTTCCATACAGCTCACCCGCACCGAGGGCGTACTCGCGGCACTGACCGAGCACAGGACAGGTCTGACATATCCGCCGCGCCTGCAGTTCCCGGCGGAATCGGGCATTGCCACGCTCGCCTTCCGGCGAAAAGAACACCGCCGCTTCGACCCCACCGCACGCGGCGTACTTCTGCCAACAACTCGGTTCGGCGGCAACCTCTTTCCCGGACTGCGCCGAGCGCACTGCGGATATCATCGGGAACTCCTCTCTCACTCGAGAACCTCGGATCACTGAAACCAGATCCGAAGCCAGGAGACGTATCTCAAAGCTTCGCTCTTGCAATGCCACTGACGGTTAATAAGGCGACTTCCTACGGGTTCATGCCAGTATTAGAATCTGGCGTGTCCGCCAAGTGCGGCCGTGAAGGCCGCTGGCTGCGGCAACGGTTGGCATCACCATTTGATCGCCCTGCCGAAGGTGCGCTCGAACCCACACGCCTGGTAGCCAATCGGGCGCTGAATGCGCGACAGATCGCCATCACATGCCATGCCGTCACCGCAGCACCCGCGGTCGAGCACCCAACCGGCCGCTTCCCGGGACCGGACGGACGTTCGGAGCGCCGGGGCGGGCAGACTGTCCGGCATTGGCGTACCGCAGAAGCAAAGCGAGCACGAGGAAGGAGAGGACGAGGACAAGGGTGAGAACAATCGAACCCACGGCGGAGCTTCCTTTCCGAGACCACGAAAGAATCAGGTTCACTCAGAATCGATCACCGAACCGGCCGAGGGAAGAATCCGACCCAGATCTTCGCGATTTCCATACAGCCGAGGTGCCGATCGCGGCTCGGTAACCCTCGCCCGTCACATCATCCGCGTGTGTAGGTCGCCTCTGCTGCACGACGGAGTTACTGCCCCGAGTGGTCAGTCACCTCGGTACAGCGTCCGTAAGAACAGCAAGATCCGTCATCAGAGTCACCGCCGGTCGAGGGAACGATTGGCAGCGCGCACATCATCGAGCGCATCGTCGAACCCCCTCGACAACTCCTCCTCCCGATCAACTGCCGACTCCAGATCGGGAAGTGACATTGCTCCGACTTCGAGCACCAACTCCGTCAAGATCACGCCGGGCTCACAACGCACGCGTTTCACCAATAAGGCGATCGTGTCGGCCGCGCCGCGAAGCGTGGACGAGGGCAGTGGCACGCAAGCCCAAGCGACTATAAAATGCAAAGGCGCACGGCGGGGCACCAACTGAGCATTTCTGATCCAGCGGGCGTGATCACCGAACTTGTGGAGACACTCTCGGACCGCGCATGTAGATTCCGAGTCTATTTGTATTATCGGACTGCGACTTTCGAGCCTTCCCGCCACAATTGTCGCTGAAATTCCGCGGAAAGATGACCTTTTCCATGGCCCAGAACTGTCCCAGCAGCAACGAGAAGTCCTACTTCACTTCCAGTCAAGTCAGTTCAAACTCGAAACACACTGTAATAAAACGAGTTTGAAGTGCTTTCTTACGCACGTACCGAGTTGACTCGACTGAGTACACTTCTCGTGTTCTACCGATACCTGGGTCGAATGAGCGACGGACCGTACGCCACAGCCGCGCACACCGGCAAGGCTCTCGCGAATCGGGTGTGGCTGTGACACAACTATATTCGAAGCAGAAGTGTGACGGCCGCCGACTGGGCTTTTTCAGTCGGTTGTTCAGACTTTTTCAGCGAGAACGTCGAGGTAGCTGATTTCGGGCGGCGCAGCGAAGAGTTCGTCGGCTCGTTCGCCGAGGGCCTTGCCGACCGGACCATTGAGATGTGTCTCGCGGGCAGCTTGGTCCGGGAATGCGTCGATGATGCCGAACGACGAGGGCCCGAACCGCACCGCGAACCAGGGTTTCGTGCCGGGCTCCTGCTCGACGAGCGGCAGTGCCGATCGGAGGAATTCCTCGACCGCTTCTTCCTTGCCGGGCTTCGCTTCAAGTCGGACCAGCAGCGCCTTGGTGGCCATATCGGATCTCCTCTTCGAGGTGGTGAACACTGTCAAGCATCACACCATCCATCGGTTAATGGAAGGTACCCAAACCCACCGTTCGAGGAAACCGATCCCAACCCCCTAGCGATCGTGGAGCCGAAGGAGGAGACTCCATAGTGAGGGAATGCGATGCCTGGATGCAGCCGCAGTTGCGTCGATGGCAGGAAAAATGTTGGTGCGCCGACATTTTGGTGCGATCTTCACTTCTGCGCGCCGTGGACCTTCCCCGAACAGCACGATTCATTCGGTCGGTCGCTCACGCGTGGACGCCTGCGGCCGACGAGATCAACCGGAAAGCCGCAGCTACAAGACAAGGGAGTGCCGCGATGAAAGCGCTTGTATACGACGGGCCTCGAGAGGTCCACGTCAAGGACGTGCCCGATGCGCGGATCGAGAATCCGACAGATGTGCTGGTGAAGATCACGAGCACCAACATCTGCGGGTCGGATCTACACATGTACGAAGGCCGCACCGATCTGGAGCCCGGAATGGTCCTCGGTCACGAAAACTTGGGCATCGTCGCCGAAGTCGGCAATGCAGTGGTCAAAGTATCGCCAGGGGATCGAGTGTGCTTGCCGTTCAACATCGGCTGCGGCTTCTGCCGAAACTGCGAGGAAGGGTTGACCGCATTCTGCCTGACGGTGCACCCCGATCCGAAGATGGCCGGCGCTGCATTCGGTTTCGCGGGGATGGGCCCGTTCTGGGGCGGACAGGCGGAATATCTGCGAGTGCCGTTCGGCGACTTCAACTGTCTGCGACTGCCCGAGGATGCCCAGGACAAGGAAACCGACTACGTGATGCTGTCGGACATCTTTCCCACCGGATGGCATTGCACCCGCCTGGCCGACATGCAACCCGGCGATTCGATGGTGGTCTACGGCGCTGGCCCAGTCGGTTTGATGGCCGCGTATTCGGCGATGATCCAGGGAGCGAGCAAGGTGATGATCGTCGACCGCCACCCCGACCGGCTACGCCTGGCCGAAGAGATCGGCGTCGTCCCCATCGACGACTCGAAGGGCGACCCCGTCGAGCAGGTCCTCGAGCAAACCAACGGGAAAGGCGCAGACAAGGGGTGCGAGTGCGTCGGCTATCAGGCACACGACCCGCAAGGCCACGAGGACGCCGCCATGACGATGAACCGGCTCGTGGATTCGGTGCGCTTCACCGGCCACATCGGGGTGGTCGGCATCTTCCTTCCCCAGGACCAGAACGGCCCCGACGAACTCGAGCGCAACGGCAAGATCGCCTTCGACATGGGCAAATTCTGGTTCAAGGGCCAGAAGATCGGCACCGGACAAGCGAACGTCAAACACTACAACCGGCAACTGCGCGACCTCATCCACGAAGACCGGGCAAAGCCCTCCTGGATCATCTCCCACGAACTCCCGCTCGCCGAAGCCGAATCCGGCTACCAGCACTTCGACGCTCGCGACGACGGCTGGACCAAAGTCGTCCTGCATCCCTGACACGGCCAGAACCGAGAGGAGCACAACGATGCCAATGCCACTGCAGGGCAAGCAGATAGCGATATCGGCTGCCGACGGGGCCGGAGGAGTAGAAGTCGTAGACGAACAGGTCGCGATCGACGGGAACCTGATCTCGAGCCGCTCGCCCGACGACCTTCCTGCGTTCCGTCAGGCCATCGTCGAGCAGTTCGCGAAGCTCGGGGCAGGTGCGTCATGACCGTGAACCAGACCTCGGTGTCCCTCGACGATGCGCAGCGGATCATCGCCGCAGGACAGGCCAAAGCCACCGAGATCGAGTCGCCGTCGAACATTGCGGTGGTCGATGCCGGCGGCAACCTCGTGGCTCACGTGCGAATGGACGGTGCCTGGATCGCCAGCATCGACATCTCGATCAACAAGGCGTTCACCGCGCGGGCATTGGACGTCTCGACCGAGGACCTCGCGGCCAACGCGGGCCCGGGCGAGCAGTTCTACGGGATACACGCCTCCAACGGCGGACACATCATGATCTTCACAGGCGGTGTGCCTCTGCGGCACAACGGCCAGGTCGTGGGCGCTGTCGGCGTCAGCGGCGGCACCGGGGAGCAGGACAAGACCGTCGCCGAGGCGGCCGTGGCGGCGCTGTGAGCTCTGCTTCATCCGCGCGTCAGGTGAATTGACGCCGGCCAAGCCCGCTCGGCGCAACCGAATCCGGCGACCAGCATTTCGACGCTCACGACGACGGTTGGACCAAAGTCGTACTGCATCCCTGAGGCGGCTCCGAGCCGAGACGAACACAACCACGGCCAGACCTGGCACACCTGCGCCACCACGGGGGCGAGAGCAAACCGACCCCTCGATAGAAATCCTGCCAAAGGATGCAGCACAGGAATAGACGAGAACCACGTAAGTCCCGTAGTGACGGTGGCCGAAACATGTTGAATTGCAATAGCTCCCACCTGAGCGGTCTGTTGACCAGCCACAGAACGGGACGTTGAACCGTGCAGCACGCGGGTGTGCGCCACCTACTCGCAACCAATTGGAACCGGCCAGTAGTGGCTCATTACCTTTCTGTCACAAGGAGATTCGATAGAACTACAATGAATCTCGTCCGGGTTCAACGGAGCTGCTGTTCACTGACTGTGACGATCTTTCGCAAAGGGAGTTCTCCTTTTGCATGCGCCGCGGTAGTGTGGACGTACCGCAGTAGCGGCCGACACTCGAGTTTTCGTGTCGAAGCCGATACTCGGAGTTTCATGCGATGGCCGCTTCGATCGGGTTCCGGCGGGCATCTTCGATCAAGGGCAGGTGTGGTCGCCACTGCCCCGTTGCGCCCCGCCCATCAGGCGAATGTTGTTGACGCCCTTTAGGCGGACGAAAAGACTCATCATGGCTGGGTGGTTCGTGAGCTCAACCGGTTGACCGGCGGTCGGGCCCTGTCAGTACACACAGGCCCGGCGAACCCCACAACATCAACGCTGAGGGGCGTGATGTCAAAGCACAGTGGCGGAAACCCTTACCCTCGGCCGCTCTCGAGCCTCACGCCCGCCATCCACGGATTGGTGTCGGGCGCCGTTATCGGCGCCCTGCTCGGTCTCCGTGACTTCACCCAATCCACTCGCCAAAACCAGGGAACTACGAAGTCCTTGCCGACATCGAGCGAAGTTGCGGGCGGAATCGCACTTGCTCAACGGCCGGGCCGATCGAAAGGAATTGAGTCATGACAACTGCTGTAGGCATCGACTTGGGCACAACCAACTCGGTCATCGCAAGCTGGCAAGGCGGCGAGCCGGTGGTCATCTCCAATGTGGAGGGAGCACGGACGACGCCTTCGGTGGTGGCGTTCACCGAGAACGGTGAGCGTCTGGTGGGCCAGCTTGCCCGACGGCAGGCGATCTTGAATCCGAAGGGCACGATCTACTCGGCGAAACGCTTCATCGGACGTCACTACGACGAGATCTCCGAGGAAGCCAAAGCGGTCAGCTTCGACGTCGTAGCGGGTGACAACGGTGAGGCCCGCTTCGACGTGCGCGGCAAGAAATACGCACCAGAGGAGATCAGCGCTCTCGTGCTGCGCAAGCTCGTCGACGACGCGAGCAAGTTCCTCGGTGAGAAGGTGAAGGAAGCGGTCATCACTGTTCCTGCCTACTTCAACGACGCGCAACGAAACGCCACCAAGGACGCCGGCCGTATCGCAGGCCTCGAGGTTTTGCGGATTATCAACGAACCGACCGCTGCGGCACTCGCGTACGGCATGGACAAACAGACCCACGAAACCGTACTGGTCTTCGACCTCGGCGGCGGAACCTTCGATGTGAGCCTGCTGGACGTCGGAGAGGGGGTAGTCGAGGTTCGTTCCACGGCCGGCGACTCCCACTTGGGCGGCGACGACTTCGATCGACGCGTGGTGGACTACCTCGCCGACGAATTCCAGCGCGCGGAGAACATCGATCTGCGTAAGGATGCGCAGGCGTTGCAACGACTGTTCGAAGCCGCGGAGAAGGCAAAGGTTGAGCTGTCCTCGGTGACCCAGGCCCAGGTAAACCTGCCTTTCGTTACCGCTGACGCGAATGGTCCCAAACATCTCACCACTACGATCATGCGATCGAAGTTCGATGATTTGACTGCCGATCTGGTGGAACGGTGCCTCGGCCCGGTGAAGCAGGCCATGAGTGACGCCAAGGTCGCCGCCAACGACATCGACGAAGTGATACTGGTCGGCGGTTCGACACGTATCCCGGCTGTACAGGCGCTGGTTCGCCGGCTGACCGGCGGCAAGGACCCCCACATGGGCGTCAACCCGGACGAGGTCGTTGCCCTCGGAGCCGCAGTCCAGGCAGGCGTGCTCAAAGGCGAGGTTTCCGATGTGTTGTTACTCGATGTCACCCCACTGTCCCTCGGCGTCGAGACGCAGGGCGGGGTGATGACGAAGATCATCGAGCGGAACACGACGATCCCGGCACGGCGCAGCGAAGTGTTCTCCACGGCGGAAGACAATCAGTCCGCCGTAGACGTCGTGGTGTTGCAGGGCGAACGCGAACGTGCGGCCGACAACCGGGTGCTGGGCCGGTTCCGGCTGGAAGACATCCGCCCCGCGCCACGTGGCGAGGCCCAGGTGGAAGTCATTTTCGACATCGACGCCAACGGCATCCTGAACGTCACCGCTCGCGACAAGGATACCGGCAAGGAACAGAGCATCACGATCAGTGAACAGGGCAACCTTGATCAGGGTGAGGTCGAGCGCATGTTGGCGGAGGCCGAACGGAACCGGGGTGAGGACGAGGCGCTGCGCAAGGCGGTCGACGCGCGCAACGGGCTCGATTCGGTTGCGTATCAAGTGGAGCGGCGACTCGCCGAACTCGGTGACAGTGCCCCGCCGCATGAGAAGGCGCGGGCCGAGATGCTGGTTGCCGACGCCCGAAAGGCCGTGCAGGACGGCGCTTCACCCGCGGAGGTTCAGCCACTCACCTCGGAGCTGCAACAGCTGCTCTACGGACTTGTGCCGGACCAGTCGGACGACGGGCAAGCAGGCGGCGCTGATGCTGCGTCGTCGGATGACGGCGACGTGATCGACGCCGAATTCGATCGAAGCTGAGGCGCACGATGGAAATGTCTGCAGATCATTCGACGACTGAGCCGACTACCAACAGCGCCGACACGGATCAAAGCAAGACCGAGTCCGATCGCGCCGAGACGGCAGACGAGCTGTCTCAACTCGAGGACCGTTGGCGCAGGGCCGTCGCAGATCTGGACAACCTGCGCAAGCGATACGCCAAAGATCTGGACCGTGAACGCGCCGCGGAAGTAGCGAAGGTTTCGGCGGCGTGGCTGCCGGTACTGGACAACTTGGAGCTTGCGCTTGCACACGCAGGCAGCGATCCGCAGGCCGTCGTCGAAGGTGTGAAGGCGATCCGGGACCAGGCGGTACAGGTGCTCTCACGACTCGGCTTCGAGCGCCACGACGAGGTCGGTGTGCCGTTCTCCCCGGAACTCCACGAAGTGGTCAGTGTGGTAACCCGACCCGACCTTCCGTCCGGGACCGTGGTCGAGGTCTTGCGCCCGGGTTATGGAGAGGACGGGCGACAGTTGCGGCCCGCCGCGGTGGTCGTCAGCCGCCCAGAGGGGTGAGCACCGATGGCCCGTGACTACTACGAAGTACTCGGCGTACCGAAGGGCGCCGGCACCGACGAAATTCAGCAGGCGTACCGCAAGCTGGCCCGCAAGTACCACCCCGATGTGAACAAGGATCCCACTGCGGAGGACAGGTTCAAGGAGGTCAATGAGGCCTATCAGGTGTTGTCCGACACGGACACCCGGAAACGCTATGACCGATTCGGTGACGACTTCCGGCATGTACCCGAGGATTACGACGAACGGGTGCGGGCAAACGCCGCCGGGTACGGCGGTGGCGGGAGAAGGGTGCACTTCGGCCACGGTGTCGGCGGTGAGGGTGCCGTCGACTTCGAAGACCTCTTCGGGCAGATGTTCGGCGGAGGCGGTGGGTTCGGACCGATTCCCGGCGCCGATCAGGAGGCCGAACTGGAACTGGCGCTGGAAGAGGCCTATCAGGGCGGAAAACGCACTCTCAGACTGGACGGACGGCAGTATGACGTCGACATTCCAGCCGGCGTCCTGGACGGCCAGCGAATCCGGTTGGCCGGGCAAGGAGGCCGAGGCAACGGTGACGCGCCGCCTGGGGATCTGTACCTCGTGGTGCGGATCAAACCGCATTCACGGTTCCGCGTGCAGGGTCGGGACATCTACGTCGATCTGCCCGTATCGCCATGGGAGGCGGTTCTCGGGTCGACAGTCGTCGTTCCCACACCGGGCGGAGAGGCGAAAGTCAAAGTGGTGCCTGGCTCTTCGACTGGTAGGAAGCTGCGCCTGCGCGGAGAGGGAATGCCGAATCCGCGCGGTGCCAACGGCAACCTCTACGCCGAAATCAAGGTGATGGTTCCGTCGAAACCGACAGCACGTGAACGCGAACTGTTCGAGCAGTTGGGCGCCGAATCGAACTTCAATCCGAGGAAAGAGACATGAG
Organism: Rhodococcus baikonurensis; assembly: GCF_040489275.1. Lineage (NCBI taxonomy): Bacteria > Bacillati > Actinomycetota > Actinomycetes > Mycobacteriales > Nocardiaceae > Rhodococcus > Rhodococcus baikonurensis. The sequence continues at coordinate 1,148 of NZ_JBEUOQ010000015.1, read as the reverse complement.
CACCTCAACGCCGATCACTCAGTACGTATTGGTTCGCCGTACCGGATTGTCGCCGGACGCCTTCGCCGAACGTACTGGCCTGCACCCGGATCTGGCACGAAAACTCGTGACTCTCGGACTGCTCGACGCCCACCGCTACGCCGGCGGAGAGATGTCGTTCGACCCATCCGAAGTGACCCACGCCGCACGCATTCAACGACTGCGGACGGGTCTGGGTCTCAACTACTCGGCAATCGGGCTCGTGCTCGATCTGCTGGATCGAATCGAAAGACTCGAAACAGCGGCCCGCAGAAGGAGGACATCCTCATGGACACCGGCAGCTTGACCGAAAAGTCACGAGAAGCCTTGCAGGAAGCCCAGAATGTTGCGACCAGAATGGGCCACACCGAAGTCGACGGAGAGCACCTGCTGCTCGCATTGGTCGATCAGCAGGATGGGTTGGTGCCCCGACTGCTCGAACAGGCCGGCGCGAATGTCGAAGCACTTCGATCCGATCTGGATCGTGAACTGTCGCGTAGGCCGAAGGTCAGCGGCCCCGGCGCGACCCCCGGTCAGGTGATGATCACCCAGCGTCTGGCCAAGCTGCTCGATGCCGCAGAGCGGGAGGCGAAGAGACTCAAGGATTCCTACGTGTCGGTGGAGCATCTTGTGATGGCCCTCTCCGAGGAAGGATCGGCCAGCGCGGCCGGGCGGGTCCTCGCCAGTCACGGGGTCACACGGGACGCCTTCCTCACAGCGCTGACGAAGGTGCGCGGCAATCAGCGTGTCACGTCGGCGACCCCGGAGGGGGCGTACGAGGCATTGGAGAAGTACGGGCGCGACCTCGTCTCCGAGGGACAGGCAGGCAAACTCGATCCGGTCATCGGCCGGGATGCCGAGATACGCAGGGTAACTCAGATCTTGAGCCGGAAAACGAAGAACAACCCGGTGCTGATCGGCGACCCCGGTGTAGGTAAGACTGCGATTGTCGAGGGTCTCGCCCAGCGGATCGTCCGCGGCGACGTGCCCGAGGGCCTACGCGACAAAACGATCTTCTCGCTCGACATGGGTTCACTGGTGGCCGGTGCGAAGTACCGCGGCGAGTTCGAGGAGCGACTGCAGGCCGTGCTGTCCGAGGTGAAGGCTGCCGAGGGGCGCATCCTGTTGTT
>NZ_JBEUOQ010000014.1:0-149189 GCF_040489275.1 Rhodococcus baikonurensis | reverse complement strand
CCTTCCCACCCTTGGGCGCCACAATTTCCGCCGACGTGGCGAAGAAGTACGCCCTTCGCTGAACCTGCTGTGCGCCTTTATTAACCGCCCGCGGTTAATAAAGGCGCACAGCAGTTCTCGTTTCAGCTCAGGTGATGCACTTCCTGAAGCCCGTACACCGGCGTCGGAATACCCTCGTAGCGCGCCTTCAACTGCAGCGCGAGGTACAGCGAGTAGTGCCGCGACTGATGCAGATTGCCGCCGTGGAACCAGAGCGCCTCCTGCTGCGTGGGCTTCCACATGTTGCGCTGCTCGCCCTCCCAGGGTCCCGGGTCCTTGGTCGTGTTCGAGCCCAGGCCCCACACCTTGCCGACCTTGTCCGCGGTGTCCTGTCCGATCAGATCGGCCACCCAACCGTTCATCGAGCCGTAGCCGGTCGCGTAGACCACCACGTCGGCCGGCAGTTCCGTACCGTCTTCGAGGATGACGCTGTTCTCGGTCAGTTCACGAATGTTGCCGTGCGCGAGCTTGATGTCTCCGTTGGCGACCAGTTCGGCGGCACCGACGTCGATGTAGTAACCCGATCCGCGGCGTAGGTACTTCATGAACAGACCCGAACCGTCGTCGCCCCAGTCGTGCTCGAAACCGGCCTTCTCGAGGCGATCGTAGAAGTCCTTGTCGCGCTCACGGATTGCGTCGTACACCGGGATCTGGAACTCGTGCATGATCCGGTACGGCAGCGAACCGAACGTGAGGTCGGCCTTGTGCGTCGTCATGCCGGCGGCAAGCGCACGCTCCGAATACAGATCGCCCAGGCCCAGATCCATCAGCGAATCCGATTTCACGATGTGCGTCGAGCTGCGCTGCACCATCGTGACGTCGATGCCGTTTTCCCACAGAGCGCCGCAGATGTCGTGCGAGGAATTGTTGGCCCCGATGACCACAACCTTCTTGCCGACATACTGATCCGGGCCGGGGTGCTTGCTCGAGTGGTGCTGATCGCCGAGGAACTTGTCCTGCCCGGGGAACGTCGGGACGTTGGCCTTGCCGGACATACCCGTCGCCATCACCAACTGCTTGGGACGCAAGGTCAGCTTCTCGCCGTTGCGGTCGACCTCGACGGTCCATTCCTGGGTCTTCTCGTCGAACGACGCCGAGGTGCAGGTCGTGGAACTCCAGTACGGCACCTCCATGACCTTGGTGTACATCTCGAGCCAGTCGCCGATCTTGTCCTTGGGCGCGAACACCGGCCAGTTGTCGGGGAACGGCATGTAAGGCAGGTGGTCGTACCACACCGGATCGTGCAGGCACAGGGACTTGTAGCGTCCGCGCCACTGGTCGCCGGGTCGCTCGTGGCTGTCGATCACGATGGCCGGCACTCCGAGCTGACGCATCCGGGCACCGAGCGCGATTCCGCCCTGCCCACCGCCGACGATCACGACGTAAGGCTGTGTGGTGTAACCGAGTTCGCGGTCCTCGATCTCCTTCTGCTCGGCCCACGTGACGCGATTCGGGTCTGCACCGTGCTTGGCGCCGCGCGGGCGGCGAGTGCCCTTGCCCTCCTCGTGGCCCTTGAGTTCCTGCAATGACGTCAGCAGAGTCCAACCTTCATCGCCCTTCAGACGAAGGTGCCCGTGCGCACGCCCGGTGGCAGTCTCGAATTCGATCCAGGCCGACGTGACGCCGTCGGCCTCGTCGGGCGTCTCGGTGGTCCGGAACCCCGAAGGATCGGTGTCGTCGAGTCGTGCGGAGAGCATGTCGGCGATCTGCTCGCGACCTTCGACGGTCTTGATGTTCCAAGTGAACGACACCAAGTCTCGCCAGAAACTGTCGAGTGCGAATTTGCCTGCAACACGCTCGATGTCACGAGCGGCAAGTGCCGACTCGAAATCCGCCAGCCAGGCATCGACGCGCTCCTGCGGTGTCACCGCCGTCAGCTTCACCTCGTGGGCGACTGCGGAATCGATGGTTTGCGTCATCACTTCTCCTTGTTTGTGAATGTGACACACAGCACATCGCATCAGTGGCCCGGGTCACAAGCGTTGCAGCCTGTTGCAATCCGCCCCACTGTGACCAATCCCTCGATCACAAAACTAGTTGAATAATGCAACGATATGTACGATTCAAACCGCCTTCGACGATGCGCAGCCCTTCGCATCCGGAACCACCCGCGATATGCAAAGGAGACGCGCATGGCACGAGCAGGCGCTATTGCCGAGCGGACGGCCCCCGCCGTACGACCTGGCGGACTTGTCGGCGTACTGGCGTTCATCGGCATCCTCGCCGCACTCATGCAAACGCTTGTCGTCCCACTGATCGCGGAACTACCCACACTGCTGAACACGACCGCCTCGAACGCGTCGTGGGTCGTCACTGCGACGCTCCTGGCGGGCGCCGTCGCTACACCGATAGCCGGGCGTCTCGGGGATCTGTACGGCAAGCGGCGGCTGATTCTGATCTGCACGATCCCGCTCATAGTCGGATCGGTCATCTGCGCAACTGCCAGTTCTCTGATTCCGATGGTGATCGGACGCGGATTGCAGGGCATCTGCGTCAGCCTGATCCCACTCGGCGTCAGCGCACTACGCGATCTGCTTCCGCCGGAGAGACTCAATTCTGCAATCGCTCTGATGAGTTCATCCATGGGAATCGGCAGCGCACTCGGCCTGCCGATCGCCGCGGCAGTAGCTCAGAACGCCAGCTGGCGGGCACTCTTCTGGGGATCAGCGGCGCTCAGTGTGCTGATACTGATCCTGACCTGGTTCTTCGTCCCGGCGACACCGGTACACAAGGTCGGCGGACGGTTCGACCTGATCGGCGCGATCGGGCTCGGAGCCGGCCTGATCTCACTCCTGCTGGCCGTATCGAAAGGCGGCAGCTGGGGATGGACAAGCGGCACCACCGTGAGCTTGTTCGCGACCACGATCATCGTTCTTCTCGGCTGGGTCTGGTTCGAACGACGCACCGACGACCCGCTCGTGGACCTACGTGTGACGGCGAAGCCGCAGGTGTTGCTGACCAATATCGCTTCCATCGCAACTGGATTCGCGATGTACACCCAGTTCTTGATCATCCCGCAACTGCTACAACTACCGGAGTCCACCGGTTACGGCATGGGACAGTCGATGTTGGCGATGGGCCTGTGGATGGCGCCACCCGGATTCGTGATGATGGCGGTCTCTCCACTCGGCGCACGCCTCACCGCACTGCGCGGGCCCAAGTTCACACTCATCACAGGCGCGCTCGTCCTCGCTCTCGGTTACGGATCTTCGATGCTGCTGATGGGCTCGACGTGGGGGCTGCTGATCGTCGCCTGCATCGCCAACGCCGGCATCAGTCTCGCGTACGGTTCCATGCCCGCCCTCATCATGGGCGCGGTCCCGCCGTCCGCCACTGCTGCTGCCAACAGCTTCAACTCCTTGATGCGCTCGATCGGCACGTCTGTGTGCGCCGCCGTCATCGGCGTCGTTCTCGCACAGATGACCATCCAGGCCGATGGCCATATCCTGCCGTCGGAAGCCGGCTTCCGCACCAGTCTGTTGATCGGATGCGGGTTCGCCCTGCTCGCCGCAGCGATCGCGCTGTCGATCCCGTCCGAAAGATGTCTTCCCGCAGCAAAACACCCGTCGAGTCGATCTCCGCTGCAAGCGACTGACCGATACCGGTTGCCCGCACCGTCGTGCGGGCAACCGTGTCACCCCTCGGCAGGTTTCAACTTGCCGAGTCCCAGCGACTGAAATCCCACGACGTAGAACAGCGTCCACAGCACAGCCCAGTCCACGAAACCCAGTGCGTTCCCGTGTAATCCGTCGACGACTGCCGGCTCGTGAAGAATGTGCTCTGCCGCAAAGCGGTAATAGAACAGGAAGGTCACCACCGCGAGCACAAACGTGAGCAGCGCGCGGATCGCGAGGTTGACCCCGTCCGCAAAACCCGTCGGCTTGTTGCCGAAGGCGTTGGCCCAGAAGATCATCCAGAACGCCCAGCACACACCGAGCTGCGCCGGGAACTGATGGACCACGCCACCCAACTCGGCAACAGCATCGCTTCCCACCAGTGCCTTCACGACCGGAAGTGCCACGAAGTACAAGCCGGTTCCCGCGGCGAAGTTACCGATCGTGGCTGCGAGCGCCGTCTTTCCACCACCGCCGAACAGTCGCCACGGCCAGTTGTCGAGCGTCTGACCGGTCAGGATCACGACCACCACGACGCAGTAGAACCAACCGAGCACGGTGTCGACGGTCATCAACGGATCCGTGGCGGAAAGCGACACGGACGGCAGGCCGAACACGAAGTACAGCGCCAGCGTCGGGACGGCGACAAACGCGATCTCACACAACCCCACCAGCGGTTGCTTCATCCCGAGGGAAGTCCACGGCCAGTGCTGCCAGTTCAGGACCACCATCACCCAGGTCCCGAATCCGAAGAGCACGAACAGCGCACCCGCGAAATAACCGAGACCGCCCTCACGATCGGCCGCGAAATCCGGGTACAAGCTCCCCAAACCGTGTGCCAGGAGCCACGTCACCACGACGGCGAAGACCGCGGTCGCGACCATGATCGCCAGCCCCTTCGCCGGCTGCGGGAGTCGATCGAAGCCGGCGAACTCGCAGTTGAAGCCGATGAACACCACAAACAGGATCGCCCAGAAAAGCGCCGCGTTGAACGGCAAAGGATAGAAATTCCACGGGCTGGTGGTCGGATCTGCCAGAAGGTACCAACTCGCCACGGCCAGCACGAGAACGATCACAAGATTGGTGATCCCGAACCCGATCCAGCGGCGTGACGGTGGCCGGTTCGGCGTCGCCGGTTCTGTGGGTGTGTCGACTGTAGCGGTCATGTTCCCTCTCCCAGATTGTCTCGCAAGATGATTCGCGAAGTGGTCGCGCAACTATGAAGCTGTCGCGCGGGGCACCGGGAGGGTTGCCGAGGGTTGCAATCGCAGTCCGATTCTTCGGAATTGCAACACCGTGCAACCCTTCCGCATTGTGGTCGTCGTCACATACAAATCACTCACCGGTTCACGGCTAACCGTTTCACTACCAACGAGGAGAAACTGCATGAGCATCACGGGCAAGGTAGTTCTGGTCACCGGCGCCGGCCAAGGAATCGGACGCGGAATCGCTCTCCGCCTCGCCCACGACGGCGCCGACATCGCACTGGTCGACCTCGATCAGACCAAGCTGGATGCGGTTGCCGACGAGATTCGACAGATCGGGCGTCAGGCGACCACGTTTGTCGCCGACGTCAGCGATCGAGCACAGGTGAACGCCGCTGTCGAACACGCACACAAGGAATTGGGCGGATTCGACGTCATCGTCAACAACGCGGGAATCGCTCTCGTCGGCCCGATCTCCGACGCGACGCCGGAAGAGGTCTCCAAGATCTGGAGCGTCAACGTCGACGGTGTGCTGTGGGGAATTCAAGCTGCAGCAGCAAAGTTCCAAGCGCTGGGACAACGCGGAAAGATCATCAACGCCTCGTCCATCGCCGGCCACGACGGATTCGCCATGCTCGGCGTCTACAGCGCCACGAAATTCGCGGTCAGGGCCCTCACTCAGGCCGCAGCCAAGGAATACGCGTCCGACGGAATCACCGTCAACGCGTACTGCCCCGGCGTCGTGGGAACCGACATGTGGGTGACGATCGACAAGAGGTTCGCCGAACTGACCGGTGCGCCGGAGGGCGCCACCTACGAGAAGTTCGTCGGCGGAATTGCGCTGGGTCGAGCTGAAACCCCCGACGATGTAGCCGGTTTCGTCTCGTACCTCGCCGGGCCCGATTCCGACTACATGACCGGGCAGGCCGGTCTCATCGACGGCGGTCTCGTCTACCGCTGACCGAAGTGTCGTCACTGAGAACGGTGCCTTCGCCGAAAACGGTGCCCTCGCAGAAAAGGCGGTTGCCCGAACCCGCGATGCCACCCGGCGAGGATCCTCGCGACTACGCGAGGACCCTCGCCGCGGTGTACGACGCGACGATGGCCGGAGACCGCGCACCGGCCCGACCCAGGGACGTGGTGCGCCAATCGTGGCAGCGCCTGCGCGAACTCGGTATCGACCCCGAGCACAACCGGGTCGAACCGTCGATGGACGTTGCCGAACTCGATCTCCGTCGTCGTGAGTCCGGACTGTACGACGTGCTCGACGACGTCACGCGTGGACTCGAATCGGTCACCGCAAGCGGTGAGAACATCATGGTCGTAGCGGACCTTCGCGGAACTGTGCTGTGGCGCAGCGGTTCCCATCGCGTACTCGACCAGGCTGCGCGTCTGGGTTTTGTCGAAGGGGCGAACTGGGCCGAGGACAGCGTCGGTACCAACGCCATCGGAACGGCATTGGTGTCACGACAGGCGGTGCAGATCTTCTCGGCGGAACACTATGCGCGTAGCCACCATCCGTGGACATGTGCGGGGGCACCCATCCGCGATCCGCGGGACGACCGTGTCATCGGCGTGGTGGACATCAGTGGTCCGGCGAAGACCGTCCATCCCACGACGCTCGCTCTGGTCGACGCCGTCGCACGCCTCGCCCAATCACACCTGCGGGACAAGCACAGGGACAATCTCGATCAATTACGTTCTGTTGCAGGGCCGATGCTTGCCCGTAGCGGGTCACCCGCATTGGTGATCGATACTCATGGATGGGTCGCAGCGGTCGACGCACTCCCCCATCGCTCGCGCGTGCTGCTTCCCGCAGCTTTGGCTCCCGGCAGAACGTGGTTTCCGGCTCTGGGCCTGTGCGAACTGGATCCGCTCCCCGGCGGGTGGCTGGTTCGTCCGATCACCACCGGCGAGAAAATCACCGCTCCCACGGTGCATATCGATCTGCGCGATTCCGAGAACATGTCGGTGACCGTCACATCCGGGTTCGGCGAATGGGCGTACTCCCCGACCCAGCGCCACGCCGAGATTCTGTTCCTCCTCGGATCGGAAAGACGAGGACTGACTGCATCTCGGTTGGCGCAAGACCTGTTCGGTGACCCGGCCCGCACGGTGACTGCGCGGGCCGAGATGTCACGTCTGCGAAAGAACCTTGCCGGAGTTGTTGCAGCGCAGCCGTACCGGTTCGTCGATGCAGCGCACGTGACGTTGTCCTGCCCCGTGGACGGCGCGCATCTGTTGCCGTTCTCGAACGCGCCGGCAGTACGTGCCGCTCGCCTTACTCAGGCCGGTTCGGAGGCCTGAGTAAGCAACTGCAGAAACACCTCTTCGGGCTGAGCGCCCGACACTGCGACCGCACGGTTGGCAACGAAGAACGGAACACCACTGACCTGGAGTTGGCGGGCCATGGACAGATCCTCGCGCACGGCCTCGGCGGCGGCATCGGAGCCCAGCTGCTCGCGCACCACATCGGCATCGAGACCGACGCTCACGGCCAGCTCGACCAACACCTCACGGTCGTCGATCACCTTGCCGTCGCTGAAGTGAGCCTTGAACAGCGCTTCGAGGAGTTCGTTCTGCCGCTCACCCGCGAGATGCAGCAACCTGTGCGCATCAAAGGTATTGGCGGCGATCACGGTGTCGAAGTCCAAGGTCAACCCGACCTCGGCTGCCGTCGCACTGACATGGGCGAACATCTGACGTACCTGATCAGGCGCCATCCCCTTCATCTCGACCAACGCGTCGAGTTCGGTACGGCCCGCGCCCACCGGGGTCTCCGGAGCGAGCTGGTACGAGCGCCAGATGACGTTGACGCGGTCCTTGTTCTCGAAACGATCCAGAGCCGAAAGGAACCTGGTCTTTCCGATGTAGCACCACGGACAAGCGACGTCCGACCACACTTCGATGGTCACGTCTTGGTCAATCACGATTTGATCAGTCACCGAAGGTGCAACAACGAACAGGGGCGGGATTAGTCCCGAGTCACGTGACCAGGCCACACCGGAACGCGATCAACGACGCACCCACCCGGTTGGGCACGCCGAGCTTGGCGAACAGTGAAGAGATGTGCGTCTTGACGGTGGTCTCACCGAGGTACAGCCGCTCCGCGATGACGCTGTTGGCCGCGCCCGTCGCCAGGATTGCCAGCACTTCACGCTCGCGTTCGGTGAGCGACGCGAGGGGAGTCTGATCGGGGGCTTGCCGACGCGGCGTCGAGGCCACGATGGCGCGCAGAGAATCGCAGCTGAACAACGAGTGGTCGGACGCCACCACTCGTACTGCCTGCTGGAACGCCTGTGGAGCCGCGTCCTTGCTCAGGAAACTGTGCGCGCCCGCCTCGACGGCCTGCACGACCATGTCGTCGACGTCGAAGGCTGTCATCGCAATGACCTTCGGCGGATTGCTCATGGTCATCAATTCTCGGGTGGCCTCCAGGCCGCCGACCCGCGCCATCTTCAGATCCATCAACACAACGTGCGGACGAAAACGCGTGACCTTGGCTGCGACCTGATCGCCGTCTTCTGCCTCGGCAACCACCACGATGTCCGGCGCTGCTTCCAGGATGTCCTTCATTCCGCGCCGAACCCAGGCGTCGTTGTCGACGATCAAAACTGTGATGCGCGAGTCAGCGTCCATAGTGCGCTCAGATTACCCAGAGCCCCCGACAGTGAGAGGGTGGGCGGGCTACGACGACCAGGGCACCCAGCAACTGACGAGGAAATCGTCCCCCAACGCACCGGCCTCGACCTTGCCGCCGATCTCTCGCGCCTGTTCGGCCAGTCCGCGTAGACCTGATCGCGAACCGATCGACGTCATAGGTGCAAGCTCGCTGAGCTTGTTGCGTGCGAGGATGCGGATTCCGTCGTGCGGCGACCCGGTCACCGAAATGACGAGCATCTGGTCGCTCGCGTATTTCTGGACATTGGTCAGTGACTCCTGCACGACGCGATAGCAGACATGCCCCGCCAACATTCCGACGTCACCCGGGAGCAACTCGGATTCGAGACGGCAGTGAATGCCGGCGGCGCGGGCACTGTTGACCAGATCTCCGATCGCGTCGATCCCTTGATGCCCACCGTGTTCGCGACGATCACCATTTCCTCTGAGCACTCCGACGATTCCCTTCAATTCGTCCAAAGCCTCGTGCGCGGTCGTTCTGATCATCGCAGCCGTGTTGACGACCTTCTCGGGATTGTCTGCCGCGCTCACCTGCAGCCCGCCGGCGAACAACGAAATCCGGCTCAAGCTGGCGGCGATCGTGTCGTGCATGTCGCGAGCGATCCGCGTTCGTTCCTCGGTGCGAATCATCTCGTCGCGCATCACGTCGGTTTTCTCGGTGGCCAGATCCCGTACGTGCTCGGCCTCGACGAGTTCGGTCCTGGTCCGGATCAGGAGAGAGAGCGCCACGACGATGCCGACCATGACGGCCGCGACGAGCCACGGGATCCAGATGGCGACGTCGTATTGAACGACTGCCGAACCGTCCTTGGGTTTCATGGTGCCCATCGTGAGAACGGAGTACTCACGATTTCGAAAAGCGTCGTAGGTCAACGAAATTCCGCACACGACGAAGACAGCTGCCGCAGCGGCAGCAAGCCGAGGCCCACGTGCGATCCTGGCAACGGCGAACAACGCGATGAGCGCCGCCGTTGCATCAGTGGGAAAGAACAGCGGCCCGACCAGCGTGATCGCCAGAACCATCCAAGGATGTTGATGGCGCCAGACGAGCGATACCCCGCCCGCCACGCCCAGGACGAACCCGATCCCGACCAGCACCGGTGGCATGTTTCCCGACGAACCGGCGATGCCCACCGTCATGAAGGAACAGAAAAGGCTGAACGCGACGGCGGTGGTGGTCCATACGCGCCGTCGCACAACAGTTCCTTGGGTGGTGATCACCGAGCAAGCGTATCGACCGCCACCGACGCCTCGAATCAGCCGAACGGGTGGACGAACCGCCAGGTTCCGACCGAAAGGATGAGGCGGACCGATCTTTCGGCTGAAGCGGTGAGCAGTCTTCGCATCGTTGACTTGTGCCATACCAACTCTCGAAAGGCGCACATCATGCGATCACTCCGCACTCCCCTCGTCCTCCTCGCCGTCGGCGCAGCCTTGTTCGCAACCATCGCCTCGGGCGAAACAGACGAAGCGAAGAAGGTCGACGACAACGGTTCGTCCACCGCTCCTGCGGCTGCCTTCGGCATCGGTGACGTCGTCGAGCTGGGCGACTGGCGCGTACAGGTACACGGCGTCGTCGATCCTTACGTCTCGACCAATCAGTTCATCACCGCTGATCCCGGAAACCGTTACGTGGTGGTCGACACCGAGGTCACCAACAACAGTGACAAGCCGTCGACTGTCTCGTCGATGATGTGCTTCGAATTGCAGGACTCGGCGAACAAGTCGTACAACATCACGTTCACCGACAGCAGCACGTCGAGTGTCGACGGAGAACTTGCGCCGGGCGCTGCCAAGCGAGGCGAACTGGCCTACGAGGTCCCCGAGGCCGCAACCGGCCTGCGCCTTCAGTTCAAGTGCGATCTGTTCTCGTCCGGCTCGGCAACGATCAACCTGTCGTGAACCGTCCGGGCGATCTGCTGCTGAGTCCGTGGGCGCTGGTTTCGGTGGCGATCATTCTGATCAACGACCACGCACTCAAAGGCGCCTTCGGGAACATGGTGACGGGCAAGCTGTCCGACGTCGCCGGCGTGTTCCTGTTTCCCCTGCTTCTGCTCTCGGTTTTCGAGGTGCTCAGGCGAAACCTGGTGGGGCGAGCAGCGATCGCCTGGTCCATCGCGGTCACGGGTATCGGCTTCGCCGCGGTGAAGGTGGTCCCGCCGATCGGTGACGCGTACGAGTGGGTGATCGGGTTTCTCCGCCTGACCGCAGGAGGATTTCGCGGAGATCTCTTGCCGATCCTGGTCTATCGCGATCCCTCGGACCTGTGGGTGCTCCCGATACTGTTCGCGAGCTACCTGGTCATCACACACAACCGCACTCGGGCGCCGGAGGGGGCGCCCGAGCACGAGTTGATCAGTCCAGGGCCGCATCCAACGTGATGTCGACGCCGGTCAGTGCCTTGCTGACCGGGCAGGTTTCCTTGGCCGCCTGGGCGACCTCGGCGAAGCCGTCGGCGTCGAGGCCGTCGACCTCGGCGCGAACGGTGAGCTTGATTCCGGTGAGCTTGAAGCCGACCGTGTCGGGTCCGAGCGACACGTCCGCGGTGATGTCCAGGCTCTGCGGGGTTCCGCCGGCCTCGGCGATCAGGGCCGACAACTGCATCGCGTAGCAGGAGGAATGTGCTGCGGCGATGAGCTCCTCGGGGCTGGTGGTTCCGCCGGCCTCCTCAGCTGCGCGCTTGGGGAACGACACGTCGAAGGTCGCGACGCCCGAGCTGGTGAGTTCCACCTGCCCCGATCCGGCCTCGAGGGTGCCGTTCCAGGCGGTGCGTGCGGTACGAGTTGGCATTGCTGTCCCTACTTCCGTCTTCACATGATTCGGTGAACGCCTTGCGATCACGAACCTACCCGCGATACGTGACGTCACACCTACTGTTTCGGACGGGACTACCCGAGGAGCGTCGCGGACAGCAGTTTCTCGACGCGGGCCTGTGCGGAGTTCTCCGAGGAAAAGTGCACGATTCTGCCGATGTCGAAGACAAGCCCGAGCGCCGCGTGGACGAGGAAACGCGCTTGGACGATCGTCAACTCCGGCCGTGCCTCGACGCACAGGTGCGCCCATTCCTCGACGTTCAAACGCTGAATGTTGCGCAACTCGGTCCGTGATCGATCCGGCAAGCTGCCGATCTCGGCAAAGTACACGGCCAACAGTTCACTGGTTCCGAACGAAACCTCGACGTACATCTTCGCCAACGTCTCGACGGCTGCGAGAGGAGTCTCGGATTCCGCCAACGCCGAACCCAACGTCATCGTCAGACGATCGGACGCTCGGTGGAAGGCCGCAGCCAGTAGGTCGGCCTTGCTCGCGAAGTGCCGATACACACTCGACGCGTTGATACCCGCCGCGGCGCCGATCTCCTCGATGCTCACGTCGTGATACCCGCGCTGATAGAACAGCAGGACTGCTTCCTGAAGCAGCACTTCACGTTTCGACGTCCGCACGAGGCCGGTTTTGCGTTCGGACGCCGCCGCCCCCGCGCCGCCTTCCACACCGACCGGCAGTTCGACACCGACGACGGACCAGCATGCTGCAAGGATCAGCGCTTCGATCTGCTTGGCGGACAACGCTGATCGATGCCCGGTGATACTGGCGATCACGCTGAGCACAGCGGGTGCGATGAGCTCCACGTCCGCCGGGTCGAGTTCCGGGCGAACTGCGGCCAGCGGCTCGGCAATCCGAAGATTGAGCGTGCGCATTCCCACCCGCAACTGCTCACGATCCTCGTCGACCAGGTAGCGCCCCTCCCATCGGTAGAGACCTCCCCTACGCCGATTCTCGATCGTCGCGCGAATGACGCCCACCATCGTGGAGTTCAACTGCTCGCGTGGATCGTCGTTTCCGTGTACCGCGGGATCGCTGGCATCCAACAACGCCTGAGTCAGGTTGTTCACGGTGTAGACGAACAGCGCGTATTTCGTAGGGAAATGACGATAGAGGGCGGGCCCGGAGATTCCGACCTTCGCTGCGATCTCGTCGATACCCACCGCGTGGTAGCCACGTTCGCTGAACGCTTCCGCAGCAGCGGCCGCAATTTGCGCCTTCCGATTCTTCGGACGCGTCCGTGGTGCAGGGTCGCTGCCACGCACGGAGACGCGTGTCTGTCCGGGCACCTGACCCTCCACTTCCGTTGCTTTCTCTTGCACTGCCTTCGTCCGCTGCACCGCACTTCTACAGGCGTGAGTCCGAACGAATCATGTTAACCGTCACGAAGGTCGCAATTCGCGCCCGGTACAGCTTCACCCGAAACCCTACAACGCAGCTGTCGCGCCGGACGGATTCCGGAAAAAGAGTCTTGACACCCGCTCTCACACCGGTGTTATGTTAGTGACGATTCGCACAGTCTTGCACGTAGTCCGCTAGCGGGCTCGTTCCTCGTGGCACGGAGTTTTTCCTTGCCCACAACAGGGTTCGATGCCGATTGACCGACCGTAAGAAAGTAGTTGTGAGCACATGATTCGCACTCGCTTCACCGAAGTGTTCGGCGTAGACCACCCCATCGTGCAGGGCGGCATGATGTGGGTAGGGCGCGCAGAACTTGTTGCGGCCACGGCAAATTCCGGTGCCCTCGGGTTCCTGACGGGTCTCACCCAGCCCACACCGGAAGACCTCGTCAAGGAAATTGCTCGCACTCGCGATCTCACGGACAAGCCCTTCGGTGTCAATCTCACTATTCTGCCGTCGATCACGCCACCGCCGTACGCCGAATATCGCCAGGCGATCATCGAATCCGGAATCAAGATCGTCGAGACGGCCGGTTCGAATCCGATCGATCACCTTCCGCATTTCAAGGACGCGGGTGTGAAGGTGATCCACAAGTGCACTGCAGTTCGTCACGCGGTCAAGGCCGAGAGACTGGGCGTCGACGCCGTCAGCATCGACGGATTCGAATGCGCCGGGCACCCCGGCGAGGACGACATACCGGGGCTGATTCTGATTCCGGCTGCCACGCAGCAACTCACGATTCCCGTGATCGCCTCGGGCGGAATCGCAGATTCTCGTGGACTCGTCGCGGCCCTCGCGCTGGGCGCGGACGGCGTCAACATGGGAACTCGATTCATGTGTACCGTGGAATCCCCTGTAGCGCAATCGGTCAAAGAACAGATTGTCGCCAACACCGAACGCGACACCAAGCTGATCTTCCGGACCCTCCACAACACCGCACGCGTGGCCGCGAATGCGATCAGTGCCGAAGTCGTCGACATCGAGGCGCGCGGCGGCGCACAGTTCAGTGACATTCAGCATCTGGTCGCCGGAGCGCGCGGACGCAAGGTCTTCGAAGACGGCGATCTCGACGCGGGCATCTGGTCGGCCGGCCAGAGTCAAGGCCTGATCAACGACATCCCGACGGTTTCCGACATGATCGACCGCATGGTCTCGGAGGCCGAACACATCATCACCTCACGGCTTTCCGGATTCGTCACCGCGGTGAGTGCGGCATGACCGCCACCGCCGAGACGGGCTTCCGCTCCGAGATCACCGACGGTGTACTGCGATTGACTTTCGACCGCCCCAAGCGGATGAACGCGATCGACCTGCCCACGATGAGCGCTTTCGCCGCCGCCGTCCGAGACGGCGGCGCAGACCCGGCAGTTCGTACCATCGTCATCACCGGCTCCGGTCGAGCATTCTGCACCGGCGCCGACCTCGCCGCAGCTGCGGTCAACCCCGCAGACCCGAAGGTCGTCATGGATGCGGCGACTTCGCTGATTCGCGCCGTCACCAGCGCCCCGGTCCCGGTGATCGCCGCGGTCAACGGCCCCGCCGCCGGCGTCGGAGTGTCCATCGCTCTGGCTGCGGATCTGACGTACGCAGCATCGAGCGCGTACTTCCTCCTCTCGTTCGTCAACATCGGCCTGATGCCCGACGGCGGCGCCAGTGCGCTGGTACCGGCAGCGATCGGACGGGCCCGCGCGGCCGAGATGGCATTGCTGGGCGAGCGGGTCTCCGCCGACGACGCAGAGCGTTTCGGGCTCGTGTCCCGCACCGTCTCCGACGAAGATTTCGCCACACACATCCAGTCGATCGCCGATCGAACGTCCAAGGCTCCCCGCCGTGCCCTCGAACTCACCAAAAGAGCGCTCAATGCGGCTACGTTGGATCGCCTCGACGCCGCGTTGGAGCTCGAAAATATCGGGCAGGCAGAACTTCTCACCGGTGACGATTTCAAAGAAGGCGCGACGGCGATGCTTCAGAAGCGCGCACCGCAGTACAAGTAATCCTGCGAATTTTCGTTAACAAAACCCCTGTGCACATCGACGGCTCACTGTAGCCTGAGTCACACAATCACCCACGCATGAGAGGAACCCATCGATGGCCTCCACCGATGCAGTCTCCGAGGCGCAGCGTTCACGCCGCACCAACTGGAACAATCAGATCGCCAGGCATGCGCAGATGATTCCCGATCGCACCGCGCTGCGATTTTTGGGCAATTCCATCACCTGGAGCACTCTCGACACGCGCGTCGAGAAGCTGGCAGACGCCCTTGCTCGACGCGGTGTCAGCTTCGGCGACCGCGTGCTCATCCTGATGCTCAACCGCCCGGAATACCTCGAGGTCGTGCTCGCGACCAACGCGCTGGGCGCAATCGCGGTTCCGGTGAACTTCCGTCTTACGCCACCCGAGGTCGCTTATCTCGTCAACGACTCCGGCTCCAAAGTCATTGTCGCCGAAGGACCCTTGGCTCCGCTGGCCAGCGCGGCTCGCGCCGCATCCGAGGGAATCGACATCTCCATCACCGTGGGCGCTGCCGCCGAGGGTGACAGCCTGAATTACGAGGACCTGATCAGCGAAGAGGGTGCGCAGCACGCGTTCGTCGACATCCCGGACGACACTCCTGCTCTGATCATGTACACCTCGGGAACCACCGGTCGCCCCAAGGGTTCGGTACTCTCCCACTCGAACCTGTCGTCGCAAGCATTGACCTGTATCCGGGCCTTCCACCTGTTCAACGCCGATTCCATCGGTTTCTGCGCGTCGCCCATGTTCCACATCGCAGCCCTCGGATCCATCGCACCGAGCCTGCAACTCGGCACGACCACGGTGATCCACCCGGTCGGCGCATTCGACCCGGGCCAACTACTCGACATTCTCGAAGCCGAGAAGGTCACCAGTCTGTTCCTCGTGCCTGTGCAATGGCAGGCCGTGTGCGCAGTTCAGAAGGCACAACCTCGAGCACTGTCGCTGAAGAACATCTCGTGGGGTGCCGCGCCGTCGTCCGATACGATCCTGCGGGCAATGGCCGAAACCTTCCCCGACGCATTCAATGTCGCGGTCTTCGGTCAGACCGAAATGTCGCCCATCACTTGCGTTCTCGACGGCGAAGACGCAATTCGTAAGCTCGGATCGGTCGGTCGGGTCATTCCGACCATCTCCGCCAGGGTGGTCGACGAGAACATGGACGACGTGGCACCCGGCGAAATCGGCGAAATCGTCTACCGTGGGCCCACGATGATGAGTGAGTACTGGAACAACCCCACCGCCACCGCAGACGCCTTCCACGGTGGGTGGTTCCACTCCGGCGATCTCGTTCGAGTCGACGACGAAGGCTTCGTCTACGTCGTCGACCGCAAGAAGGACATGATCATCTCCGGCGGCGAGAACATCTACTGCGCCGAGGTGGAAAACGTTCTCTACGAACACGAATTGATCGTCGAAGCGGCCGTCGTCGGTCGCCCCGACGCCAAGTGGGGTGAGGTGCCGGTTGCGATCGTCGCAATGGCGCCGGGTTCAGCCGTTGACCTGACCATCGAGGAGCTGAGCATCTTCCTCAACGATCGTCTCGCGCGCTACAAGCACCCGAAGGACATCGTCGTCGTGGAAGCGCTCCCACGCAACGCAAGCGGCAAAGTCGTCAAGGGTGAACTGCGAGAGAAGGTTCGAGCAGTCGACGCAGTTTCCTGACTCGACATGAAACGGGCGGCACCTCCAGCGAGGTGCCGCCCGTTCGTGTGCGTCCTTCACGTGCTCTGCGAATGCAACTTCCGATGCAGTTCTCGTACCTGTGGAACCAACTCCGGAACCGGACCTTCGACCGGGATGTTCGGCGCAACCTCGTTGACGGACAGGGACTTCACCGGCGCCGGAGCCACACCCCACTCCGCGAGCCAGTCGCCGAGTTGGGCCGAAGAGCAGATGTAGACGATCCGTCCCAGTCCCACCCACGCGTGCGCTGCCGAACACATCGCGCAGTGCTCACCCGAGGTGAATACCGTTGCCGTCGAACGCTCTTCCGGCGTCAGGTACTGAGCTGCCCACCGCGCCAGCTCGAATTCGGGGTGACGAGTGTTGTCGCCGCCCGCGATTCTGTTTCGATCCTCCGCCAGAAAGGTTCCGTCGGCCGCTGCCAGGACGGAACCGAAAGGTTCGTCGCCGGCATCCAATGCTTCCGTTGCCAATTCGACGCAACGACGCAGGTGACCCAGTTCGATGTCGTTCATGTGTACGCCCTCTCCCGTGATACACGAAACGGGCGGCACCGGTGAGGTGCCGCCCGTTTCGTTACTTGCTCTGCTGTACTACTCGGCTGCGCTTTCGCTTTCGCCGGCCTTGGTCAGCTCGATCGGCGGTGCGTCCGGCACGTCGATCGGCTTCTTGGTAGGCGTGAACGTGAACTTCGCGTCCTCGCCCGAGCCTTCGCCGTCCCAGTTCTCGACGTCGACGAGCACGATGTGACCCGGTCCGATCTCTCCGAAGAGGATCTTCTCGGACATCTGGTCCTCGATCTCGCGCTGGATGGTGCGACGCAGCGGTCGTGCACCCAGTACCGGATCGAATCCGCGCTTGGCCAGAAGCGACTTGGCCTTGTCGGTGACCTCCATGGCCATGTCCTTGTTCTTGAGTGCCGCCTCGACGCGAGCGAGCATCAGGTCGACCATCTGAACGATCTGCTCGTTCGTGAGCTGATGGAAGACGACGATGTCGTCGATACGGTTCAAGAACTCGGGACGGAAGTGCTTCTTCAGCTCGTCGTGAACCTTGAGCTTCATGCGCTCGTAGTTCGACTCCGTGCCCGTTCCCGAGCTGAAGCCCAGGCCGACTGCCTTGGAGATGTCCGACGTACCGAGGTTGGACGTGAAGATCAGCACCGTGTTCTTGAAGTCGACGGTACGTCCCTGACCGTCGGTGAGACGGCCGTCCTCGAGCACCTGCAGGAGGGTGTTGTAGATCTCCTGGTGTGCCTTCTCGATCTCGTCGAACAGCACAACGCTGAACGGCTTGCGGCGCACCTTCTCGGTGAGCTGGCCGCCCTCTTCGTATCCGACGTACCCGGGAGGGGCACCGAACAGACGCGAAGCGGTGAAGCGGTCGTGGAACTCGCCCATGTCGATCTGAATCAGAGCGTCGTCGTCGCCGAACAGGAAGTTGGCGAGCGACTTCGCGAGCTCGGTCTTACCGACACCGGACGGGCCGGCGAAGATGAACGAGCCCGAGGGACGCTTGGGATCCTTCAGACCTGCACGCGTACGACGGATCGCCTTCGAGACGGACTTGACTGCCTCTTCCTGGCCGATGATCCGCTTGTGCAGTTCCTCTTCCATGCGGAGCAGACGAGTGGTCTCCTCCTCGGTGAGCTTGAAGACGGGGATGCCGGTCCAGTTGCCCAGAACCTCGGCGATCTGCTCGTCGTCGACCTCGGCGATGACGTCCAGGTCTCCCGCACGCCACTGCTTCTCACGCTCAGCGCGCTGAGCAACGAGGGTCTTCTCCTTGTCACGCAGGTTCGCGGCCTTCTCGAAGTCCTGCGCGTCGATCGCGGACTCCTTCTCGCGACGCGCGTCGGCGATGCGATCGTCGAATTCGCGCAGGTCCGGCGGTGCAGTCATCCGACGGATGCGCATTCGCGCGCCCGCCTCGTCGATGAGGTCGATCGCCTTGTCCGGCAAGAAGCGGTCGTTGATGTAGCGGTCGGCCAGCGTCGCCGCTGCCACCAGAGCACCGTCCGTGATGGATACACGGTGGTGAGCCTCGTAGCGGTCACGAAGACCCTTGAGGATCTCGATGGTGTGCTCGACGGTCGGCTCGCCCACCTGGACGGGCTGGAAACGACGCTCGAGAGCGGCATCCTTCTCGATGTACTTGCGGTACTCGTCGAGAGTGGTGGCACCGATGGTCTGCAGCTCACCACGGGCGAGCTTGGGCTTGAGGATGGAGGCCGCGTCGATAGCGCCCTCGGCCGCGCCCGCACCCACGAGGGTGTGCAGCTCGTCGATGAACAGGATGATGTCGCCGCGGGTGTTGATTTCCTTGAGAACCTTCTTCAGGCGCTCTTCGAAGTCACCGCGGTAACGGCTGCCGGCCACGAGCGACCCGAGGTCGAGCGTGTACAGCTGCTTGTCC
This sequence comes from Rhodococcus baikonurensis, assembly GCF_040489275.1. Classification (NCBI taxonomy): domain Bacteria; kingdom Bacillati; phylum Actinomycetota; class Actinomycetes; order Mycobacteriales; family Nocardiaceae; genus Rhodococcus; species Rhodococcus baikonurensis. The sequence continues at coordinate 130,312 of NZ_JBEUOQ010000014.1, read as the reverse complement.
TTGAGGGTCTCGGGGACCTCGCCGTTGACGATTGCCTGAGCCAGGCCCTCGACCACAGCGGTCTTACCGACACCGGGTTCACCGATGAGGACCGGGTTGTTCTTGGTACGACGCGAGAGAACCTGCATGACGCGCTCGATTTCCTTCGAGCGGCCGATGACCGGGTCCAGCTTGCCTTCGAGGGCAGCTTGCGTCAGGTTGCGACCGAACTGGTCGAGCACGAGCGAGGTGGACGGCGTGCCGGCCTCTCCGCGGGTGCCACCGGTTTCGGTGGGCTCCTTGCCCTGGTAGCCCGACAGCAGCTGGATGACCTGCTGGCGGACGCGGTTGAGATCGGCACCGAGCTTGACCAGAACCTGGGCTGCCACGCCCTCACCCTCACGGATGAGACCGAGCAGGATGTGCTCCGTACCGATGTAGTTGTGTCCGAGCTGCAGCGCTTCGCGCAGACTCAGCTCGAGGACTTTCTTGGCGCGCGGTGTGAAGGGGATGTGACCGGACGGAGCCTGCTGGCCCTGGCCGATGATCTCCTCGACCTGGCTGCGGACTCCCTCGAGGGAGATACCCAACGACTCCAACGACTTGGCTGCAACACCTTCGCCCTCGTGAATGAGGCCGAGAAGGATGTGCTCCGTGCCGATGTAGTTGTGGTTGAGCATCCTGGCTTCTTCTTGAGCCAGGACAACAACGCGCCGCGCGCGATCGGTGAACCTCTCGAACATCGCTCTCCCTCACACTCTCCGGCGGGCAGGTTCGAGACCGGATGTCTCGTCCCTGGTCGCCGCGTTTCGCTCCGGCACTACAGACTGATCGCCTCGCCGGTCAGCGGACTGACGTCCACGAATCGACAAAGGTTGCACGACCCCACTTATTACTCTAGAGGGCGCGAAGTCCACCTGCTGCTCCTCCACCCGATTGGCGGCGGAAGCCGGACTGCTTACCGTTCACAACGTCGCAGCTGAGGGAATCGTTTCCCGGTTCCTGTACGCCTGAAGCGAACAGCGATTTTCGACGCCTGATCAGCCGAATATCGGGAGTACCCGAGTGCACGGCACCTCACGCGGATTCGACGGATCCAGCGCGTTGAGCGTCAGAGTCGCCGTTCGCGCCGACGCCACCAACGCGATGTGATCCGACAGGTCCTGTTCGCAGCCGTCCTGAACAACTATGTTCGACGCATTCGACGCGGCCAGTATTCCGCTGCTGTACGGAACGACTACTTGATCGAATCGAGTCACGATGTTGGTGTACTCGACGTCATCGGAGTAGACGCCCGCGTCGCGCAGTTCGGTCACGAAGGTGGCGTTGTCGAAATCCGGTCCGCCGACGCCTTCCGGTGGGCCGACCTCCGAGCCGTCCCACAACGGAGCGATGGAGACGATCTTGGAAACCTTCGCGTCGCCGCCGAGGAACTTGGCGTAGTACGCACTGACCGTCGTCCCTTGGGAGTGTCCGATCAGGTCCACCTTCGAGCTACCGGTCGCGGTAAGGACTTGGTCGACGAACTCCGACAGCTGCCCTGCGCTGTCTCCGAGTGGTGCGAGGCCGCCGGCTGCGGAAATCGGCCACGGCTGGTCCGTTCGATTCCCGAAGGTGAGCGCGAAAACGCAGTACCCCTCGTTGGCCAGCACGGGTGCGAGTACGCCCCAATTTGTCTGACGGTTGGCCGCCGTCCCGTGCACCAGAACGACGGGATCAGGATGAGCAGCGGAAGGCCTGCACGAGAAGTCGTTGGTGCCGGGGGCCGATCCGCCCGGGTTGGTCGCTTCGAGGGCGATTCCACTGAAGAAACCGAACGGAACGGGAAGAGGTTCGTTCGCCGACGCAAGCGGTGTGGCGGTCGCAGCTACGGCTCCGGCCAGAGCGAGAGCGCCCACGCATGTTCGAATCCCCACCGAAGGCCTCCACATGTTGCTCAACCCACGACGGGCAATACCGAGTTGCACGGTACCGGCCGCTGGTGCGCGGGGTCGAGTGCATTGAGAGCAAAAGTCGCAGCGCGCAGCGATGCCGCGATGGCGAGGTGATCGGAGATGTCTTGCTCACAACCGTCCTGGACGACGATGTTGGTGGCGTTGGGCCCGGGCTCCAGTCCGTTTGTGTACGGCAGCACCAGTTCGTCGTAGCGCGTCGTGATGTTCGTGTAGTGAACGCCCGGCGCGTAAACGCCTCCCGCACGGAGATTTTCGATGAACTCCGAACCGGCCCCCATGTTCAGACACGCCTTGCAGATCGGGAATCCGGCCTGCGCTGCCTCGGATACTCCGAGTTCGCGAAGGCTGCGGCCGATACTTGCCTGCTCGTTTCCGAGCGTTCCCTTCCACAGCGACGCCACCGAGACGATGTTGTCCACTTTGTCGGCACCGCCGAGGAACTTCGCGTAGTACCCGTTGATGATGGTGCCCTGCGAATGTCCGATCAGATCTACCGACGTTGCGCCCGTGGCGCCCAGTACTTGATCGACGAATTTCGACAATTGTGCTGCGCTGGAGGGAATTTCCTGCATTCCACCGATGGCCGACAACGGCCATGGCTGCTCGGGGAAGTTGCCGTACGTCAGCGCGAAGACGCAGTAGCCCTCGTTGGCGAGCAACGGCGCATAGGTGGCCCAGTTGGTCTGCCTGTTTCCACCCGTTCCGTGAACGAGCACAACCGGATTGGGATGTTCGGCAGTCGGTTTACACGAAAAGTCATTGGATCCGGGAGCTGAACCGCCAGGATTTCCCAACTCCTGAGGAACTCCCGCGAGGAATGCATTGGGCACGGGCAACGGAGCCTGAGCCGACGCCACGGAACTGAACCCGATGAGCATCACCGCGGCAAGAACCGCTCCCCCGAACAACCTGATTCTGCGCACGACCGACTCCTCTACGAGAGATGCGAACCGTGCAGACGCTAACAAAGTAGAACGCGTTATCAATCCGTTTCGGCAAAATGCGCCCGAATCCATTCGCGATCCATTTCAGACGGCCTTTTCGTAGGCTCGGCGCACCTCGGTCGAAATACGACCGCGGGCCGAAATCTCGAAGCCGGCACCCTTGGCCCATTCGCGGATGGCGGCACTCTGATCGCGGTCGGCAACTGGGCGAGACTTGGCCACCGATCCGTTGGCCGATTTTGCGGAATTCGACTTTCTCGCATGGGGAATCCACTTTTTCAGTGCATCGCGCAGTTCCGCGGCGTTGGCGGCGGTGAGATCGATTTCGTACGCAACTCCGTCGACGGAAAACTCGACAGTTTCGTCAGCGGGCGATTTCTTGTCCAGATCGTCAACCATCGTGACGACAACCTTTTTCACCACGACCATTCCTCCCCAGATCCTTCGATAAGCAGCGACAATAGCACCTGGACAAACGTCCTGTCTTGGCTCGTCCGGATGATTGGGACTGATCGCCGCCGGGTATGCCAGTCGACTTGTCTTGTGACAAGGACAGTGCCGATTCGCTCCGTACGACGCATTGGGGGATGCATCCAGCGGGGGGATCATGACAGAAGACGGCGCGAGAAAACACCTCTTCCGAGTCCCACTTCGAATCGGGAACTACGATGCGCTGAACGCGCAGAGCCCGAAGCTACCGCAGAACTCCGTCACCGCTCAGAGCGGCGGCGGGCGAATATCGTCGGGAACAAATCGAATCCCTCGGGAGCGCCCCAACTGAAAAAGGTTCGGCCGCAACGTGTGCGGCCGAACCCTGATCGAAGTGAATCTAGCGAGCGGACGGACGGACGATCGGGAAGAGGATCGTCTCGCGAATACCGAGACCCGTCAAAGCCATCAGCAGTCGATCGATTCCCATGCCGGTGCCGGTGGTCGGCGGCATGCCCTGTTCCATCGCGGCGAGGAACTCCTCGTCCAGCACCATCGCTTCGTCGTCGCCGGCCGACGCGAGGCGCGCCTGGTCGACAAAACGCTCACGCTGGATCACCGGGTCGACAAGTTCGGAGTAGCCGGTCGCCAACTCGAATCCGCGGATGTACAGGTCCCACTTCTCGGTGACACCCTTCTTGCTGCGGTGATCTCGGGTCAGGGGCGACGTCTCGACCGGGAAGTCGCGGACGAACGTCGGCACGTACAGCTGATCGCCGCACTGGTGCTCCCACAGTTCCTCGACGAGCTTGCCGTGGCCATAACCCTTGTCCTTGGGAATCTCGAGGCCGACCTTCTCCGCCAAAGCAAGTAGCTCGTCGACCGTCGTATCCGGGGTGACCTCGGTGCCGATGGCCGCCGACAACGACGGGTACATTTCGAGAACCTGCCACTCGCCGCTGACGTCGTACTCGGTACCGTCGGCGAGGGTGAGGACCTGCGTGCCGAACGCTTCCTGCGCAACTTCCTGGACGAGCTCACGAATCATCTTCGCGGAATCGTCGTACGTGCCGTAGGCCTCGTACGTCTCGAGCATCGCGAACTCGGGAGAGTGGGTGGAGTCGACGCCCTCGTTGCGGAAGTTGCGGTTGATCTCGAAGACCTTCTCGATGCCGCCGACGACACAACGCTTGAGAAACAGTTCCGGCGCGATACGCAGGTACAGGTCGATGTCGAGGGCGTTCGAGTGCGTGACGAACGGGCGAGCTGCCGCGCCGCCGTGCAGCGTCTGCAGCATCGGCGTCTCGACCTCGAGGAAGCCGCGGCTCTCGAGAGCATTGCGCAGCGCGCGGACGACAGCGACGCGCTTGCGGGCGTTGTCACGAGCCTCGGGGCGAACGATCAGATCCGCGTAGCGCTGACGCACCCGGGACTCTTCGCTCATTTCCTTGTGCGCAACCGGCAGGGGGCGCAGCGACTTGGATGCGATCTGCCAGGCGTCGGCCATCACGCTGAGCTCGCCGCGACGGGAGCTGATGACCTCGCCGTGGATGAAGACGAAGTCACCGAGGTCGACGTCGGACTTCCAGGCAGCCAGTGCCTCTTCGCCGACACCGGCGAGGCTGATCATGGCCTGCAGCTGGGTGCCGTCGCCCTCTTGCAGAGTCGCGAAGCACAGCTTGCCGGTGTTGCGCATGAAGATGACGCGGCCGACGACGCCGACCAGCACACCAGTCGCCGTGTCCGGCTCGAGTTCCGGGTACTCCGCGCGGATCTGCGCAAGCGTGTGGGTGCGATCGACCGAAACCGGGTACGCCTCCTGCCCTTGCGCGAGGATCCGTTCACGCTTTTCGCGCCGGATACGGAGCTGCTCGGGGGTGTCGTCGACTGGCTGGGCTTCTACATCACTCACGGGGTACAAGACTACTGGGCCGTGTCCACCGCGTTTGTTGCTGGTAGCACCGCGGCCACCGCGAGCACGATTCCCGACAGGAGGTACAGCGCAACCCTGACGTGATTCCACATCGTCCACCCCGCCTCGTACGACGCCCATGCGGCTGCGTCGGTAGCGCTCACCGAGGCAAAAGCGTCGTTACGCGGGACGTGGTAAATCGCGGTCACCGCGAAGGAAACGAGGACGCCGACGCAACCGACGACCACGAGCACCCAACCGTTCGGCCTGGAGATCGGTGCCCAGATTCCAGCGGACAGTGCAGTGAGCGCGGATCCGATGAGCGGCAGCATCAAGGCACTGCGTGGTGCTTCGACGTTGATCGCCTGCATCGACGTGATCGCGGTATGAGTGTCCACCGATCGCAGGGCGGGCATCACAAAGGAAGAGAAAGCAAACAACGCACCACCGGCGATGAGCGCGCCGAGCGCAGTCACGCCGACCAGCAGCTCCAGAATGACCTCGGACTTCTTCATGACCAAACCCCCGTTCGAGCGACCTCGGCGGCAAATGTGGTGAAATCTCGAGCGGGCCTGTCCAGGACCTCTTCGACCACTCCGGTCACGCTTTGATTCCGTCCGTCGAGAACCTCGGCGAACAGGTACGTAAGCAACTCCACGACGTCGCTCGGGATGCCGACTTCCGTCATGCTGTCGGAAAATTGTTGCAGTCCAATTCTTTCGAACTCCACCGCGCGACCCGACGCCGTCGAAATCGCCTCAACGGCCTCCGCGAAAGTGAGTAACTCCGGACCTGTCACCTCGAGGACTCGGCCGAGGAGCTCGGTTCGAGTCAACGCGGCCACCGCCACGTCAGCGAGATCGTCGACGTCGATGAACGGCTCCCCCACCCCGCCTGTCGGAAGTGCCAGGTGGCCTTCTCGAATCGGGTCGAGCAGATACCCTTCACTGAAATTCTGGGCAAACCAACTGGCCCGCACCACAGCCCATTCCAGGCCACTGTCGGCCAGTACCCGCTCGGCTTTCTGCGCTGCCGGTTCACCCCGACCGGACAGGAGCACCATTCGCCTGACGCCTTCGCGATACGCGAGATTCGCCAACTCCTCGATGTGCGTGCTCGATTCCGGCACCGCAAGATCCGGCGCATACGCCACGTATGCCGCGTTGACACCGGACACAGCGGGCTGCCACGTCGTCTGATCGTTCCACTCGAAAAGCGTCCCAGAGGTTCTCGACGCGATTCGGGTCCGCACGCCCGCCGCGGTGAGCCTGTGAGCCACGCGCGCACCGGTCTTGCCGGTACCACCGATCACTACTGCCGATTGAATGTCACCTGTTGTAGTCATGTCTTCATTCGACCGCGCGACGTCAATACGATCCATAGTCGAAGGTCGTAAAAACATACGCCAGCGTCTACCGTCGAATCATGGATGCATTGTCGATGATGCTGGCCGGATCGCGGGCGGAGGGCGCTTTTCTGCTGCGCTCGTTGCTCGATCCACCGTGGTCGTTGCGTATCGAGGACCACGCACCCGTCACCGTGCTGGTTCTGGTTCGCGGCACCGCAGTCGTCGTCTCCGACACCGGCCAGACCGAGAATCTCGAGGTCGGCGACGTGGCACTTCTGCGCGGCCCCGATCCGTATACAGTCGCCGATCAGCCCGGCACCCCGGTTCACGTACTCATCGACGAAGCGCAGAACTGCGCCGCGGTCGACGGCTCACCACTCGAGGACATGTCAGTGCTCGGGGTTCGCACGTGGGGCAACTCGACGAGCGGCGAAACCGTCATGCTCACGGGCACATATCGTTTGGACTCCTACGTCAGCCGCCAGATCCTCGACAGCCTGACGCCCGTCGCGGTGGTCCGAGGCAGCATCGAAAATGCGCCGATGACAACGCTTCTGGAACAACAGATCGCCTCCGATGGGCCAGGGCAGGAAGTCTTGTTGGACCGACTCCTGGACCTGGTCCTGATCTCGGCGGTCCGTACGTGGTTCGCCGAGAATCCGGATCGATCACCGCGATGGATCAAGGCATACGAAGATCGCGTCATCGGGCATGCCTTGCGGCTCATACACAATCGGCCCGAACATCCCTGGACAGTCGCGAGTTTGGCTCAGGAAGCCGGCAGTTCGCGAGCAGCTTTCGCTCGCCGGTTCACCAACCTCATGGGCATCGGGCCGGTTGGTTATCTGACTGACTGGCGCATGTCCGTGGCCGCGGATCTGCTCGCAGACCCGGCACGAACGGTGTCGTCGATCGCCCGAGAAGTCGGTTACTCGAGCCCCTTCGCCCTCACGACGGCCTTCACCCGCCATCACGGAGTGAGTCCGAAGATCTATCGCCAGACCTGCTGTGCGCCTTTATTAACCGCCCGCGGTTAATAAAGGCGCACAGCAAACGGGTCAGTGAGCGGAAACAGCGGCCAACTCGCGGGAGCAATGACGCACTCCGCTGAGCGCACCGAGCAAACCTGCAGCCTTGATCGCCTGGTATCCGCCCACCAGATCGGTGGCCTTGTGCAGGCCGAGCTGCTGCAACGACGCTGCGGCCAGGCTCGAGGTGTAGCCCTCGGAGCAGACGATGACCCACTCGACGTCGTGGTCGGTGGCCAGCGCAAGGTGCGCGCTGCTGGTGGGGTCGAGGCGCCACTCGAGCACGTTCCGCTCGATCGCGAGTGCGCCGGGGAGAGTTCCCTCGATGGCGCGCTGCGCCTGCGGACGAATGTCGACGAAGATTGCTCCGCGGTGAAAGGCTTCGGTGAGCTGAAAAACGTACATGCGATCGATCTGTGCGCGAGCGTCGTCGAGCATTTGGTCGATGGTCATTTGGTGCCCCCCTCGGGCAGGTCGGTCAGCTCGGTACGGGTGCGGCGAAGTGTCCGGTGATCCGTCACTTCGTAGTAGGACATTGCCGTCAGCGGCGGCGAGTAAGCATGAACACTCAGAGTCGGTGCATCAGAGCTGATTTCGACCGGAGCGCCGGGAGCATCCGTCGAACGCACGACATCGTGAACCCATCCGAGCGGGAACGAAGCCTGATCGCCGGCGTCGAGCTGGCGTTCCACCAGGGCGTCACCGGCCCAACGGAATTCGGTGAGAGAACCGCTGAGGACGGTCAATGCGCCGAACGAGCCTGCGTGGTCGTGCAATTCGGTATTGCGTTCGGGTACCCAGCTGATGAGCCACACATCGACGTCGTCGTCCGCGTGCAAGCGGGTGGACCAACGGTCGAGCGTCGGGAAGGCATCGGGGATGAGGTGATCGAAACGGCCGTCGAGCACGCCGTTCGCTCCCTCGTCGGTCAGTCGCAGCAAATCGGCCGGACGAAGGCGGGTGGGCAACGACGCACCACTCGGACGACGTCCAGATGCCCCACGATTAGAGCTACGACCTGCGGAAACAGCACGGTCAGCAGTAAGAGTCGGGGCCAAAACAGAGAGATCTGCAGAATATGTGGATAGCACGAGCTAGCTCCAAGGAATGTGAATTGGTCAAGGCAGCGGTCAGCCTCGACAACACTCCTGAGCACCCATGCAGCGATTCACGAGCACCATTGTGGCACAACTTTCGCAATCGCGAAACTGCTGGAGCAAAACCATCGATCAGGCGACGGGTCGTCGACCGGATCCACGACGCGCCTGATTGCGCTCGAAGACCAACCTCAGCCCCTCGAGAGTGAGGTCCCGTTCGAGGTGATCGATAGTGTCGGATTCGGGGATGATCAGCGGTGCGCTGTCCCCCGTTGCGATCACGGAGACGTCGTCACCACCGAACTCCGGTAGTTCGTCGCGTACGCGGTTGACCAGTCCGTCTACGAGGCCGGCGAAGCCGAATACCGCGCCGGACTGCATGCATTCGACAGTGTTCTTGCCGACCACCGAACGCGGGCGCACCAATTCGACCTTGCGCAGCGCAGCGGACTGCGACGCCAAGGCATCGGTGGAGATCTCGAGTCCTGGCGCAATGCAGCCGCCCAGGAACTCACCCTTGGCGGAAACGACGTCGACACAGGTCGATGTACCGAAGTCCACGACAATGCACGGACCCTCGTAAAGATGGTGCGCGGCAAGACTGTTGACGATCCGGTCGGCTCCCACCTCTTTGGGGTTGTCCACCAGCAGTGGCACACCGGTGCGAATACCCGGTTCGACCACCACATGGGGAACGTGACCCCAGTACCGCTCCAGCATCACGCGGATTTCACGCAAGACGGACGGCACTGTCGACAGCGCCGCAACGCCGGTGATCTGATCGACATGGGTACCCAACAGCCCACGGAAGGTCAACGCCAACTCGTCGGCAGTCATCCGAGGGTCGGTTCGCATTCGCCAGTCCTGCAACAGCTTCGAATACTCGCCAGTCCCGGAAAACAATCCCAGAACGATATTGGTGTTCCGCACGTCGACCGTGAGCAGCATGGGTTACACCAGGCTGGATTCGCGCGAGGCCTCGAGTGTCGACAGCATGCGCGGGGTGATCAGACCCGAACCCTCCGGCGCGTGAGCCGGGTCGGAGCCGAGTTCGATCTGCTTGTTGTCGGCATCGACGAACACGACGCGCGGGGAGTACTCCTTGACTTCCTGCTCGTTCATCACGCCGTAGGCGATGAGGATGACCAGGTCACCCGGCTTGACCAGATGCGCTGCCGCACCGTTGATTCCGATGACACCAGTGCCGCGCTCGCCGGCGATGACGTACGTCTCCAGACGCGCACCGTTGTCGATGTCGACGATGCACACCTGTTCGCCTTCGAGGAGGTCTGCGGCGTCCATCAGATCCTGATCGACCGTGACGGAACCGACGTAATGCAGGTCGGCGTGAGTCACGGTGGCGCGGTGGATCTTCGACTTCATCATCGTGCGAAACATATCCAGGTCCTTACTCGTGAAAAGTGCTCAGTGAGACAGCAGGTCGTCGATGGCGTCGGCGGATGGGTCGGTGTCACGCTCGAGGAATCCGGTTCCCACCGCGACACCGACGTTGTCGATCAAACGGGTGGTTCCGAGCTTGGCGGCCACCAACAGCCGGCCGTCGCCTCGCTCGGGCGCGGGGCCCAGATCTACGCCCCGCACCTCGAGGTAGTCGACCTCGATTTCCGGAACAGCTGCCAGAACAGCGCGTGCGGTTTCCAGAATTGCTTCCGCGCCCCCGGCCGCCGCGTGCGCACCGGCGATCAGAGCTGCGGACAGCGCGACCGCCGCGGTGCGCTGGCTCTCGTCGAGGTAGCGGTTGCGAGAGGACAACGCGAGGCCGTCGAACTCGCGGACCGTCGGAACTCCGATGATCTGTACGTCGAAGTTGAGATCCCACACCATCTGACGAATGAGCGTCAGCTGCTGGTAGTCCTTCTCACCGAAGTACGCGTGATTGGGTGCCGCGATCTGCAGCAGCTTCGCCACAACGGTCAACATTCCTGCGAAGTGCGTCGGGCGTGCGCCGCCTTCGAGTTCGCTGCCCAACGGCCCGGGCACGATGGTGGTGCGCTGACCACGCGGGTACATCGTCTTGACGCTCGGCGCGAACACCAATTCGACGCCCTCGGCGCGAAGCAGGTCGAGATCCGCATCGAGAGTGCGTGGGTACGCGTCCAAGTCTTCGCCGGCACCGAACTGCAGCGGGTTCACGAAGATGGAAACGATCACGACCGCGCCGGTGACCTTGGCCTGACGAACCAGTTCGATGTGGCCGGCGTGCAGCGCACCCATCGTCGGAACGAGCGCCACCTGACGCCCGACACCGCGCAGTGCCCGCGAGACGCGCCGAAGCTTGTCCGGATCGTGGTGCACCGTCAGTTCGCCGCGCTTGTATCCGCCCTGCAGATCACTCACGACGGTCACCTCCCGTTTCAGTCAAGATGTCGAACAATTCGGTGGGGGCGCCCACCCGCTGGGCCGATCGCAAGGACATCGCTCGATAGCCGGCAGCGAGCTCCGGATCCAGGTCTGTCAGTACGCGCAAATGTGTGTCGACGGCAGCAGCGTCACCGCGTGCCACCGGGCCGGTCAACGCCGAGGGACCGCGTCGTAGCGCGTTGTCCAAGGCCGCCGACAGCAGCGGCTGCAGGACACGCTCGGCCACCCCACCCGGATCTCCGTCGACCAACTGCTGACCGAGCAGCTCGTCGCCCTGCAACGACGCTCGCAGCGCCTCGACGGCGTCGACTACGAGCGTGACCAGGTGATTACTGCCGTGCGCCAGTGCCGCGTGGTAGAGCGCGCGGTTCTCCTCGCGTACTCGGACGGGCTCGCCGCCGATCTCGAGAACCAGTGACTGCGCGATCGCGTATCCGATGTCGTCGGCAGCAGTGATTCCGAAGCATGCCGACGACAGACGCGCAGTGTCCTCGTCGTGACCGGTGAACGTCATCGCCGGATGGATGGCCAAGGGCAGCGCGCCCAGTTCGGTCAGCGGGGCCAGGATCGCGATGCCGTTGGCACCGGACGTATGGGCGACGAGCGTGCCCGGCTTGACGGCCTGGGTGGCCGCGAGACCTCGAACAAGATCCGCAAGCTGGTCGTCAGGAACTGCGAGAATCAGCAGTTCGGAGCGAGCTGCGACGTCCGCAGCCGGAAGAATTTCGGTATCGGGAAGCCGCTTCACAGCGCGGGCGACCGAGGCGGTGGAGACGGCGGAGCAAGCGCTGACAACATGACCGGCTCGCTCCAATGCGGCACCGACAGCTGTTCCGACCCGGCCTGCGGAGACAATTCCTACCGTCAATCGCGCAGGTGCAGGTCCATTAGTGATCCCGAAGGAAGTCACCGGATTCCTCTCGTTCGTTCCAGTCCCGCTCGGCGGGTACCAGACGTTCTGCGTCCGAGGATATCCTTCGCCCGAACCGTCATGCCATGGCCGGGCGAGTGATCTGCGACTCAGTCCTCTCGGCGACGACGTCGACCGGAGCCTTCGGACGGATTGTTCGAACTCAGGTTTGCCATGATTTCGGCGACGGTCAATCCGTTGGAATGAGCACCGCTGGCGGCATCTTCCGGGGCAGCACGGCGACGACGGCGCGGCTCGGCATCAGGCTCCGCAGCGAGTTCGGGTTCGGGTTCACCTTCCGCGACAACTTCGGGGACAACCTCGGGCACCTCTTCGACGACAGCGTCTTCGATGACGGCGTCTTCGATCTTCGGGGCCTGGGCGGGAGCCTTGACTTCAGGCTCGACCGGCGCGACCGGCTCCGGATCCTTCTTCACCGGAACGTCTTTCACCGTTCGTGACGGCGAGGAACTCACCGGAGAACTCGGTGCTTGGTTCCCGCTCTGGGGCTTCTGCGTTTCTTGCGACTTCTGCGTCGGAATGACGCGCGGCGCCACGAAGCTACTGTCACGCCACGACGTCTCCGCGAACACGACGGTCGTCTCAGCGGTCACCGGATCGTCGTTGGGCGATGCCAAGCCGCCGACGTTCGGTGTCGGTTGGCTGGGTCCGCTCTGGCCGGCGCCGGGAACGTACAACCCCGACGGTGCCGGCTGGTACGCGCCGTACGAACTACCGCCGAGTTCCGGCACTCGCGTCGAATCGGTCTTGAGCGCGGTCTGTTCGGGCAGCAGTCCACCTTCGAACAGTGCTTCGAGGTTTCGGCGCAGCGCCACCAATTCGGCGCGCAGCCCGGCCAGTTCCTCCGCGTCCGCGGTCACCTCGCGGCGCACGCGACCTTCGACGCTCAGTTCGTACTCGCGTCGAGCAGAAATTTCACGTTCGAGCTGCAGTTCGTAGACGGTCTGGAGATCGGCAACCTTGGCTTTGTCCAGTGCCGACTCACGCCGATACTTGGTCATTGCGATAGCGCCGAGGGTGGCTGCCCACAGAGCGACGACCAGACCCACCCGAAGAAGCTGAACGCTGTTGCTGAAGATCAGAAACAGCGAAGCAATGACAGCAAGTGCCAGAAGAGCAGCAATGATCATCTGGCTCGCGCTGCGCTTGCTTCGGCGCGCAGACTTCGATCGACCAGAATTTGTCATGGTTGCCAGGGTACTTGCCGAGACCGGGGTCGCCACGTACCTCGGTGGGTGATTTGCCGACCAGGCTGTCAGTGCGCGGGCTCGTCAGGTGTATCTTCCGGCGTCTTGCAACAATGTTCGAGCCACAGAGCTGCCGCTACCAGCGCAATTGCGGCGCCCAACCCCACCCACGCGCCCGGCGTGTCGGAGGCCGCGGCCTGCAGAACCGAGCGCTGTGGGATGAGATACACCAACACTCCGACCCAGACACCGACGGTAGCTGAACCGACCAAAGCGGATGCTTTTGCCAATGCCAGTGCGCGGGCGGCGGTGATCGGATGAAGCTGTCTGAGCCCGTCACCGACCTGACGATTCTTGACGCGCGAACGAATGACAAAAGCGAAGACGGCCTCGGCAACAGCCACGAAGTACAGCGACGCTCCTGCATAAACAGGGATGGGCGGCATCGAACCGTAGAACACGCGAATCAGAATCCAGGTGGCCACGGCCGCCACTGCAGCGAGTACCACGAGTTCACTGATCCGGGTCGGCTTCAAACCCTTGTCGTTTTCGGTCACCGCGCAAGCACCACATCGGTAGTGCGGACACCTTCGCGCTCAGTGCGATCGAGGCCGTCGAGAATTTGTGCCACCGGCAACTTCTGGCCGTCGACGATCAGCGTCGCGTCAGGCTCGACGTCCAGCCAGGGAACGAGAACGAATGCCCGAAGATGCGCGCGCGGATGCGGAAGTGTGAGCACGGGATCGGAACTGACGACGCCTTCGCAGTCGACCACGTCCACGTCCAGGCTCCGTGGCCCCCACCGCTGTTCGCGCACCCGGTCTGCGGCTTCCTCGAGAGCTTGCGAGCGGCGAAGCCATTCAGCGGCATCGGCTTCGGGATCGTCGACCACCACCACCGCGTTGTAGAAATCCTGCTGCTCGACGCCACCCCACGGCGCGGTCGAGTAGACCGGTGAGACAGCAACGACGGCGCTGCCCAACCCGTCGACAACGGACTGCAGGTGAGCCACGCTGTCGCCGATGTTGGAACCGATCGACAGAACAGCGCGCGTCATGCCGATCGGGTCCGATGTGCGACGACGGCAACGTCCGCAAAAACCAGCGGAATCGGTGCCGAAGGTTTGTGGACCACGACCTCGACGCTCTCGACCCGCGAATCCTTCATGACGTCGTCCGCGATCTCCGCAGCGACGGTCTCGATGAGATCGCGCGACGGGCCGGCGACGATGGCTGCGGCGGCCTCCGCCAACTCGCCGTAGTGCAGAGTCTGAGTCAGGTCGTCCGACGCTGCGGCTGGAGCCAGGTCCATCCACACGGTGATGTCGATGAAGAAGTCCTGACCGTCACGCTTCTCGTGGTCGAACACTCCGTGGTTGCCGCGAACCTTCAGTCCGCGCAATTCGATTCGGTCCCCCATTTCAGGCCCTTTCTCGTCCACGGTTCCAGGCGTCGACCACGGCAATGGCGTCGAGCGAGGCTTGTGCGTCGTGCACCCGAACTCCCCAGGCACCCTCACGCGCCGCAAGCGCGGAGACCACGGCCGTCGCAGTCTCGCGCCCACCGGGCGGACGGGGATTGCCGTCGGGATCGCTGAGCAGAGACCCGAGGAAACGCTTGCGGGAGGCTCCGACGAGCACCGGGAATCCGGTCGCGTTGAACTCGGGTAGTGCTCGCAACAGTGCCCAGTTGTGGTCGGCGTTCTTCGCGAACCCGAGGCCGGGGTCGAGGATGATCGACGACGAATCGACACCGGCCTTCAACGCCAGATCGACCTGCGACAGCAGTTCGTCACGGACGTCACGGACCACGTGGTCGTACTGATCGGCGCTGCCACGATGGACGTAGTCACCGGCCGAGCGCCAATGCATGAGAATCCAGGGCACTCCGGCGTCGGCCACAACGGATGCCATGTCGGGGTCTGCGCGACCACCCGATACGTCGTTGACGATCCCTGCACCCGCTTCGATCGCGGCGGCGGCGACGGAAGCGCGCATCGTGTCGACACTGACGCGGATTCCTGCTGCCACGAGTTCTTCGATCACCGGGGCAATACGATCAGCCTCGAGTTTCGGATCGACGCGGGTGGCTCCCGGGCGCGTCGACTCGCCGCCGACGTCGACGATGTCGACGCCTATGCGTTGCAGTTCGAGCCCGCGAGCGATCGCCGCGTCACGATCGAGAAATTGACCACCGTCGGAAAACGAATCGGCGGTGACGTTCAGAATCCCCATCACGACCATCCGGGCCGGATCGCTGCCTGCAACGGGAGCCGCGGACATCTCGCTCACTTACGCAGGATGAGGTCCAGCGCTTCGGACCGTGAGGCCGCGCTGGATTGCAGGAGCCCACGAACCGCAGACGTGGTCGTGCTGGCTCCGGGCTTGCGGATACCGCGCATCGCCATGCAGAGATGCTCGGCTTCGATGACGACGATGGCTCCACGGGGGTCGAGCTTGCGCATCAAAGCATCCGCGATCTGACTGGTCAGGCGTTCTTGAACCTGCGGACGCTTGGCGTACAGATCGACGACACGCGCGAGCTTCGACAAACCGGTGACCTTGCCCGACTTTCCGGGGATGTAGCCAACGTGGGCGACGCCGTGGAAGGACACCAGGTGGTGCTCGCACGTCGAGAACATCGGAATGTCTCGCACGAGCACCAATTCCTGGTGGCCCTCGTCGAAAGTTGTGTTCAACGCGTCGTCGGGCTCGGAGTACAGACCCGCGAAGATCTCCTTGTACGAGCGCGCAACCCGGGCCGGCGTATC
This sequence comes from Rhodococcus baikonurensis, assembly GCF_040489275.1. Taxonomy (NCBI): domain Bacteria; kingdom Bacillati; phylum Actinomycetota; class Actinomycetes; order Mycobacteriales; family Nocardiaceae; genus Rhodococcus; species Rhodococcus baikonurensis. The sequence continues at coordinate 114,351 of NZ_JBEUOQ010000014.1, read as the reverse complement.
GAGCAGGCCTGGACGCTCCGGATCTTCACCGACCGCGATCAACAATTCCCGTACGGCAGCCTCTGCCCGCGCCTGATCGAACGGGCGGCCCGTTCCGAGCGACACCAGTTCACTGGCCACATCATTCACCGACAACCGAACTCTCCTCGAGAATTGTTCACAGGTCCCCCGCCGCAGAGCCTAGTGGCGCAGGGTCAGCGAGATCCGTCCGGTCCGTCCCAGCGAGCGGTGCTCGGGCCGTCGTCCTCAGCCGAATGATGCGGCGGCGGAGTCTGCGGTTGTTCCGGCGTGGGGCTCTGCCACTGGTTTTCGCCGGACGGGTTTCCCCGATTCGGATCGGCGAAGGGTCCACCGTCCGGGTACTGCACCGGGTAATCGGGCTGCGCGGGGTAACGGCGGCCGGGATGCGGCTGCTCCGGGTACGCCTGCTGGCCCGGATGCGGCTGACCGTACTGCCCCTGATCGGGCTGGGGCTGACCGTGTTGGGGCTGTCCGTACTGGCCCTGCGACTGGTTCGGCGGGGTCGGATTCTGTCCACCGGTGTATCCACCCGACTGCTGTCCGGGGTACGTCGGAGACGGATTCTCACGCGGAGGCCAACCCGGTGCCGACCATCCGGCGGGCGCTCCGTAGTCCGGTGTTCCCGGTTGCGGCGTCTGCTGCGGAGCACTCGGCTGTGGGTACGAAGGCTGTGCGTAGCCGTTGGAAGGTCCCTGGTTGCCGTTGTTGGGGAGACCACCGTTGTTGGGGACACCACCGTTGGGGGCACCGCTGTTGGGTGCGCCTGCCTTGACGAGAACAGGTGCGGCAGCGGGCTCCGGCCACGTCTCGCCGCGCTCGATTGCGAGTTCGCGCGGAGTCTTCACCGGCGGACGATCCGAAGGCGTACGCCCACCGAAATCGTTGAAAGCCGTGATGCGCGGACGCTTTTCGACGCCGGCAAGGATCTTCTCGAGGTCCTTGCGAGTCAACGTCTCACGCTCGAGCAGTTCGGTCGCGATGAGGTCGAGCGCATCGCGGTACTCGTTGAGGATGGCCCACGCTTCGGTGTGCGCTGCCTCGATGAGGTTGCGCACCTCCTCGTCGATTTCGCGGGCGATCTCGTGGGAGTAGTCGGACTGAACGCCCATTGAACGGCCGAGGAACGGATCCCCGCCCTCCTGTCCGTAGCGAACTGCGCCGAGCTTGGCGCTCATGCCGTATTCGGTGACCATTGCGCGGGCGATCTTGGTCGCCATGTCGATATCCGACGACGCTCCGGTGGTGGGCTCGTGGAACACGAGCTCCTCGGCGGCGCGTCCACCCATTGCCATGACGAGACGAGCGATCATCTCGGAACGCGTCATCAAACCCTTGTCGTCCTCGGGCACCGTCATCGCGTGACCGCCGGTGCGACCGCGAGCGAGGATCGTGACCTTGTAGACCGGCTCGATGTCAGGCATTGCCCAAGCAGCCAGCGTGTGACCGCCCTCGTGGTACGCCGTGATCTTCTTCTCGTGCTCGCTGATGATGCGACTCTTACGCCGCGGTCCACCGACAACACGGTCCACCGATTCCTCGAGCGACGCTTCGGTGATGACGGTCCCGTTTTCGCGTGCGGTGAGCAGCGCAGCCTCGTTGATGACGTTCGCAAGATCGGCGCCGGACATGCCGACGGTCCGCTTGGCGAGACCTTCGAGGTCGGCGTTGGGATCGATCGGCTTGCCCTGCGAGTGCACGCGCAGGATCGCGCGGCGACCGGCGAGGTCGGGGGCGCCGACCGGAATCTGGCGATCGAAGCGTCCCGGACGCAGCAGTGCGGGATCCAAGATGTCGGGGCGGTTGGTTGCGGCGATCAAGATGATGCCGGTGCGATCACCGAAGCCGTCCATCTCGACGAGCAACTGGTTGAGTGTCTGCTCGCGCTCGTCGTGTCCGCCGCCCAGGCCTGCTCCGCGCTGACGACCGACGGCGTCGATCTCGTCGACGAAGATGATGCAGGGGCTGTTCTGCTTGGCCTGCTCGAACATGTCGCGAACACGCGAGGCACCGACACCGACGAACATCTCGACGAAGTCCGAACCGGAGATGGTGAAGAACGGGACACCGGCTTCGCCTGCAACAGCGCGAGCGAGCAGCGTCTTACCGGTTCCGGGAGGGCCGTACAGCAGCACACCGCGCGGAATCTTGGCGCCGAGCGCCTGGTAGCGAGCCGGGTTCTGCAGGAAGTCCTTGATCTCGTACAGCTCTTCGACAGCCTCGTCCGCACCGGCGACGTCGGCGAACGTGGTTTTCGGCATGTCCTTGGTGAGCTGCTTGGCCTTCGACTTACCGAATCCCATGACTCCGCCGCGACCACCGCCGCCCTGCATCCGGTTCATGACGAAGAAGAAGATGCCGAACAGAATGATCATCGGCAGCACGAACAGAAGGATCGACGTCAGCCAGCTCTCCTGAGTGACCGTCGTGTTGAACTTGTCCGCTCCGGCGCCTTCGACCTTGTCGAAGATCTGCTCCGACGCACTCGCGGGGTACTTCGCCAGGATCTGCGTCTTACCGTCGGTGGCGTCGTTGCCGTTCTTGAGCCACAGACGAACCTGCTGCTCACGGTCGTCGATCTGCGCCGACGCAACGTTCTTGGCGTCGAGTTGGGAGATCGCGACCGAGGTGTCGACGGTCTTGAAGTCGCGGGTGTCGTTGCTGAAGTAGCTGAAGGCATAGATCACCAACAGCACGACGGCTACGAGTAGCACGTTACGGAACACAGTCTTACGGTTCATACAGGTCGGCCGATGTGGCCGGTCCTTTCGAGAGTGCGGGTCTGCCAGGTCGCCTTCCGGCTGCCAACCGGACACCTGCAGGTTACCGCGATCGGCCCCATCGATGCCCGCCAGCAGCCGTGCCGCTTGGTCGGAACGGTCGTCACTGTGTTCAACGTGCGTATTGCCGATCAGGTTCCCGGGCTACGTCGCAGCACAGTTTCCCGTGAGCGAACACGCTCACAGTGGTTATCGTGCGCTTTTCCGACGCTCGTCCGTCGTTATTCGTCAGGCCGTGCCGGAGAGGATTCCCGCAACAGCGTCAGCGGCACCCGACGGGTCACCGTCGATGATGCGGTGAGCGAGCTGATCGAGCCGCGCAGACAGCCGAGCCGAGGACTCGGGCACGTCCGCCTGCTGGGCGATAGTGTCGTCGAGATCGGCCAACAAGCCGCCACCGGCCAGGTGCCTGACGCAGCGCCACGTCTCGGCGAAGTTTCTCGCGGTCCCGTCGTCGGTCAGCATCGCGACCCGCAGCGCAGCGTTGGGATTCGACGCCGCGGCCCGCGCCAAACCAGCCATGATCGCTTCCCTGGCCGCAGTCAGTTCGTCGACGGTTCGGTCCTGTAGCCGCACTCCCGAGTCCGCAGAGCGGCCCGCGTCAGGCGTCGGAGCTTCACGAATCACTGCACCGTTGCCGTGCTGGATTTCGACTCGGCCCCGGATTTCGAGGGCAACGAGCGCCTGAGCGAGCGACGCGCGACTCACGCCGAGTTCGGCAGCCAGGCTGCGTTCGGGAGGAAGCCGATCGCCGGGCGAAAGACCTTGAGCCTCGATGAAATTCGAGATGTGCTCGGCCAACTGCTCGTACAGACGCGGACGCTTCAATCGTCCGGGCAGGCCCGAGCGCGAGCCGGGCGATGACGTCGAATTCATGCCTCGGAGTGTACTTGACAAATGGCGCAGTGGCAGAGAGGCTAGGCCAATTCCAAGTGATGCAGACCACAAGATGGTCGCGAACGGATTGAGAGTTCGATGGCAAATGTCATAGCCCTGTCAGTACTTGTCCTGGTGTTCGTCATATCCACCGTGAGGTCGGTGAACATGGGTGCGCTTGCCCTGGTGGCTGCCTTCGTCGTCGGAACACTGGTCTTCACCGTCGATACCAGCGAGATCCTCGACGGCTTCCCGGCCAGCCTCTTCGTCATCCTGGTCGGTGTCACTTACCTGTTCGCGCTGGCCAGAAACAACGGCACGGTCGACTGGATCATTCACGCGGCAGTGCGGGCGGTCAGAGGACGAGTGGCCCTCGTGCCGTGGGCGATGTTCGCGGTGTGCGCGGCCGTGACCGCCATGGGTGCGGTCAGTCCCGCTGCCGTCGCCATCATCGCGCCCGTGGCGATGGGCTTCGCCACCCGCTACCGGATCCACCCCATGCTGATGGGCTTCATGGTCGTCCAGGGCGCAACGGCGGGCAGCTTCTCCCCCATCGGAATCTTCGGCGTGATCACCAACGACGTCATGCGCCAGAACGGTCTCCCGTCGAGCCCGGCCTTGCTGTTCGTCTCGACCTTCGCGGCCGCGGCCGTTGTCGCTGCCATCGCGTACGTCTCGTTCGGCGGTCGCGCACTGATCGCTCGCGGCGCCTCGGAACGCGTGCTCGTCAGCGCAGTCGGAAACGCGTCGGGCGGTGGCGACACCATCACCGGTTCGGGTTCCGGCGACAGCTCGAAGGGTGGCGGTAGGTCCTCGGGTGGGACCGCTCCGCACGAGGGAGCACTCAATCTCGAGCGGCGACTCACCCTGCTCGGACTGGCGTCACTTGCCCTCGGCGCCTTGGTCTTCGACCTCGACGTCGGATCCACCGCACTGACCGTCGCGGTACTTCTCACCCTGATATTCCCGGCCTCCGCCCGCGGAGCCGTCGACAAGATCAGCTGGGGCACCGTGCTCCTCATCGGCGGAATCGTCACGTACGTGGCCCTACTGCAGAACCAGAACACCGTCCAGTGGCTCGGGGATTCGGTAGCGCACGTAGGCATTCCGCTCCTCGCGGCCTTCTTGATCTGTCTGATCGGCGCGATCGTCTCGGCGTTTGCATCCACCACGGGAATCCTCGGAGCACTCATTCCCTTGGCAATTCCCTTTCTCATGACCGGTCAGGTCAATGCGACCGGCCTGGTCATCGCGCTGGCGATCTCGTCGTCTCTGGTCGATTGCAGTCCGTTCTCGACCAACGGCGCACTGGTGGTGGCGAACGCCGCTCCGGAAGAACGCGACGTGGTGTTCGGGCGGACGATGCGGTGGGGCATGACCATCATGGTCGTGACGCCGATCCTCGCCTGGCTGCTGTTCGTTGTTCCCTGGTCCGTCTGAAACTTCTTTCAAAGAACGGAAACTCACAATGAACAGCGAATCCACACTTTTGCGCTCCCTCGACCCCCACTTCTTCGACGATCACGGAGCGGCGGTCAGTTTCGGCGAAGGCGCAACCCTCTCTCGCGCCGACCTGTTGGCCGCCGCCACCGCGGTCGCCGATCGAATCCACGGCGCACAGCGAGTGGCAGTACAGGCCACCGCCGGCCTCGAGACGGTCGTTGCTGTGACCGGCGCGCTGATCGCCGGTGTTGCCGTGGTCCCGATCCCGCCGGACTCCGGCCCGCTCGAACGTCAGCACATCATCGCCGATTCCAAGGCCGAACTGATACTCGGAGAAGGGCCGACGGATTCGAGTATCCCGTTGATTCCCATCGATATTCACGCGCGATCCGCGACGTCCTATCCCGAACCGAGCGCGGCAGCTACTGCACTGATCATGTACACCTCGGGAACCACCGGAGCTCCGAAAGGCGTCGTCCTCTCGCGAGCATCGATCGCAGCGGATCTCGACGCACTTGCCCACGTGTGGAATTGGACTCCGGAGGACACACTCGTCCACGGACTGCCCCTCTTCCACGTCCACGGGTTGATTCTCGGCGTGTTGGGCGCCTTGCGCGTGGGTTCGGCGCTGATTCATACCGTCAGACCAACTCCGGATTCGTATGCCGCAGCGGGTGGCTCGCTGTACTTCGGTGTTCCGACCGTCTGGTCACGAGTGTGCGGAGATCCCTCGGCGGCAGCAGCATTGCGATCCGCGCGTCTGCTCGTGTCCGGCAGCGCGCCACTTCCGGTTCCGTTGTTCGAGCGGATGAAATCGCTGACCGGGTTGGCTCCCGTCGAGCGCTACGGAATGAGTGAAACTCTCATCACCGTCAGCACGACGCACGACGGCGAACGCCGCCCGGGTTGGGTCGGCCACGCTGTTCCCGGTGTCAGAACGAGGTTGCGCGGCGAGAACGGTGAACTGTCGGCGCGCGACGGTGAGCAGCTTGGGCAACTGGAAGTTTCGGGAGCCGTGCTCTTCGACGAGTACCTCGGGAACCCCTCGAAGACAGCGGAATCCATGACAGAGGACGGCTGGTTCCGCACCGGAGACATCGCAGTGATCGACGACAGCGGATTCCACCGCATCGTCGGACGCGAGTCTGTCGACATGATCAAGTCCGGTGGATACCGCATCGGTGCAGGCGAGGTGGAACAGGCGCTTCTGGCGTACCCGGGGGTTCGCGAAGCCGCCGTCGTCGGTGTGCCGGACGACGACCTCGGACAGCGCATAGTCGCCTTCATCGTCGGGGAAGTAGCCGACTGCGCAGTGGTTTCGGACTTCGTCGCCGAATCGCTGTCGATCCACAAGCGTCCTCGCCAGGTTTGTCTGGTCGACAGCTTGCCCCGCAACGCCATGGGCAAGGTGCAGAAGAAACTGCTGACGCTCTGAGACAAGTCGCCTCCGTCAAAGCGTGCTCGGCTACTGTCGGGTGACCACGACGACGGCGTCAGCCATCCGATCGTGAAAGCCGCGTACGTCCGGTGCGCCACTGATCGAAACGATGATCGCGATCGAAATACCCACCGTTACAATATTACCCAGGATACTGGCGATACTGCCCAACGACATCGAACTCAGCATGCCGACAAGCTCGTCGCCACTACCGAGCATGGCCAACGCCGAAACAGCCGATCCGAGGTACATGGGAATCACGAATGCGTTCCGTTTGAAGGACTGCGCCAGGGTCGGACGCGCACCTCCTATCGAGCGAACGCCTATTCCGAGGGCGAGTTTGCCCAGGGTTACCCCGAATGCCGACTCTCCCCACACGAAGTACACGATCGAACCGATCCCGATCAGCAGGCCGATCAGACCCGAACTTGTCCGGTAGGCATCGAAGTCGAAAGCGCTTCCGAGCGTCGCGGTGGAGATCATTCCGCCGACGACCGATACAACTCCGAGAATGGCAAAATCGATGAACCGCGCGGCAACTCGTATCCCGGTGCCGGCCGGCCGAAACCCACCAGGCAGGAGTGGAACGCCGGTCGGCACATACCCCGGGTTCGGTTGCGGCACGGCCAGTTGCGGTACGGCCAGCTGCGGTTCGGCCGAATGCACAGGGGCGCCGCTGGAGCGGGATTCCGGTGCACTCGATATGAACATCTCTGTCGCAGGTTCGGGGTCGGGTTCGTGTCCGACTAGGCCGAATTGACCAGCAGTCCTTCGATCTAACGCCGCATCCACAGCAGGATCACCCAACGCTTCGAGCCACGTAACAAGGTCGTCGTACGTCGACGGATTCGCGGCAATCGCCGGCCGCAACTCCGGCGAACTCGACGCGATCGCGAACAGCACCGCCGCCGGAGTCCGCGGATCCGCAGCCTCGAGAGCACGTCCCGAAGGCTGCACGGGGACGGGTTCGGGTTCGGGTTCGGGTTCAGGTAGACCGAATTGACCAGCAGCCCTTCGATCCAATGCCGCATCCACAGCAGGATCACCCAACGCTTCGAGCCACGTCACAAGATCGTCGTACGTCGACGGATTCGCGGCAATCGCCGGCCGCAACTCCGGCGAACTCGACGCGATCTCGAACAGCACCGCCGCCGGAGTCCGCGGATCCGCAGCCTCGAGAGCACGCCGCGAAGGCTGAACGGGCTGTCCGACATTCGGTACCGCAGCTGTAACCGTGGTGGCTGACGCGAACAGTTGCACCCCCGCATACAAATTCCGAACAGCCGGTGAGACTGTGAGGGGGAGAGCGACCACAACTACCAGCACCGCCATGGCGAGATCGAATATCCATGAACTGTAATATATTTCGCCGTACATGGCCGACTGCACCACGAGACGAGCGATCATCAGGACCAGCAAGCCGACACAGACTCCGAGACAGACCTCGCGTGACGGGCGAGGGTCGAGCGAAGAATACCGCAGCGACAGTGATTTGACTCCGACGACGGCAAGAATCGCGACGAGTATCGCGAGAACAGCGAGCACTAACGCATCTCCCCACGGCACGATGCCAAATTGCGTTGCTGCCATTGCGATCTGAGAGAATCCAACACCGAAGCTCCACACCGCGATCAACAGCATGCCGTTTCGTGCCGCTGCGAGCCAGACGTATCCGGGGTGCGTCCCGTCGCCGACGGATGCAACACCGAATGGAATGAATGTAATTGCGGCTGCGGCAATCAAGAACGTGATGCCGTAGTACGGACTAGCCGTGACCGTGTGGAACAGTTCGACACTTGTGCCCTCGCTGATCGAGTGGAGTAATCCGGCTGCGAGGAGAGCGATGCCGAGCGCGGCGATGGTGAGGCGCCAGGACGCAAACCGTCTGGCGAGACCTACTGCCGCAACACCCACCACGACGATCGGAACGGCCGACGACACGAAGAGAACGATCAGGCTCTCGAATGTCTGCGGCCCGTCGTAATATCGGTAGCGACTGGCGGAGACCAGGATGTAGATCAGCGCGAGTAGCGCCGAGGCCACTGACGACCCCCAAGCCACAAACACAAGCGGCTTCACCAACGCCAACCATCGCGGCGCAGTTCGAGGGTCGATGCGAATTTCGGCCGCTCGCGGTTGAGCTGCGAGCAAGGCACCGGCAAGCCCGAACCACGCTCCGGCGCCGACGCCGTTGCCGGTGAAAATACTCGAACTCTCGCTGAATCGAAACATTCCTCGAATGACGTCGTAGACGACCAAACCCACGACGGCAGAAAGGAGGGGCGCGTTGGCCACCAGACGCAGCACACGTATCTGTCCGACGTTCCAATTCGGCCCGAGCATTCCGAGGCGCGCCACGTACGGCAGAGACAGTGACACCAGCGACAGCAGTATCGGCAGAACAATGAGCGCGACAAGACCACTCGAACCGACGCGGGTTATTCCGACGGTCATGCTCCACGGTAAGAAGAACGACACGAACAGCAGTACGGCGGCTGTCCCGTCGCGGGTGTAGTCACCGATCCGAATATCCTGGAACACAGATTGCGTGGGTGAATAGCCCTGAGCCGGTGGATACATGTCGTGCGACTGGGGCAAACCGTTTATCGATGGTTCACCGTGTTGACGCGAGTTGTCTTCGGTCATTCGCCAAGCTCCTCAGATGTGGAAGTGCGCCAAACGGCTCAGGCACTATCGCCGATATTTGGTGGTACCCGACGAATCGCGATCGTTGCTGACGATCTTGGCGAAGCATTGATCGTTGGCAATCCGCTTCGAATCGCACCACCCGTTGGCTGCATCCGCATCCGCAAACGTCAAGCCTGCGACGGTTATCCACCAACCCCGGAGATCGAAGGTCCGCCATTCGTCACTCCAGAGCAGACGCACCTCCGGATACATGAGACGAAGTTCGAGATGCTGTCGCAGGATCTGGGCAGCAGTCCAATGCACCTGAGCGCCATTGATATCCGCCGCATCGAGCCCAACCCGCTTGGAGGAGATCTGAGCCACCCACCTGTTTGCGAGGTCACCGGTCACAAACGGACGATCGGCGTCGGCTTGAGCTCGGAGGGCGTCGAGACTCGCAGATTCGACGTCGCCCGTTGTCGGCTGCGCGCTACGTGTGGGCCGGATCGGCGTATTGGTGTCACTTCGCGATGCCGGCCCGGACGTCAGGCTGGCATCACTTGTCCCCTCGTCCTCACACTCGACGAGTTGAGCACCTGACGCTCTCGAATTGGTCAGGCTCGAAGACTCACCGAGAGTGTTCGGCAGCCTCCAGAAGCTACCGAGGTCGTACAGGAACTCGCGCTGGATCGAGTTCGTCGTGTTCGTCCCATCGGTTCGGGGAAGGTAGATCGGGGCATCGGAGAAGTCGAACACCGCCGATGCAACGCTCTGGCCGGTGTCGGTGATCGACACCCGAAGTGCGTCGGTGGAGACGATGTCTCCGCCGGGACATGATGCTTTCATTTCCATTCGGACGACGAGACCCTCTGCCTGCGTGCGGTATTCAACCGGCGTCAGGGTCGGCGTCCGTCCGCATTTCGTGACGTACTCGTCGCCTCCGTCGATTTCAGGGACAGCGGGCAGTTTGCCTGGCGCTCCCGACGGTCCGCCGGTCGGTCGGTAGTAGACGAATTCGTCATTGGAGATCGACGCGAGTCCGTCGTGGGCCTTCGACCAAGACCAGTGGTTGGTGTGGGAATCGAGTGACCAGCTGATGGAGCCGTCGTCGAGTTCGACGGCAAGTACCCTGCCGTCGTTGGGGTGGACGAGAATTCGCTCACCGTCCGAGACCGAGTAAGAGAAGTAGTCACCGATCTTGGTCGACCACAACTGTTCCCCTGTGTCGATTCGGTAGGCCGAGAGCGTGTCCGAGTCGTTGCCCAACACGATGTCGCCGACGATCCGGCGTAGCGAGAAGTGGTCTCCGCCGATGACCGACCACAGCTCGGTGCCGTCGTTCATGTCGTAGGCACCGTGCGAGCCGATGTACGGACGAGAGTTCGATGCCGAGACAAGCCACGGTGATGCCGGTGCGTCTTCGTCAACTCTAAATCTCTCGGCACCGTCGCGGTCGGACACGATGCTGGAGTATCCGTCCGAGGGAAATGGCATCGCGCAGAGGACGCCGGCAAAACCCTGCCCTGGAAGTGCCTCGTAGCCACCCAGATTCGGATTCGAAAGCAGTGCGCCATCGACCGCGTCGAGCGCCGTCGATCCAATGCTCGAGTAATAGACGATGCCGTCCACGATCTCGAACGAATGCGAATCGCCGGATCCGACGCAGTCGGTTTCCGGTGGAATTGTCGTTGTCCACGCCGCGTCGAGATCGTTGGGCGTACCGCGCGAAATCACCAGCCCGGACTGGGTACCGCCGACAGTGAAGACCGCTCCGTCGGAAACCTCTACCAAGGTGGCTGTGTCGGTGTCGACACTCGAACGAATCGCCCCCGAGTCGAGCGAGAAGGAAACGATTCGAGCTGTTCCACCAGGGTTCCTGACGACACAAGGTAGGGCTGCATCGATCGCGGCGGTCGCACACGACACCGTGCCGGCGACCGGCGACTGCCATCGAATGGATCCGCTTTCGGCGTCGACTGCAACAAGTTGGGATTGCTGTCCCTGCTGTGGACCGACCGTAGTGATCAGAGTCTGTCCCACGTCGATGAATCTCGCCGTTCCATAGCTCGCACCGAGCGAATCCGGCCACAGAAATCTTCCGCCCGGCAGAACCTCGTCAACGTCCAACGACCACCCTGGCGTCGGCTGCGTGGGGTAGGTGTTGACCAGCTGGCCGGCCACAGGTCCATCGGTGTCTCCCGATCGTAGAACCGTGACAACGGTGACGGCGCCTGCGGCGAGGGCCGCGACGGCGGTAAGGGCTGCAACGGCAACAATCCATCCTCGGCCACGAGATCGAGAGGGCGGAGGATGTCCGGCAACCGGAGCCTGCGGTGGTGAAATCGGGGGCGGGGGTGGAGGTGGAGGTGGAGGCGGGGGCGGCAACGTCATCGGTTGTGTCTCCCTCTGTCGATCATTCGTCCGCTAGGCAAAGCACTACGACCGGACTCTCTTTGCGGACCCAATCGGCGGTGCACGAAGATGTGGACGTGCCGCGACTGACTACCCGGTGTGTGGCGCTGCTCGAGCTGCACGAGACCGGACTGACGTATGTCTCGCTGGTCCCGTCGCCCTTGTCTGCCCCGAGCCTTCGGACGATGCAGTCACCTACCGAGGCATTGGCGATGACCGATGCCGTGTCGCTACCGCTGAACGTCGGCGCCACCGTCCGGGATGTGGTGGTCGAGTACGTCGGATAAGTCGTACTCGACGATTCGGATGTGTAGTAGAGAGAAGACGCGCTGTCGTAGTCGTCGAACGCACGGGTGACAGCATTGGCAATGAGAAACATCCACACGATCGACAGCACCAGAAGCCCGGTGAAGATGTAGCCGATGACCAGACCGGCGATTGCAAGTCCTCGCCCCTGCTCACCGGTTCGTTTGATCTGCGCCAGCGAAATGTGGCCGAGCACAATGCCGACCGGTGCCAGCACGAGCGCCCCGACCAGGGCGGCAATTGCGAGGCCGTTCGTGGTCGGAGGTTGGTACAGACCGCCCTGCGGTTGGGCACTCCTGTACTGCTGCTCCCCACCAGGAGGAGGTGGGGGCGGGGGTGGCGGTGGTGGCGGAAGGGTCACCGAATAAGCCGTCGATAGCGCATTCCGTGAATCTAGCGACGCCTCGGAGACCTGTCTGTCGTCCGTTCGCAGGACTGATGCAGAGGTGCCGAAATGTGAAGAGTTCTAACCAGCGAGCAGGCTCAGCCGCCGTAGACCTCGGGGTCCAGGGTGCCGATGTACGGCAGATCGCGGTACCGCTCGGCGTAATCGAGGCCGTAACCGACGACGAACTCGTTGGGGATGTCGAAGCCCACGTCCCGGACGTCGACGTCGATCTTGACCGCGTCGGGCTTGCGGAGCAAGGTGACGACCTCGAGCGAAGCGGGGTTACGAGTCTTGAGGTTGCGCATCAACCACGACAGCGTGAGACCGGAGTCGATGATGTCCTCGACGATCAGCACGTGGCGACCAGCGATGTCCTTGTCGAGGTCCTTGAGGATGCGGACGACGCCCGAAGACGAGGTCGAGGATCCGTAGGAGCTGACGGCCATGAATTCCATCTGCGACGGGATCGGCAGGGCGCGGGCGAAGTCGGTCATGAAGAAGACCGCTCCCTTGAGGACGCCGATCAGCAGGAGATCCCCTTCGGGGGCGCCTGTCGGGTAACGCTTGGCGATGTCCTCAGCCAGTTCCGCCGTTCGAGCACGGATCTGTTCTTCGGAGATCAGTACCGATGCGATGTCGCCCTCGTACACGCGTCAAACCCTTCGTCGGTCTTCGAATCCGAGGATCAGCCTGCCACGTCGCCGGGCCGCCACCAACCTCGCCTCCGGTGTTCCGCCCCCGATCGCGACGCCGCCTTGCCCCCGCCAGTCGATCACCAGGGCGTCGACCGCGCGTAATTGTTTGTCGGTCAATGCTTTTGCGCCACCTTGCAGTAGCCAGGCCCGTAGAGCGCGTCGACGGATTGCGGTGGGAGCTTCGGCAAGTGTGTCCACTTCCACTTCTCCGTCGACGACAACCCGTAGGAGTAGGGCCTCGGCGTACTCGTCGAGCGCTTCGCCGTCCTCACGTAACTGCGTCGCGGTTCGGGCCAACGCCTCGGGAACTCCCCCACCGAGAATTTCTTCGAGTAGCGGCAACGCCTCGTGCCGCAGACGGACACGAGTGAACTCGGGATTGTCGTTGTGCGGGTCCTCCCACGGCGTGATTCCCAGGTCGACGCAGGCCGCCCTGGTCACCGATCGACGGATGCCGAGCAGCGGCCGTCCCCAGGGGGCGTCGAATGCCGCCATACCCTGAATCGATCGCCCACCGGACCCGCGGGATAGTCCGAGAAGCACGGTCTCTGCTTGATCGTCGAGCGTGTGTCCGAGTAGAACCGGGAGGTCAGTCCTGGCGTCGCGCAGGGCGTTGTACCGAGCCTCACGCGCTGCGGCCTCGAGACTCCCACCATCGGCTACGTCGACGGTCAGCACCGTCGCGGTCCGGCAACCCAGCGCCAGCGCCTGATCCGCGGCCGAGCGTGCGACGGCATCGGAGCCGTCTTGTAGTCGATGGTCCACGATCAACGCGTCGACAGAATCGGTTTCCGCCACGGCTGCTGCGGTCAGCGCCAACGAATCGGCTCCCCCGGACAGGGCGACGACCACACGGCGTCGCGGCTCGTATGCGACCGTCCACGCCCGCACAGCCTGTCGCAACGCGAGTAGGGCAGGCGTCTCAGGCAGCAGCATCTAGCCGAGAACGCGCTTTACCCACGCGTCGGGATTGTCGATCTCGTCGAGCAACGGCAAGGTCTCGGGCCCGGTCCAGATGGTGTTGAACTGCTCCATGCCGACCTTGAGGACCACCGCGTCGACGAAGGCCTTGCCGCGTACGTACTGCGCCATCTTGGCGTCCATGCCGAGCAGCATCTTGATGATCCGCTGCACGGGGTTGGACTTGCGCTGCCGACGCTTGTCGAAGGCCGCTCGGATAGTGGCCACCGACGGCACCACGGCAGGGCCGACGGCGTCCATCACGTGGTCGGCATGCCCTTCGAGGAGGGTGCCGAGCACGAGCATCCGATCCAGCGCGTCACGCTGGGGTTCTGCCTGCGAGGCACGCAGCAGGCCGATGATCCCGCCCGCCGTCGCACCGTCACTGGAGTCGGGTTCCTTCCGCGAACGCAGCTCTGCGGCGAGGCGCCCGACTACGTCGGTCATCGACTCGTCCACCGTCGCTCCGAGCGTTTCGACGGATTCCTTCATGTACTCCGCGAGCCACGGCGAGGAAGAGAACTGGACCCGGTGAGTGACCTCGTGCAGGCAGACCCACAACCGGAAGTCACTCGGATTCAGCCGAAGGGACCGTTCGACGGAGACGATGTTCGGTGTGACCAGGAGCAGCGTGCCGTGCTCGCCGGTGAACGGGTCGTACTGCCCGAGGATCGCCGAAGACAGGTACGCCAGCATTGCTCCGGCCTGCAAGCCCGCCGGCTTTCCGACGATGAGATTGCCACTGCCGTCGGGGTCGGCGCCGGTGAGATGCGCCATCGACCGCGAGGCCGCCGTGATCCACCCGGCCCGGTCGAGCACGTCAGCGGCCGGGACCGGTAGGCCGTCGGCCAAACCGGTCACCTCACGAACCGGCAGTTCTGCACGCTTGGACGCTTCGGCGAGTTCTGCGGTTGCCGTCTCGGCCGTGTAGCGAGACATCGCGGGGCCACCGCGCGCCAGCTTTATCCCGGCTTTGGCGGCAAGACTCCAGTCGACGGCACCACCGAGCGGAGCCGAGGCTTCATCATCGTGTGGAGTCTTTTCGGCCACTATTGGCACCCGCAATTCCTCAATGCTCCGGCAATCGCGTCCAGGGCAGGACGGCTCACTTCTGGCGGCCGGTCATTGGACATCAGTGCGAAGGTGAGCACTCGCCCGTTCTGATCGACCACGAACCCTGACAACGCGCTGGCCGTCGACAGAGTTCCCGTCTTGGCCCGCACCCAACCCGCACCGGTTCGGTTTCCGGACGCGTAGCGGTCGGACAAACTTCCCGTTCCGCCGGCCACCGGAAGGTAGTCCAGCAGCGGACGAAGCTTCGGATCACCGTCACCGGCCGCAGCCGTCATGACGCGATCGAGTACCTGAGCGGGAATGAGATCGTCGACGGACAGTCCGCTGGAATCGTGCAGCGAAACTCCGGTGTAGTCGAACCCGGCCGCCTGCAAGGTCTTACCGGTCGCGTCGACGGCTCCGGTGAACGAGGCTTCGATTCCGGAGGCAATCGCGACCTCACGCCCGATGGTCTCGGCGAGCACGTTGTCGGAATGTTCCATCATCTGCAGCAGCCGGTCGCTCAGCGGCGCCGACTGCACAGTGGCGATTGGCTTGGCACCGGCAGGCGCCGCGCCGAGACTCACGTTGGCGGGATCGACGCCCAGCGCCTGAGCGAGCACCTTGCCCGCGTCCAATGCGGGAGTCTCCGAACGTGGCGACTCGTCTTGAGTGCCGTCGTACCGACCACCTTCGATCATCACCGATTCGATCGGAGTGATGTAGCCCGCGGCAATGTCAGCGGGGAACCAGCCGGTGGCCATGTTGTCCCCCTTGAACAAACTCGAGTCCACCACGACGCTGGTCACCGGCGTACCGGCAGCCTTGATCTGGTCGACGAGATCCGCGATGTGAGCGGCGTTGGCGTAGTACCCGCTCTGCCCCTTCGGCGTCGCCGTCAGCGTCGGGTCCCCGCCGCCGACCAGAACGATCTGGCCGGGGCTCGATCCGGGCACCACCGTCGTGGACAGCCTGTGGTCGAGCGGCAACTTCAGCAGTGCCGCCGATGCGGTGAGCACCTTCGTCGTGGACGCAGGCGTCATCGGCGTCGACGGGTCTGCGCTCCACAGAACGTTGCCGGTCAATGCGTCAGCCACGACTCCGGTGAACTTCCCCAGATCCGGGTTGGCCACGGCCGGGCCGATCGCCGCAGCGATTCCCGACGCGCTCGGGATCGGTGCGTCCGTCGGGACGGGCACCACCTGAGGTGACGGCGTCACGAGAGCAGGCTGCGGCGACGTAGTCACGGTCGCGCTGCCCGCGGTGTCGTTCGACGTACCGAGTTTCACGACGACAACTCCGGCGACGGCCAGTACAACCACTGCACCGACCGCCAGAAGGATGCGGAAGTTACGCCGTCGACTCTCTTCCAACGAGCCGATCTTCTTCTTTCCTTGGCCCGCCAACGCCCCTCCGTCTTTGCTCTGCCTACTGGGTGGTCAGGCAACCTTATCCTTGACCCGATATCCTTCCGACGAATCATTACCGACACGACAGCGAGGAATCGGCGTGGAGTTCGACGTCACCATCGAGATCCCCAAGGGTCAGCGCAACAAGTACGAGGTCGACCACGTAACCGGTCGCGTCAAACTCGATCGCTACCTCTACACAGCTTTCGGCTACCCGGCCGACTACGGCTTCATCGAAAACACCCTGGGTGAGGACGGCGATCCGCTCGACGCCATGGTCCTGCTCCCCGAGTCGGTCTTCCCCGGCGTCATCGTCGAGGCTCGCGCAGTCGCGATGTTCAAGATGGTCGACGAGGCCGGCGGAGACGACAAGGTCCTCTGCGTTCCGGCCGGCGACCCCCGCTGGGATCACATCCAGGATCTGGGTGACATCTCACAGTTCGAGCTCGACGCGATCAAGCACTTCTTCGTCCACTACAAGGACCTCGAGCCGAACAAGCACGTCGAGGCAGCCAACTGGGTCGGCCGCGCCGAGGCAGAGGCCGAGATCGAGGCTTCGATCAAGCGTCTCGCTGCCGACGGCGGTCACTGAGCTCGAGTTCTCAGGCCTTACGAAAATCCCCGCACATCGGAAGATGTGCGGGGATTTTTTGTGCTGTTTTTACTCGCCCTTGCAGTTCCTACTCACCCTTGCAGTTTCTACTCACCCTGGAAGACCGGCGGGCGCTTCTGGAAGACGGCGGTGATGGCCTCGGTCAGATCCTGCGAAGGCAGGAACGCCGCGTTCCAGGCTGCGACGTAGCGAAGGCTGTCGTTCACGCTCGCGCTGCGGGTGTGATCGAGCACGTCCTTGATGCCGTGGACCACGAGCGGCGGGTTGAGAGCAATCTCCTTGGCGGTCGCGCGCGCCGCGGCCAGTACTGCGTCGGCATCTTCGAACACGTCGTTGACGAGACCGATCTTCTCGGCTCGCGCTGCGTCGATGTCCTTGCCGGTCAGAGCCAATTCACGCAGGTGTCCGTCGCCGATGATCGCGGGCAGACGCGCGAGGCTGCCCATGTCCGCGACGATCGCGACCTTGACCTCGCGGATGCTGAACTTGGCGTCGGCACTCGCGTAGCGGATGTCCGCTGCCGTGATCAGGTCGACGCCGCCGCCGATGCACCAGCCCTGCACAGCTGCGACGACGGGCTTGCGGCAGTCTGCGACGGCATTGATGCCCGACTGCATGCGCTTGATCATGTCGTGGAACTTGGTGCGCGGGCCCGCCTGAGCCTTGTCCGCGAGGACGGCACCGAATTCGCCGCTCATCGCCGGCAGGTCCAGGCCGAACGAGAAGTGCTTGCCGGAACCGGCGATGACGATTGCACGCACCTCGGGATCGGCGTCGAGGTCGGCGAAGATTTCGGGGAGTTCACTCCAGAAATCCGGCCCCATCGCGTTGCCCTTGCTCGGCCCGATCAGCGTCACCTGGGCGATGTTGTCTTCGCGCTCGACGGTAAACGCATTCCAGCTCTTCTGTTCAGTCATTACTCAAGAGTAACTAAAGGTCGGGCTCAGCCGAAGACCGCTGCCTTCATCCGAAAATTCCTGCCTCGTCGAGTACCAGTACGACGAGGGTGACGGCCATCAGGGCGAACATGATGAGCATCGCCATCCTGGCCGCCCGCTCACTGGTCGGCGGGAAAACGCGCTGCGCCGGATGCTCGGCCACGTACTCGGACAAGGACATGGTCCTGGCACGTGAGCGTGTCGGATTCTGTACCGCTGCTGTTGTAGCCATGTCGGTGATCCTTTCAACTACGCAATCTCAGTCAGGTACCCCAAAGGTGAAGTACCCGACCGAGTTCGACTTCTCCAATGTAGACCCGCAGACCGAAGAAGTCAGCGTGAGTTTCGTGCGAATTACCTGAGAGTTAGTCCACACAGGGGATGCCGCCATTCGCGTCGGCTCGGATGGGTGATCCCTGCGCTCCCGTGTCGGGAACGGTCCCGGCCGATACCGACGGACCGGGTTGCACCGGAGCAGTCGAGAACACGGTCTGCGCATTGTCCTCGCCGATCAGTACAGACACTGATTCGGCCGCTGCCTGCTCGTTCGACACCGCGACCACACCCAACTGCTCGGCCAGCGCCTCTGCGACGGCTTTGGCGCCGACCCCATAGCTGACCACCGACTTTGCCGTCGGAGGTGCGGTGCTCACCTCGCCGACTTCGACTCCCGACGCTTTCATCTCCGACGCCAACGCGGCACCCAACCCGTCCGTCGCGGTTCCGTTGCGGATGTCCACAACTTCGTTCCCGGTCGAGATCGCGGTGTCCATCGCAGGGGCAGACGCAGAGTCGCCTCCCGCGAAGATCCTCGACACTTCACTACGCAGACGCGCCGGATCGACCGTGTTGACGTCCTGGCCGTCGACGGTCTCGTATCCCTCGATGGGCAGGGTGTAGAAGTCGATGTTCCCACCCGCGAGAGCGCTTGCCTGAGAGGCGAATCGGACGGGATCCATGGCGGAATCGATCACCACGTCCTTCTTCACCACGTCGGCGAGTGCCGTCATCTTCGGAATGTTGCCGATGACGCCTGAGCCCTTCAGGTTGGCAATCACCGCACTGATGAATGCCTGCTGCCGATGGGTGCGATCCAAGTCCCCGTTGTCGAGACCGTGGCGTTGACGGACAAACGAAAGTGCCTGTGACGCATCGAGAGTCTGGATCCCGGCCGGGAAGTTGGCACCCGAGAAGTCGTCCTGCACCGGATTGTTGAGGCACACCTGAACGGGGCCGATAGCCGAGACGACGTCGTAGAAGCCCATCAGGTTCACTTCGGCAAAGTGATCGATCGGAACCTTGAGCAGATTCTGCACGGTGGTCAATGTCGAGCGCCTTCCGACTTCCCGCGCTTGCTGTTCTCGCGCAGCAGGATCCGTCACACCGTCCGCTACGAGTTTGGCGTCCGCGTCAGCCTTCGCCATTCCGTAGGCTTCCTTGATCTTGGCCATTCCGTAGCCGGGCACCGCGACGTAATCGTCGCGTGGGATCGCCACCGCACTGGCCTTGCCGCCGTCGCCCGGAACATGGAGCAGGATAAGCGTGTTCGTGTTGTACCCACCCACGTCGCTGTCCCCCGCATGCAACTTGTCGGTGACGAACTCTGCCGGCAGATCGCTGCCGTCCATCGCTTTACGACTGTCGAGCCCGATCAACAAGATGTTGGTATCCCCGCCTGGTGAACTGCCGGCGTCGTCACCGAGAGCGGAGAGCGCGTCCGATCGATACAGCCCCGACGTGAGATCCGACTGCACGTACCACCCGATTCCGACGCCCACCAGAATTGTCGTCGACAAGGAGGCGGCCGCCAGCTTGCGCCCCACCGAGAGCGTCGACCGCTGCGGTTGACGCCTACGCCTGTGCCTGTTTGCCGAGTGTCGAGGTCGCGGTTCCACGGCCGACACGCTATCCACCGTTCCTGAGTAGAACCTGTCGATACCGGACACAGCTGGTCATTCGCTGAAAGAACGCTGAGAATGAAGTCCGAATTGGGCAAATCTGCTCTAGGCTCCGCCCTGTGGACCGCCGACGCTTCCTCAGTGCCCTCGCAGCAGCAACCCTGACCGGAACCGCCGCGGTGACCATGGGAACCGCTTGTTCGTCACGTTCGGTCGGGACGGCGGTCGCCGCAGCCGACGAACCAGCGGACCCCGCGCCTGTCCCCGATCTGCCGCCCGCCTTGTTGCCGCCTCCACCGCCGTCTGCCCGGGTGCCACTGCCCGGTGGCGGATCGTTGACCGCCCTGCCAGGTGGCGGAGATCTGCTCGCCCTGACGGTTGACGACGGGGCCAGCTCCGAAGTCGTGCGCCTCTACACACAGTTCGCAAAAGACACCGGTATCCGTTTGACGTACTTCGTCAACGGGCAATACAACTCGTGGACCGAAAACGCCGGACTTCTGAGACCGCTGGTCGAGAGCGGACAAATTCAGCTCGGCAATCACACCTACTCGCACCCGGATCTGACGTCCGTGTCGAAGCAGCAGATCGCCGACGAGCTGACGAAGAACGGAACGTTCCTGCGCAACACCTACGGCGTGGACGCGGCGCCGTACTTTCGACCGCCGTACGGAAGGCACAACGCGACAGTCGATTCCGTGGCCGCAAGCGTCGGCTACACCGTGCCCACCCTCTGGTACGGGTCACTGTCGGATTCTTCCTTGATCACCGAGGAGTACATCCTCCAAATGGCGAACCAGTACTTCAATCCAGGGGCCATAGTG
Organism: Rhodococcus baikonurensis; assembly: GCF_040489275.1. Classification (NCBI taxonomy): domain Bacteria; kingdom Bacillati; phylum Actinomycetota; class Actinomycetes; order Mycobacteriales; family Nocardiaceae; genus Rhodococcus; species Rhodococcus baikonurensis. The sequence goes on along the minus strand of NZ_JBEUOQ010000014.1, from coordinate 93,672 downwards.
ATCGGACACCTCAACTATCTGCCCGTGACCCACGTGTATCCGCAACTGGTGGACATCATCCGGAGCCGGAACCTGCGGACGGTCACGCTCAACGATGTGTACCTGAAGCCGTGACGCCGTGGTGACCGCAGCCGACAACGAGGTCCCGGCTGAAAACCCGGTCCCGTCTGTGAAACAACGCACCGAGGCCTGGCTGCTCGCGGACATCACCGAGGAACCCGCCGGACATCTGGGGCCACACCGGATGGCGCCGAAGAAGGAGAAGCGCCACCCGTGGTGGAAAGTGATGTGCCTGACCGGTGTCGATTACTTCTCCACTCTCGGCTACCAACCCGGTATCGCGGCACTGGCGGCCGGCACCTTGGCTCCCATCGCGACAGTCGTATTGATCCTGCTGACGCTGTTCGGTGCGCTCCCGGTCTACCGGCGAGTGGCCCGCGAGAGTCCGCACGGCGAGGGCTCGATCGCCATGCTCGAGAAGCTGCTCCCCAAGTGGCGCGGCAAGATCTTCGTTCTCGTGCTTCTCGGCTTCGCGGCCACCGATTTCCTCATCACCATGACGCTCTCGGCTGCCGACGCCACGGCGCACCTCGTCGAGAATCCTTTTGCACCAACCTTTCTCTCCGGACACACCGTCGCTGTCACCCTGGTTTTGCTTGCGCTCCTCGCTGCGGTATTCCTCCGCGGCTTCACCGAAGCTATCGGCATCGCGGTCGGATTGGTCGCCGTCTACCTCGCCTTGAACGTGGTGGTCATCTCCGTGGGTTTGTGGCACATCGCGACTGCGCCGTCGTTGGTCACCGACTGGACGCGCGCCATGACCACCGAGCACGGAAATCCGGCGATGATGATCCTGATAGCGCTGATCGTCTTCCCGAAGTTGGCGCTCGGCCTGTCCGGCTTCGAAACCGGGGTCGCGGTCATGCCGCAGATCAAGGGCGAGCCGCACGACACCGAACAGAATCCACGCGGACGCATCAAAGGCGCACGGCGCCTGCTCACCACGGCGGCACTGATCATGAGTGGATTCCTGCTGACGTCGAGCCTGGTCACCACCATCCTGATCCCGGAGAACGAGTTCCAGCCCGGAGGCGCTGCCAACGGCCGCGCGCTTGCCTTCCTCGCGCACGACTATCTGGGTGAGATCTTCGGAACCGTCTACGATCTCAGCACGATCCTGATCCTCTGGTTTGCCGGTGCGTCGGCAATGGCAGGGTTGCTCAATCTCGTTCCGAGGTATCTGCCCCGCTACGGCATGGCGCCGTCATGGGCCCGCGCCGTGCGTCCGCTGGTCCTCGTATTCAGCGTCATCGCCATCACCGTCACGATCTACTTCGACGCCGGTGTCGACGCTCAGAGTTCCGCGTACGCAACCGGTGTCCTCGTGCTCATCTCGTCGGCGACCGTCGCCGTTGCCCTGTCCGCCCGCAAGCACGGTCAGCGAAAACTGTTCGTAGGGTTCAGTTTTGTCGCAGTTTTGTTCGTCTACACGACGATCGCGAACATCTTCGAACGTCCAGACGGTGTGAAAGTGGCGTCGTTTTTCATCGCCGCGATCATGGTGGTGTCCTTCCTTTCCCGGATCTCGCGAGCCTTCGAACTACGGGCAACCTCTGTCGAATTCGACGAGACGGCGCTGCAATTCATCGCCGAGGCAGCCGAGAAGGGTTACCTCGCGATGGTGGCGCACGACGTCGACCGTCTCGACGAGGACGAGTATCGGCAGAAGGAATCGCAGCAGCGCGCCGAAAGCAACATCCCGGAGGCGGAGTCGATCATCTTCATCGAAGTCAACGTCACAGACTCCTCCGAATTCAGCACCGACCTCCTCGTCCACGGCCGACAGCGCGGTGAGCACCGGATTCTCTGGGTCGACAGCCCTGCCGTCCCCAACACCATTGCGGCGGTTCTCCTGCGGACGAGGGACATCACCGGCGTGATTCCCGACGTCTACTTCGAATGGACGGAGGGAAATCCGATCATGTACCTGCTCCGATTCCTCTTCATCGGTGAGGGTGAGACGGCTCCGGTGACCCGTGAGGTTCTCCGCCGCGCCGAGCCCGATCAGTCCCGACGGCCCCACGTCCACGTCGGTTGACACGGCACTCCCCTTGACCGCCCACGCGCGTACAGATGCGGCGTTGCTCGCACAGCCAGCATTGTTGATTGCTTCGGGCACAACCGACTCGGCCACGATGTTCGAGCATCCTGCGAGAACGCATCCGGTGAACATCTGCAGCCTCGGAAGTCGGCGAATATCAGCGACAAGCAGTTAGGAGCAGGACGGGCTTACCGGGCGGGGAGTGGGTGAACGCGATTCTTCGTTCGATCTATGGTCCGGAGCAGACGCTTAGTGGACAATGCGAACATGACGACCGGCGCGCCTGCTCAAACCGTGCACTTTGATCAGAAGCATTACACGGCAGTGGTTTCTGGCGCGAAAGTTTCCACCGTCCGCTGGCGCGAAGACATACACGAAGGGCCGGCAATTTTCATCTTCGATAATCACCCGACCGCCCGCCCCCTTGCAGGACAGGTCACTGCTGTAGAAACGTACGATCTCGCTCATCTGTCGCCGCTAGCAGCTCGCCAGCCACCCGGCACCGACATGACGAATTTCGCAAGACAACTCCGGGTCAACTACTACCCCGAGATGCCTGAAGACGCTGTTGTTCAGGTGGTCGTCATAGCCACTGGTCACCACGGGGATTCGTCACTGCCCACGACGTAGTGCGACCGAACTCAGCCGTCGAAAACGTCTGTTGCACTTCCGTGTGCGTAGAGGTCTGCGCTGCCGGCGCCGATCGGGTAGTTGCGGCCCATTCTGGCTGGGTTGATCGGTCCAGGCGCGCTGGCACTCGTCCGGGGTCAGCGTTGTCGTGGATCCTCTGCGACAGGGCCGCCTTCGTTTTCCCACCGATCCAGTGCGCGTTTTTCCTGCTTGGCGGCGGTGTCTTTGCGTGATCCGAGTGATCTTACGGACTTGAGTAGTTCTGTGAGTCGGCCCATGACCGGACCATACTCGACTTTCCGGCGAAGCTGACCCGGGGTTGGATGTATCTCCATCGGAGATGCCATAGGGGACTTCGACGGCGTCGACAACCACGACAGAAAACGGCTCCGGAGCGAAATCGATTTCAACAGTTGCCGAATCGCAACGTGTCTCAGAAGGGCTCCAGTGGATGTGAAACTTCGCGGTGTCGAGGTCGGCTAGTTATTTTCGCTCCGGAGCGACCGGTTTGGTAGTCGGTCGAATCTCGAATGGCGTCGGGTTTTGTTGCGGTGCTTAGTTTTATCCAAATTGCCCACGCGCAGGCCTGTTCGGGCGTGGTGCCGTAGCGCTCGATCGTGGCCTGCCAGTGCTGCGGAAAAGTCATGGCGGAGCGAGGCGAATTTCTCTCCGCGAGGACACCGCAGGTGGCCGGACCGCCGAGCAAGCGGATGCAGTAGATGATCCACCTGACAAGGGTTCCTGGTCTGTGGCTCGTCCGACAGACAGGTGCACTGACCGAGCCCGTCCACGACGGCAGACGGCGACCCATCGCGACGGGACGATGCGACGGAGATCTGGAATGACCGCGACATACCATCGCGGTCAGAGCGAAGCGCCAGGCCGAGATTCCGGCACCGTAGTGAGGGAGGGCAGGATGTTCGGCTGGAAGAAGAAGCGCCACGATTCGAAGATGACGCTCGACGATGTGATGTCGAAGCTCCGGCCTGACCTGAGTCGGGAATCGCTCGGCGTCGGGCCCGACTTCCCGGGCGTCGCCCCGAATCCTCTCCTGAGCAGTGGTGCACGCAAGCGAAATGCCGAACTGCGTACGGCGGCACTTGCACTCGGCGTTCTCGTCGACTGGCGAGAGGTCAGCAGCGACGGCAGTCCACGCGTCGTCCTGATGTTCGACGTAGAGACCGCCGACGGCATCTCGTTCCGCGGTATCGCAGACGAAGACCTCACGATCACCGAGCTGACACGACTCGCCCCAGGACAGACGTTGCCCGTGCGCTACCGGCCGGCCGTCATGGACCACTACGTCGCCCTTGCCCGGGACGCGGACCCCGCCCACGTGCAGCAGCTCTCCGACGAGATCGCGAGCGGCAAGCGGACCTGACCCGAAGCCTTGGCCGGATCCCTAGGTCGCCGGCAATTCGGTGATGGCGTCCGCGGTCACGAGCATGTCGATTTCGACGAGGTTGTTTCCGCTGCTATCGGTGACTCGCACAGTTACCCCTGCCAGCCATGCGACAAACGCATGAATTAGCCTACGGCTGGAAGAGGTTCGAGGCGAAGGAGAGGCTTTCGGGGAGCGCTGCCCGCATCGTCTCGATATGACCGGTCGGATATGTTCGGAATGTAACTGGCTGGCGGTTGGCGGCGAGTTCGGCCGCGAGTTTCAAAGCCAGCGGTGCCGGTACCATCTCGTCCGTCAGCCCCTGCCCGAGGAACACTGGCCGGTCGTACCCGGTCGTCGGGATCTCCAGCATGCCGCGAGCAGCAGCCAGCACCGCGGGATCGTCGAGGGGCCGGTTCACCAGATCGCCGATCGTGAGGTCGCCGAGGCCCGATGCCATGTCCTGGTAGCAGTCGGTTTCGGCTCGGGCCAGGGCATCCTGGCCGCGCGGTGTCAGGTAGCGATCGATGTCGAGATCGGGTCGCGCCGCCCGCAGTCCGGCCAAGAGGTACGAGACGAACACGGTGCTGCCGGTCAGTGGCAAGCGGGGAAAGTCCGGCCCCACGAGTGGTGCAAGGTTCTCCAGATTGGACGGCGCCCCGGTCGCGACCGCGCCCCGGTAGTCCAATTCGGGCGCGTACCGTGTGGCGATCGCTGCCGTGACCATAGCGGCCTGCCCGCCCTGAGACTGTCCGAGTGCCAACCACCGCGGTGAGAGCGACGGTTCGACCGCACGCGCCGCACGCACCATGTCGATCACGCTGTGCGCCGCCGACGGTCCGTCCAGGTACGCGTGGATTCCCGGCGTGCCGAGCCCCACGTAGTCGGTCGCGACGATCGCGTACCCCTGCGAGAGCCAGTTCGTGAGGTATGGACTGCCGACGGTCCCGGTCACGGTAGGAGCGCACTGGTCGGAAATACCTACAGTGCCGTGAGCCCACGAGATGACCGGCCAACCGCCTTCGGGTGGATCGCCGGGGGGCAGGAAGAGCGCGCCCGTACTCAACGCGGGCCGGTTCAGCGGACCCGTGGACCAGTACGTGAGCTTTGATGCGTTGGCGGTGCCGGGAATCCAGAAGGAGTGCGGCAGGGAAGTTGCCGCGGTCACTGTGCCCGGCGTCGTGATTGGCGCCGGTTCCTGCGCGTGGACGGGCGCGGTCGAAACGGCCGCGGAGGCGAGTGCGATCACCATCAATGCTTGGCCGAGCCGTCGTCGGATCATCGCATCGCTCCCGTGGTTCGTCGGTGTCTGCGCCGACTTCCATTCTGCGCGAACCGGCGGCGCCGGCGTACTGGTTCGACTATCTTCGGGTGCCGCGAATACGGGAAGTTGTGGGCTGGATAGCCACCTCGGGCTTCTCCCCTGGACCAGCCAAACTCCCTGATCGGCAGAAGGTTCTTGAAACGAGTACCGTGCGCTTAGGTTTGGTCTCGTGCAGCACGAAAGGCTGAGACACGGAGGCAATTACATCAGCTAGCGGACGCACTCACTTCTGAGTGAACTCTGTGCACACCGAGACGTCGGCAACTGGACATTCCACAGCCAAATCACGAACTTCGAAGATTGACACTGACTCCCGAATTGCGCGCGATTAGAGAGCCTGGCCAGCTATCCACTGGGTCGACTTCGAATCAAATCGATGTCACCAGCGGGACAAATCGCCGCCAATCGCAACCGCGAGAGCTGCGAGCAAAGCGCCTAGCTGGATACGCCCCCGATTGCCGCCCGTGGGGTTCCTGCGTTGTGTGGGTCAGCTCGTTACGCCGCGTTAAGAACCTGAAAACTCGGTGAGCAAACCTTCCTTTCCCAGGTGAAGCGGCGGATTATCGAATTGGCCGCGCATCTGGTTACCGCGCGGCATGTCGAGCGCGCCTGAAGGCACAACGGGCCGGGAGGTCACATGCTGCTACATCAATCGATCGGGTTGGAGCGCTTCAACGAACTACCGCGACAGAAGGCGGTTCACGCATTGTTCGAGTGCTGCTGCTCTCTGACGTGGGCCGGGTGGGTCAGCGACGGACGTCCGTTCGCCGATCACGCAGAGATCCTGTCGCGAGCCGAGGACGCGATTCTCAACCTCTCGGACGAGGACGTCGAGCGAGCATTGCAATGCCATCCACCCGTAGGCGTGCGCAAGAACAGCGTGCCGTCCCACCTCGAGCAATGCTCGATCTGGGTTCCCGACGACGCCGTCATGGCTACCATCTATCGCGCCGGCGAGGAGTACGAGCGGAACTTCGGCTTCCGTTATCTGTGGTGTTCGCACGGCCACGACGCCGACGACCTGCTCGCGAACATCGGCCAGCGTATGTCCAACGAGCGGTCCGTCGAGCGCAAGGTCTGCGTCGACGAGCTCGCCAAGATCACGCGGACGAGAATCGAGCGCATGCTGGGACCCGAGGACGGTTATCCCGAGTACTGAAAAGAAAAGCGGGTGCAGCGCTTTCGCGCTGCACCCGCTTTCGTCCTCTGAAGATCAGAGATCGAACTCGGCCGGAGAGATTCCGACTGCAAAACACATGTCGCGTACGACGCCGCGCTCGTGCTCGTCGAAGTTGCCGTCCGCGCCGCCGATGATGATGCCGATCTGGATGACCGCGCGGGCCTGATCCTGCTTCGACTTGAGCTTGGCGATGGTCGCGGTTGCCTCGACCTTGCCGAACTCGTAGTCCGAGGACAGCTTGCTGCAGTACCAGTCGAACTGCTCACGAAGCTCGTCCGGCGGGAAGACCGCGAGCGACTCGTTGCTCATGATCAGCGCGGCGGTCTTCTGACGCTCCGACGGATCGATCGAACCGTCTGCGGCGGCGATCAACGCGCACATTGCCATGCTCGCGTTCTTGAATTCCTTGTTCTGGAACTGGCTGGTCTTTGTCTTGAGCTGACCGTTCATCTCCTGAGCCTTAGCCTTCAACTGATCCCAGAATGCCATGAGTCTCCTCGAGTATTGCCGCCACACACCGCGCGTGGTCGTACCACCACTCTGCCTGTGCGCTCGGCAATCCGCCATCGGCCGCTAGGTGCGGTCGAACACTGCCAGAATTCGCGACTCGGAGATCGGGTCGAGCACGTCCGGGGTGAAGTGCCATTGCGTGCGGGTCCACGGATCGTGAACCTCCGTCTGCCCTGCTGCCGAAAGATGTTGGCACCCCTCGGACAGCGCGGCGACGGACTCTTCCGCGAAGTTCGACTCGTCCTCTCCGACAATGAGTATCGACAAACCGATTGCCGGTCCACGTTCGGCGAGGAACATGACGGTCTGTGCGTCTTCGGCGGAGTATCCGTGCGGAAAATCGCTGAGGATCAACAGTCGTAGGGAACTCGGGCCATCTGCGACGCCACTCATTCGCGCGAGTTCGCCCATGTCGACGGCTTCGGCAAGTGCCCGCAGACGCGCTGAGATCTCGGTGTGAGCGGTGATGACCGGCCCCGCGAGCATCGGTGCCAGTCGGTCGGTCAGTGGCGTGAGCGAGCCGGTCAGGTCGACGACGTCGAGTAGCGGCATCGGGCCTGCGGCCATGACGCGCACGGTGACGGCACTGATCAGACCGAGCGCTGCTTTGCTCGACGTACTGTCCACCCAGATGGGTCGACGCAGTGGGAGCGGGACGCAGTAGGGAACGGTGAGCGTGCCGCGGTCCGGAGCCGACAGCTCGCCCAGACGCATTCCGTCGCTGACGGCCGTGATCTGGGCCGGATCGGTTGTTCCCGCCCACGACACCGACTTCCACGACGCCATCGACCGTGGGAGCACGCCGTCGATCACGCCGAGTTCGTGCGCAAGCTGGGCGCTGTCGCGGGCGTGATTGTCCCGTGCGAGTGAGACGAGATCGTCGTGACGCTTCTGTGCGGCATCACGCGCTGCCACTCCGGCTGCCGAGTTCCGCAACGACGGATCTGCGACGGCTGCTGTCAGATCTTCGTCCAGCCGAGCCAGCGCGTACTCACTGCTGGAGACGAAGGAAGCGGCAGATCGTGAGGCGTCCTCGAAGATCATCCATGCACGTTCGAGACCGCGGCCCACCTCCAACGGCTCCACCGCGGAGTCCGACGCGGGCGCAGCTGTCGGGGCTGGTTGGGCCGGCTCGTCGTCCACCTCGACGCCGTGCACCGAGATCAGTTCCGCCAGACCACCCGCGTAGCCCTGCCCTACGGCCCGGATCTTCCACGCACCGGACTTTCGGTACAGCTCCCAGCAGATGACCGCTGTCTCGGTACCTGCGGTGGGGATCGCGAATTCGGCCAGGACCGAACCGGATTGATCGCTCAGGGTGGCGGAGAGCCCGGCCGTGCGAATGGCTCCCGCGGCCGTCGCTGCCGGATCCACGCTCACGATGCACAACACGGCCGCCGCATCGGGGTGAAGTCGATCGAGTTCCACCCGGATGCCACTCTCGTCGAGTTGCACTCCAGCGGTGGACGGTTGGTTGTAGAAAACGAAGTCCGCGGACGTCAATGCCCGCAGGTTCGCGTCCGCTACCAGCGCCGACACGTCGAACGGCGTCTGGCTCTCGGCTCGAAACGTCACCACGGGCGCCTGCAGCGGCGCGTTCTGTCCGGGAACAAAAGTCATACCCACAGCAGCGAACTATGCCATGACCGGGCTCTCTCGGTCAGCCTTGCACGTCCGCCACCACTAGATCGGCCACCGCGGTCATCCCAGCGTCCGTGAAGTGCAAGCGCTGCGCCGTCGACTCCGAGAACAGGCCTTCGAACCAACGCTGATCTGCACTCGCACATGCGTCGTGCCCGCCGGCGATGCTCGCCGCCGCAATGTCGACAGTGCGCACACCGTGGGCGTGGGCGACCTCGTCGAACTTCGTGTTGTAGCGAGCGAAGTAGTCCATGAACCAGGATGCGTCGGCGTCTGAGAACGGAATGTTCGGCCAGCATCCGCGAGAGGAGATCATGCCGCCCTCTCCGATCAGGTAGATGCGAGCGTTAGGCGCGCGCTGCGTGACCGCAGTCAGGATGCGATCCAATTCTCCGGCAGCCCGGTCGATTCCGGATTGGGCGACGGAATTCGCGAGCGGGTCGTACCGGCATCCACGATCGGTTCCTGGCCCCGGAGCGACGCACAGGGGACCGAGGAAGATGCTGTTGGAGTCGTTGCCGCCGATCGAGATGGTGATCAGGTCGGTGTCCGGGTGAACGGCATCGAGTTGGACAGGCCAGTAGTTCGGAATCAGCTGTGGAGTGTCGATGATGTTCTCGGCGCGTGCCGCGCTGCAAGAGACGTCGGTGAACTCCGCGACCTCGAGTGCCCGAGAGATCTTGCCCGCGAAGTTCTCGTACGAACGCGAACAGGCGTCGGGGTACATCGGTTCCAGCCTTGGACCGGAGGCACGGGAGTCACCGAGGGCGACGTACTTGATCCCGGTGCCGGATACTCCTGACCGAGTTTCCGACTGGGGCACCGAAGCCTGCGCGATTCCGGTGCTCACGAGCGCCAGCACAACGCCTGCGACAGCCGCCGCACGACCGAGAAGTTTCCCTCGAATGATCATCTACTGTGCCAAGTCCTCTCGCGCACGGCCGCTCGACTGACGGCTCGACATGCCGCATGAGGTTAACGCACGGAGTGGGCAACGATGTCCGGTTCGGCGGACGGCGATCGAAACCACCTACCGCCGAACCGGACTCATCTCGACTATGCAGTCTCGACTCACACAGTGAGGAAACGGCCCAGCTGCGGCGCAGCTTCTCCCGCATGCTTGGCCTGAATACCTTCACCGATGGCCTGCAGCTTCCATTCACCGTTCACGCGATACACCTTTGCCATCACCATTCCGGTGAAGGCCATGCCGCCCTGGAGCGTGTATCGAGCGAGCTCGGAGTTGGTGGTGCTGTCCACGAGGCGGCAGAAAGCGTTGGAGACCTGCTCGAACGTGTGTCCGCGGTACGAGGTCACGGTGAAGATCACGGTGGTCACGTGAGCCGGGACGCGCTGCAGATCGACGAGCATGACCTCGTCGTCACCATCTCCGTCGCCTGTCAGGTTGTCACCCATGTGACGGACCGAGCCGTCCTTGGACGTCAGCTGACCGTAGTAACAGACGTCGACGAGGTTGCCGTCGGCGTACAGGAGAGCCGAAGCGTCGAGGTCGACGTCGGCGGTACGGCTGCCGAACAGGCCGCTCTTCTTGATCGGGTCCCAGCCGAGCCCCATCTGGATCATGGTGAGCGCGACGCCACCTTCCTTGCGGAGGGTGACCTTCTGGCCCTTGGTCAGGCTGACAGGACGTCCCTTGACCAGGCTCACCTCGGGCTGCTGGGCCGGCGGCTGGTTCTGCACGGGAGGCGCCGGGGGCGCCTGGTTGTACGTCGGCTGCTGGTTGTACGCAGGCTGTTGGTTGTAGGCAGGCTGCTGCGCCGGCGGGTAGGCCGGCGGCGTCGGGCCCTGGTTGTAGGCGGGCGGCTGGTTGTACGCGGGCGGGGCCGGCGGAACCGGCGGAGCGTTGTACGAAGGCTGCTGCTGCGGCGGCTGGTTGTATGCCGGCGGTGTAGGAGCGACGGACGACGGCGGGGCGATCGGAGCCGGAGCCGCGACCGGAGTGGGCGGCGGCGGCGCGGGAGCATCGTCGACGGACACACCGTGATCGGTGACCAGCGCGGCAAATCCACCGGCGTAACCCTGGCCGACGGCGCGCACCTTCCACGCACCCTGGCGTCGGTACACCTCGAGCGCGATGACGATGGACTCGGCGGTGAGGCCGTCGATCACGTACTCGTACAACACGTTCCCGGCCGCGTCGGAGACCCGAGCGGTCGGTGCAGCAGTGCGCCCGAAGTTCGACGACGCGTCGTCGAGCGTGATGACGGCGCGGACTTGCTCGATGTCTGCCGGGACGCCGGCGAGCGAGACTCGGAGTGAGGCAATGCCACCCGGGTTGGGCACCAATTGCACGCCGGGTCCGGTCGGCTGGTTGAAGAAGACGAAGTCGGCGTCGGAACGAACTTTTCCGTTGCTCGTCACGAGGAGTGCAGACAGGTCAGCGGCTGCAGCCAACTGAACCGACACAACTACATCCGAGACGTCCAGCGGGCCGTTCTGCCCTTTGGCAAGCGATACAGACAACTAAATCCCCTTCATAGAGAGCGTGTATTACCCGAGCGCGGAAGAGAACCACCGCAATATCTCCGCGCTCGCTGCGATACCGGACCTTTCTGTCACAGTAACGGTCGGCCGTTGCCAATTCAGTTCTTCCAGCTCACCGTGCCTCGGCCGGATCGCGAAATCGGAGTATTCGAGCATGTCCGCATCCAACGCACCGTCACCAGCCGAGATCACCACGGCGGACTGATCCAGATCACCCGACTCGACCAATCTGCGGCGCACCTCTGCCAGTGCGCGTGACTTCGAGACCGCGTCGGGCATCGTGTAGATCTTCCGGCCTTGACGAGAGACGTTCCAGCCCCGCGCCACACACCAGTGATTCCATTCGGTCTCGAATTCACTCGGCATCACGGCCAGATCGACGACCAGGTACGGAAACAGATCGTCGGCAACACGAATGGAGCTGACCCAACTCGAGTCGATGCGCGATTCCAGTTCCGCCTGAACCTGCGGCAACTCGGCGCCGGCGTTGCGGGTCGAACGGTCGATCTCGTTTCGCCACTCGCGATCGGCTTCGCCGTCCACCAGGATGTTTCCGCCGTTGCTCGTGATCGCGTACTTCCACGGTCCGCCGGGGAGATCGATCCGCTGAAACTGTGCGATGGTCCGGGTCGTTGTCGGAATCACCGGAACCCGCGAGCTGAGCGCAGTCAGCAGTTCGATCGATTCGACGCTCATGTGTGAGAGCGGACCGCCGTTGTAGTACTCGACGCACAGGGGGCTCGGCGCCGAATCCAGGTCGGAGCCACTGGGGTCACCGCCGATCGCGGCCTGTGAATAGATCATCGTGCGGTCCAGATCCGTAGCGATCAGGACCTGGGACGCAGCGGTGTCCGCACGGCTCACGTGATGTCCTTGATCAGGCCGACACACGAGTAGGCGAGGTCGGGTACCTCCTCGACCGGAACCCCACGGGCCTGCGCCAACAACCGGATATGTGCATGCTCCGGGGCTTCGAGTTCGCGCACCAGAACCTTCCACGGGAGCCGGCGCAGCAGCACCCTGGTTGTTTCTCCGACACCGGGTTTGACGAAGTTGACCGTCGAGATCCCGTATTCGGCCTGCACCTTCTCCACCGATTCCCAGCCGGCCCAGGTCGGCGTCCGATCGGAATCGAGCACTACGGCAAGAGAATCCGCGGCATCTGCACGGACAGAGTCGAACTCGGCCGAGACCACGTCGAGCAACCTGTTGGAGACGTCGACGTCGGCCAGATCTGCGTAGAACTTGGCGCCGTGGAAGTCGCCCGGCCCGATGAGGGTGTCGTTGAGGACTGTTCGTGAGACCAACCCGGATACCGTCGAATTGAGGCACGCCGACGCGATCAGGAAGTCGTCGCGGGTTCCGTACGTTCGCACACAGTGGCCGGGGTCCGCGAGAACAGCCAGATCGGAGTCGAACTTTGCGCCGCCCGCCTCGTGGTACTCCGTCAACGCCGCGTCGAGTTCGCGGGCGATCGCACCCTTACCCGTCCAGCCGTCGACGAAGACGACGTTCTCCGAGTCATGATGGTGCGCAAGATAATCGAGTGCGACGGAATCGATGCCCTTGCCGCGGACGATGGACACTGCGTAGTGCGGCAGCGTCAACCCGCGAGTCTGCTGGGCCCAGCGCCGCATCAGAATCCCGATCGGTGTTCCGGCCCGGGCGAGTGAGACCAGCGTGATGTCACTTCCGCGCTCGGCCAGCACCAGGTCCATGACGGTCCCGACAGCGCGCGCCAACCGTGGGGCGCTCTCGGCGAGCACCGTCTCGAACAGATCCCGATATGCCTGATCGGGTTGGTACTCGATGGGAAGAGACTCGGCATAGTGCGCCTCACCCGACTGAATACGCTTCTCGCGCACGGATACATCCGCTTCGAGATCCACGTGCGAAAGATCCTTGAGCAGCCACTTCACTTCGCCCGGCGCGTACGAACCGAAATCGGGTCCGACCAATGGTTCGTTCATGACGAGCCTCCTGCTCTGGAATCTCGCAGCGCCGACGGATCGGCCCCGCGAACGGTGGCGACCAGGACGTCGGTGCCGGAGTTCCGCAACACCTCGATCACTCCGTCCATCGCCGTCAACCGATCGGTGTCGGCGGGCTCGTCGACGACCAGCAATGCAAGGGCTTCGACCGCCGCATCAGGCCACTGCGCGTTGTACACGTATCGAGGCTCGTTCTCACCCAGTTCCGGTGCCGGAAAGGTGAACCCACGACGCAGCGGGTATCCCGGCAGGTCGACGACGTAGGCGGGTGAGCGAGTTGTGGTCTGGTACCGAACTGCTCGCCCAGCGCTTTCCAAGCCCGCTGCGATCCGCAATGGCAGGTACATCAACTCTTCGTGACCGATCACGATCACAGCACGCGACGGGTCGATCGATGTTCCGAGTATGGACACCGCCGCCTCGACGGCGGACTCGAATGCCACGGTGTCGCCATCGAGAAAACCGTGCCGGCCACCGTCGGGGACGTGCGCGGGCCATGGCAGATCCACTCGAGCCAAGGAGCCGCGACGATCGCCGATCGGATTGAGATCCGGAGCATCCAGGGCCGTGACGCGCTCGGTCAGCCCGTCGGGCAGGACCGTCGAACCCGAAGCGAGAGAGACGTAGTCGATCCGCACGCCCAACTCTGCCGCCGCGGCTGCGCTGGCGGCTCGGTGTTCCTCGGTCCTCATGTCCACCAGCGAGGCCACGACGTAACGGCTTCGCGGGCATTGGCCGTGCAGCGCCCGGATGGCGTCGATCGCGGTTGCGCCGGTGGAGATCTCGTCGTCGACGAGGACCAGCGGCAGGTCGTTCTCGAACAGTTCGGCGGACGTCGGCTGCATCAGATGACTCGTGGCGTGCGAGTGCCCCTCCTCGAATCCGGCGAGCGTCGTGGCACCGGGTACGTCCCGGCGCGTGGAGTGCAGGTAGCAGTGAGCGCGCAGACGAGCCGCGACACAGTGGCCCAAACCTGTTGCAGTTTCGGCAAACCCGAGCACGACGACGTCGACGCCGTCACCGAGAGCGGTCCGCACCAAGTCGCCGAGGTCGTCGGCAGCGCCGATGACAACGGACGGCTCGGTAGGTACGTGCTTTCCCAGCACCGTGGACACCAGCAAGTGAGCGCGACGCGGATTCCGCCGAAGTCCGGGGATCACCAGATCGGGCACCGAATGCCCGAGTGACGAATCGCCGTGAACGAGGTCCAAGCCGAATTCTGCGGTAGCCCAGGGGACGTCCCGGGACTGGACGACCTCTGTCATCGATCGACCAACGCCGTCAGCAACTCGACGAACGTGATGCCCTTGTTGGTCACACCGAACACGTGAGCGCGGAGCGCAGTCTGATGGGCCCAATTGCGGTGTGGCTTCATCTCGTTCATCTTGTTCCGGTAGCCGGAGGCCTGCACTCCCCCAGCGTCGGCACCGAGAATGTCGAGGGCATCGTGGTACTCCTCGTGCGTGACCGCGGAGAGAGCATTGACCGCCGCGACGTGCGACGGGTGGATGACCGTCTTGCCTTGGATTCCGTTGGCTCGGTCCAGCGCGATCTCACGGAGCAGGCCGTCGAGGTCGCGGCTGACGAGGTGCTGACGGAACCGGACGGCGTCGTGTTCCTCGAACGGGGTGGCGCGCAGCATCGGCCGGAACATGCGTTCGTGATCGGCGAAGTACTCCCACACCGGCCCGGTGATGACAAAACCTGAACCGTCGGCGCGGCCGAGGTAGTTGACGATGTCGGCGATGACGTCGACCACCACGCGCACGTCGTAGATGGTCAGATCGCGGTCACGACGGATGCCGAAGGTGCTGCACATGTCGGTGGCGCCGATGCGGACGGCAAGGATGCGCTCGCGGTGTTGCGCGAGAATTCCACTGATGGTGCGCAATTCGAGATCACGTGTATCGCGGTGAACCAGCGCGGGTGATTCGAGTACCGGCATCGCGTAGAGATGCTTACCCAGCAGCTCGGACGCGTCCGCGACGGCGTCGAGAAACACGGGGCCGGACTCGCTGCCGAACTTGGGGATGACGAACCCGGTGAGCGCGGCACGCCCCTCGGTCAACGACGCGGCGACCTTGTGGATGTCCGCGACCTCACGGACCCGCACGAACAGCAACATGCCGACGGCGTCGGTCGACGCGATCTTGTCGAGAGCGTCAACCGCGTTAGCCCGCGCCGACTCCACCTCGTGATCAGCGACGGCGTCTTCGAGATCGAGCACCATCGAGCTGACGCCCTCGGACGCTCGCTTGACCACGATGTCGGCCAACCCGGCCCGGGTGGCCGGAACGTAGAGAGTTGCACCCAGAGCAATCGCGAGCAGATCCCTCTCGTCGGAATCCGCGAACGACCGAGGCGCATGCAGGAACAGTTGCTCCCGCACGTCGTCCTCGAGATGTTGAAAGTGCTGCATTTCTCTTCTCTCTGTAACCGCAATCAAGTCCATGAAACGACCCCCTGTGACAACGCGTCGGGCTACTCCGATCCCCCGATCGGCCCGACCATTCAGTTTTTGCCGGCTCGCGCCCGCATCTTCTCGACAACTTCGGTGATGAACGTCGATACCGAGTCCAGCTGTAATACATACGACCAGTAGTCCGGATGAGTTCCCGACAGTGACGCACTCGCTCGCTCGATCCTTGCTAGTTGAGCATCGAGTACGGAGCCCCACTCCGCCACCAACCCTTGGTTAACAGCGAACATCTGGGCGTCTTTCAGCCGGAAACGAACCTCACGTTCCTTTTCGCTCGGATCTGCCCGAACTGCACGCAGAGTAGCGAGACGGTCCGTCACGGCATCGGCGCACGCTTCGGCGTCGGCGAGGTGAACACGCGCTTCGGCCATCAAAGCCAGTGCGTGTTCGGGGTTTCCCGCAGCCAACGACTGCTTCGCTTCCTTGAGATCGATGTCAGCCTGATCGATGTGCGCTCGGCTGCGACTGCTGTTGTCGACGAGGTCAGCGGAACTCGCGGCGTTGAACTCGCGCAGCAATGCGGAGTACGCCGGGTCCAGCCGGTCCACTCGTGTGCGCACTGCCGACAACCTGGTCGAGACCGAGGAGATCGTCATCTCGGCACGGTGCTGGGTCGACGGGGCGTCTGCCAATGCTTCCTCGAGCGCCGATACCGCTTCGCGGACACTCTCGGCCCGCGTGCGGACTGCGTCGGCGCGACCGGAGGATCGCGCATTGTCGAGCGCTGCCACCGCGTCGTCGAGGTGTTCGGAGGCCGTCACCACCGACGGGTACTCGCGATAGCGCTGATCAGTGGCAGCAAGTTTCTCCCGGGCGGCGTTCGCCAGGGTTCGGGCCTGTTGGCCGAGAACGGGAATGGCGGACATCGTGACCGTCGCCTGCTCGAGATGCGCTCGATGTCCGTTGTAGAAGGCGTCGACGCCCTGCGCTGCCTCGACAAGTGCAGCTACCGACTTCTCGAACGCCGCCCGAGCACCGTTCGGGTTCTGGTGAAGTACCTGATCGTTGCCGTAGCGCTCGGATGTGTCGAGGTAGTCCGACGCAGCCTGGAAGCACCGATCTCGAACGGGTTCCCACGCGGCGCGCAGCCCGCGCTCGGGGTACAGCTCGGCGGAAGCGTCGACTGCTGCCGACGCGATGGTCTGCCGCTTGTCCATGTCGAGGAACGCCGAAACCATGGCCGTCTGCGCCTCCCGCGCACGACTGACCGACTCCCCCACTCTTGCCCCCCGATTGAAGCGCTCCGACCATCTTCCCACCACGATTGAATCCTACGGGTCCAGCACTTCGCTTCTCGGTTCGTAATTCTGCTGTTACGGCGAACACACCGGAACTGCGGTTAGGGTGGTGGAGGTAAACACACTCCCAAGACGACTTCGCGTCGTAGTGGGCCTTGTCTCTCCTCTTGAAAGGACCCCTGAATGGGCGTCAGCTTGACCAAAGGCGGCAATGTCTCTCTCACGAAGGAGGCCCCGAACCTGACTGCAGTGGTCGTCGGCCTGGGCTGGGACGCGCGTTCCACCACCGGAGCTGCTTTCGACCTCGACGCCAGCGCGATCGGCGCAGGCTCGAACAAGAAGGTCCTCTCCGACCAGCACTTCATCTTCTTCAACAACCTCCGTTCGCCCGACGGCTCGATCGAGCACAAGGGTGACAACACGGACGGCGAAGGCGAAGGCGACGACGAGCAGATCGACGTGAACCTCGCAGCGGTTCCCGCCGAGGTCGAGAGCGTTGTCTTCCCCGTCTCGATCTACGACGCAGAAGCTCGCTCGCAGTCCTTCGGCCAGGTCCGCAACGCGTACATCCGCGTCGTCGACAAGTCGAACGGCAACGAGCTCGCTCGTTACGACCTCTCCGAGGACGCTTCCACCGAGACCGCCATGGTCTTCGGTGAGCTGTACCGCAACGGTGCAGAGTGGAAGTTCCGCGCAATCGGCCAGGGCTACGCGTCCGGCCTCGCGGGCATCGCGCGCGATTACGGCGTCAACGTCTGATCTTCGCTCTCGACGAGCTGACTCGGGGAAGGTTCCGCAGTAGTCTGTGGAACCCTCCCCGTTTTCACGTTCGGATGCGGTGAGAGACCGCTTGCAGTA
Source organism: Rhodococcus baikonurensis (assembly GCF_040489275.1). Classification (NCBI taxonomy): domain Bacteria; kingdom Bacillati; phylum Actinomycetota; class Actinomycetes; order Mycobacteriales; family Nocardiaceae; genus Rhodococcus; species Rhodococcus baikonurensis. The sequence continues at coordinate 75,834 of NZ_JBEUOQ010000014.1, read as the reverse complement.
ACCACTCTGCATTGACCAACTAGAAAGGGCCACGCTCCGTGGTACTGCGAATATTCGGTTTATCCATCGCAATTTCGATCCTCGCGATGATCGTTGCGTTCATCTACGGCGGACCCGAGGCACTGTTCCTCGTCATCATCCTGTCGATTCTGGAAATCTCGCTTTCCTTCGACAACGCCGTCATCAACGCCACTGTTCTGCAAAGAATGAGTGAATTCTGGCAGAAGATCTTCCTCACCATCGGCGTCATCATCGCCGTCTTCGGCATGCGTCTGGTGTTCCCGCTCGTGATCGTCTGGGCTGCATCCGGTCTCGGACCCGTAGCTGCACTCGACCTCGCACTGAACCCGCCTGCGGACGACGCCGCGTACTTCGCCAACGGCGAGCCGAGCTACGAAACCATCCTCACCGACGCTCACCCGCAGATCGCTGCCTTCGGTGGCATGTTCCTGCTGATGCTCTTCCTCGGGTTCATCTTCGAAGAGCGTGAGATCACGTGGCTGTCCTGGCTGGAGAAGCCGCTCGCTCGCATCGGCAAGCTCGATCAGCTCTCCGTCGTCGTGGCCGGCATCGTCCTGGTTCTCAGTGGTTCTTTCCTCGCTGCTGACGACAAGGTTTCCACCGTCATGATCTCCGGTGTTCTGGGCATGATCACCTACATCGCGGTCAACGGACTGGGTGAACTGTTCAACCTGCCGGAAGAAGGCGAAGAGGAAGAAACCGCCAAGTCCGGCGGCCCCACGCAGCTCGCGAAGGCAACTGGCAAGGCCGGCTTCTTCCTGTTCCTCTACCTCGAGGTCCTCGACGCGTCCTTCTCGTTCGACGGCGTCATCGGCGCATTCGCCATCACGGCAGACCCGATCATCATCGCTCTGGGCCTCGGCTTCGTCGGCGCGATGTTCGTCCGTTCCATCACGGTCTTCCTGGTCCGCAAGGGCACGCTCTCCGATTACGTCTACCTCGAGCACGGTGCCCACTGGGCCATCGGCGCTCTGGCCGTCATCTTGATGGTGTCCATCGGCGTTCACATCAACGAGATCATCACCGGCCTGGTCGGTGTCTTCTTGATCGGCGCTGCTTTCATCAGCAGCCTCATTCGCAACAAGCGAATTGCGAACGACGATCCGAAGTTGGACGAGAACACTCCGGCAACTGTCTGACGTTCTTTTTTCGAAACGCCCGCGACCAATTAGTCGCGGGCGTTTTGTTTGTTATGACTGAATTGAAACTCTCTGCATTCACAGCCGCGCGCCAATTGTTCAGCCGCGCGCCAAATTCAGCCTGCGGGTGAACAATTGCCCTGCGGATTCGAAACCGCACAATTTTCGACCTACCCCGGCACAATCAAGAGGCGAAATCCGACTGTGCACAGTAATGAGGGGGAAAGTCGTGGAAGACCAGTTTCTGTCCAAAGGCCAGAACATCGAGCTCCCCGACGAACTCGATCAGATCGACATCGTGATCACCTGGGACAACTCGGAATTCGGTGTCGATGCCTCGGCATTGCTTCTGGGCGCCGACGGAAAAGTCAGGTCCGACGCGGACTTCGTCTTCTACAACCAACAGGAATCTGCTGACGGCTCAGTTCGATACCTCGGTCGCCGCGAAGCCGAATCCGGCCCGCACGAGCGACTCCTCGTCCACCTCGCTGCTGTACCCGATCAAGTCGACGCGATCGCTCTAGTGGGCAGCGTCGACTCCGGGTCCTTCGGCGACCTCGGCAAACTTGCGCTCCAACTGGTTGATTCCGGCGGCTCTCCTATTGCCGAGTACGTCACCGCCGACGCGTCCACCGAAACAGCATTCGTCTTCGGTCAGGTCTATCGACGTAACGGGAAGTGGAAACTTCGGGCAATCGGCCAAGGTTGGGCTTCAGGCCTCGCCGGGCTCGCCGAAGACTTCGGGGTCGACGTGAGCGAGGACGCACCCGTCGAGGAGCCTGGGCCACCTGAGGTGGAGGCACCCCAACCGATATCGGAACGGGAACCGTCAGTCACCGAGCCCTCAACGCCCACGAAGCCCGTCCGACAGCGTGGGGTTCGAACAGCGAAGCCCGTGCCCAAGAAAGCCCCACTACCCGAATTCAAGCACGCCGAGTCCGAGGCCTGGCAACCTGCACGACTCTTCTCTGTGATCGGCGTCGGAACCGGTGAGGAACAAGAGCGTCGAACGACGTCGGCATTGGTTTCCACGATGCAAGCGGTTCCCATGTTTGCGCGGGCAGTTTCGTCCCGTGTGGGGGCACCGGCCGGCTCGTTCGAGGGATACGTCGAAGTTCCCTACGTCAAAGGTGAATCTCGGGTGATCCCGGATGCGGTGTGGCGCATCGCCCGCGGAAGCCGACTCTGGACAGGCTTGCTCGAGGCAAAGACTGGAGCAGGCACCCACACCCGAGAGCAGCTCGAGAACTATCTCGACGTCGCCAAGAAGAACAAGTACGACGTCGTGATCAGCCTGTCCAACGACTTGCCTGCCGGCGCCGGCGAATTACCCGTCGAGGTGGACAAGCGCAAGCTCACCAAAGTTGCGTTACGGCATCTCTCCTGGGCAGAAGTCATCCACGAGGCACGGATGGTGCTCTCGCACGGCGGAATCGACAATCCACTGCAAGGTTGGATTCTCAGCGAGTTTCTCCGGTACATCGAACATCCCAAGTCCGGGGCCGCGGAGTTCGTCGACATGGGTCGGCACTGGGTATCGATACGCGATTCCGTGAGTGCCGGAACGCTCCGTCCTGGAGATCCGAAAGCAGCGGCGGTCGCTCAGTCGTGGATCGCGCTCGCGCGGAACCTCGCGCTGCGGTTCACCGCAGATCTCGGTGTCGTCGTCAAACACGTGTTGCCCCGACGGGTAGTCAACGATGCGGATGCGCGTACCGCGCTGACGGTCAACGAATTGGCGAACGACGGCACCTTCAGCGCCACCCTCCGAATCCCCGACGCAGCCGGAGAGTTACGGGTTACTGCTGATTTGAGAACCAACAAAGTGAGCTGCAGTACGACGGTTTCTGCACCCGACGAAGGTACTTCGGGAAAACGAGTCACCTGGGCTTTGCGTCAGTTGAAGAATGCTCCTGCCGACTTGTTGGTCGAAGCGTTGTTCACCGGCCCGGCCTCGTCGACGTGCGAGACCATTGCATCCGCTCGCGCAACGCCACGCCTGTTGACGGACGGTCAAGGCGGCCAACTCAGTTCATTTGTACTGACGCAGTCCTTCACTCTCGGCAGCAAGCGTGCGGGTACTGCTGCGAGTTTCATCAACAGTGTGACCAGTTCGGCCGAAACCTTCTACTCCGAAGTCGTTCAACCGCTCCGTGAATGGGTCCCCGCTGCCCCGAAAGCGTCCGATCTCCCTCGCGACGAACAAGTCGACAACGAAGACTGACAATGGACGAGATCGTCATACAGAACGCAACGGACGAGGACGCCGCGGAAATCCTTGTTCTACAACGCTGTTGCTGGGTCTCGGAAGCAATCTCGAACAACAGCATGGACGTACCCCCGCTCCACGAGGACCTACCCACGGTCCGAGCCTGGGTTCAGGAGTCGACGGTCTGGACCGCACGACGCGGCGGCCGGCTCGTCGGGGCCGTCCGCGGCACAGCCGACGGAACCGCATGGCAGATAGGTCGCCTCATGGTGGCGCCGGACTTGGCGGGCAATGGCCTCGGCCGACGCCTCTTGCAGCACGTGGAACAGAATGCACCCGAGCACATCACCAGTTTCGAGTTGTTCACCGGCAGCAAGAGCGCGCGGAACATTCGTCTCTACACCCGAGCCGGCTACGTCCCGTTGCCGCCGGATCCCAGCCACATCCCCGGAGTTGTCTACCTGTCCAAGCCGAACGTAACCGCCTCAGCTTGAACGGCAATACTGATGTGTGTGGTGAACATTCGCGTCGCAGCACAGACAGACTTGCCGTTCTTACGTGAGAACGACTCGCACATCGCAGACGAGGAACTCGTGTCGGTGGTCCAACGCGGCCGGATACTCGTCGCCGAGGACAGCGATAATCCAATCGGATGGCTCCGTTGGGGCCTGTTCTGGGACGAGATTCCGTTCATGAACATGCTGACCGTCCAGTCTCTAAACCGCGGCCAAGGCATCGGGAGCGCGTTGGTCAGATATTGGGAAACACAGATGCGCCGTGCGGGATATTCGACGGTCCTCACCTCCACACTCGCCGACGAATCAGCCCAGAACTTCTATCGCGCAATGGGATACGTCGATGCCGGAGTTTTGCTACTTCCCGGCGAGTCCTCCGAGATCTTTCTACGCCGAGAACTCGACACGGCGCCCGAGATGACCGATCCCCACATTACCCGCGAGTAATATATGGTGGTCGTCACACCGCGATCTCAGGGTGGGGCGTGGCACACCAATGTGGAGGACGAGTATGTCGTCAAGGGTCTTATCTCGCACAGTTGTCGGAGTACTCGCTGTCGCACTGACAGGCGTCGGCGCACCGGTAGCGCTCGCACAGCCGGCTCTTGCCCAGTCCCCTGATGACGGTTTCTACAGCTACGACGGCGCGACACCCCTCTCGTCGTACGCTCCCGGCGCAGTCCTCGAGACTCGCACCGTGCCGTACACGGTGCTCAACGTCCCGACCCCGATACAGGCAGTGCAGGTTCTCTATCGATCAACCGACGCCCTGGGACAACCGTCCGCCAACGTCACCTCGATCCTGCGCCCCGCCAACGCTCAACCGAACAAAGTTGTTTCGTACCAGTCCTTTTACGATTCTCTGAACCCCGACGACAGTCCGTCTCGCGCGATCGCGGGCAACACCCCGATCGGTGACTGGACGCCCAGCGGACGCAACTTCAACATCGGCGGTACCTTCACGTCCATCGAGGCAGCTTTGTTCGGGCCGCTCTTCGCATTGGGCTACACCATCGTCGTCCCGGACACCGAGGGCCCGGATGCAAACTTCGCTGCCGGACCCGAATACGGGATGATGACGCTCGACGCTCTGCGTGCCGCCCGCGATGTCCCGGAAACCGGAATCACCGACGACGCAGAGATCGCGCTGATGGGTTACTCCGGCGGAGCGATCGCCACCAACTGGGCTTCGATACTCGCTCCCGCATATGCACCGGAGATCAACGACAACTTGATCGGTGCCGCGCAGGGAGGCGTGCTGGTCAATCCGGCCAACAACCTTCGCTACGCGAGCGGAAGCATCGGGTGGGGCGGCGTGGTCGGCATGGCAGTCGTCGGCGTTGCGCGTTCGTACGACATCGATTTCGGGAAGTATCTCAGCGACCGTGGACGCGACGTCATGGCTCGACTCGAAGACGCGTCCATCGGCAATGTGCTGGCGCAATATCCCGGTTTGACCTGGCAGGACTTGGTCAAACCCGAGTACGCAGATCCCAATACGGTTCCCGAGTACGTCGATGTCGTGAACAAGATCAACATGGGCACTGCTGCGACACCGACGATACCGATGTTCATCGCGCAGGCAGCGAACGGAACCATCGAGGGCACCCAACCCGGCGGCCCCGGTGTCGGAGCAGGTGACGGCGTGATGATCACGGGCGACGTCCGCAGCCTCGCACGCAAGTACTGCGACGCCGGCCTGGCGATTCAGTACGACCAGTACGACACCATCAGCCACTTCCTCGGCGCCATGCTCTGGCTCCCCGGTGCGCTCGCTTGGGTCGACGACCGATTGAACGGCAAGCCTGCGCCGTCGAACTGCGCGGACATCGCACCGGGGAACTCTCTTGCGCCGCAGGAACATGCACGCTAGCTGACCGGGACCTCGAATCTACTTCGACGGCTCCACCTCCCACCGAACGTGAGTTACCAACGGTTCCAGGCTAAGCCGGCTGACGGCGGATTCCAGAAGTCCGTCGTCACGCTCCGCCGCAGCCAGTTCGGCCACCACCCGCACGCGGTCGCTGTCCGGGATGTCGAAGGACTGCACTGACCGCAGTTGGAACTCCGGCCTCGAAATGGACTGTACGGTAAGCCCTCTGATGTGGGCTTCGGCGTCACCGTGGCAGGTCACCTCGAAGGTGTAATCGGCCGGCGGTTCCTCGCGCCCGGTGCGGGCAGGCTGGTGATCCATCATCCGGCCCAACGGCCTCAACAATGTGTTCGCCAACATGATCGCACCGGCTCCGAACACCGCCACCCAGTACATTCCGCCGCCTGCCAGCGCGCCGACGGCGGCCGTGGCCCACAAGGTTGCGGCGGTGTTCAGGCCCGTGACCGAGGCTCCCTGCTTCATGATCACCCCGGCACCGAGGAAGCCGATCCCCGAGACGATCTGCGCTGCGACGCGCGTCGGATCAGCGTCCGGCCCCTCGAACCCGTACGCGCCCATGATCACGAAGAGCGTCGCACCCAAGCTCACCAACGCGTTGGTTCGCAGACCCGCCATCCTTGCGCGCCATTGCCTTTCGATCCCGACGGCAGCGCCGAGGACGAGCCCGAGCGCTATCCGCACAAGGATGACGTGGATTTCCACGGTGAACTCCTAGAGCCAGGTCGCGAATCGACGGATGAACATTCCCTTGGCCACCTGCGTGACGACGCAGTATGCCGCGAGAGTGAGGACCAGCCACGGGAAGTAGTTCCACGGCAGTGAAACCAACCCGAGGGAATGGCCCCAGGACGTGAACGGGAACACCAGCGCGAAGACGCAGGCAGCGCCCGTGCTGAGCAGTACCGGCAGCGAAGCACGCGACTGGATGAACGGGATCTTGCGGGTGCGGATCATGTGAACGATCAGCGTCTGTGAGATCAACGACTCGATGAACCAACCCGATTGGAACAACGCCGCATGCTCGGGAGAGTTGGCGGCGAACACGAACCACATCAGCGCGAAGGTCGAGATGTCGAAGATCGAACTGATCGGGCCGATGAACACCATGAACCGACGAAGGCTCTTGGTCTCCCACTTGCGTGGCTTCGCGAGGAAGTCGTCGTCGACACGGTCCCACGGGATCGTGAGCATCGAGAGATCGTAGATCAGGTTCTGCAACAACAGAACTACGGGAATCATGGGGATGAACGGCAGCAACGCACTGGCGACGAGCACCGAGAAGACGTTCCCGAAGTTCGACGACGCAGTCATCTTGATGTACTTCTGGATGTTTCCGAAGGTGCGACGCCCTTCGATGACTCCTTGTTCGAGTACGCCGAGGTCCTTCTCCAGCAAGATGATGTCCGCGGATTCGCGGGCGATGTCCGCCGCTGTGTCGACGGAGATGCCGACGTCCGCGGCCCGAAGTGCGGGTGCGTCGTTGACACCGTCACCGAGGAAACCAACCGTGTGGCCGACCCGGCGCAGCGATTCGACAATGCGTGCCTTCTGCATCGGATCCGTCTTCGCGAAGACGGTTGTCCGTTGCACCAACTCGTCGAGGGCGTCGTCGCTCAACGCTTCGATCTCGGCGCCGGACACAACAGTTCCCACGTCGATACCGACTTTGCCGCAGACGGTTTCGGCGACCAGTTCGTTGTCACCCGTCACCACCTTCACGGCGACACCGTGACTCGCGAGAGCTTCGATCGCCCCGGCCGCAGATTCCTTCGGCGGGTCGAGGAAGGCCAGCAACCCGACCAGGGTCATGCCCTCTTCATCGGCAGTTGAGTACTCGCGTCGCTGTTCGTCGACAACGACCCTGGTCGCCACCGCAAGCACTCGCTTACCCTGACCGTTCAGTTCGGCGACCAGTCGGTCGACTCGGGCCAGCCATCCCGGCGTCAGCTGGTGGGTCACCCCGTCCAGTTCAACCGATTCACAGACCGAAAGAAGCTCTTCCACTGCACCTTTGGTGACGATCAGATCGGCGTCACCGTGATCGACCACCACCGAGAGCCGACGACGCTTGAAGTCGAAGGGAATCTCGTCCACCAACCCGTGCAGACGCGAGATCTCCTCGATCACTTCGGGACCGGCGGCCTCGATCACCGCGTCGTCGAGAAGACTGCGCAATCCGGTCTGATTCACGGAATTGACTGCCGCGAGCCGCAACACGTCCTCGGACTTGCGGCCGGCAGTATCGAGATGTTCACCGAGAACGATGCGGTCCTCGGTGAGAGTTCCGGTCTTGTCCGTGCACAGAACGTCCATGGCGCCGAAGTTCTGAATCGCGTTGATCTGCTTGACGATCACCTTCTTGCGCGACATGTGAAGCGCACCCTTGGCCAGGTTCGCAGTCACGATGAGCGGCAACATTTCCGGAGTCAACCCCACTGCGGTGGCGACGCCGAAGAGTAGTGCTTGGCTCCAGTCCTTGGTCAGTCCGTTGATGATGAACACCGCGGGAACCATGATCAGCATGAATTTGATCAGCAGGTAGCTGACGCTGCGCACCCCGACGTCGAAGCTGGTTTCGGGTCGCTTGGAGGCCAATTGTGCTGTCATGGCACCGAAGTAGGTGCGCTTGCCCGTGTGCACCGCGACGGCGGTGCCGCTGCCCGACACGACGGAAGTACCCATGAACCCGATGTTCTCGGCTTCGAGCAGCCGATCGACGTCGATTCCCGACGACGGTTCCGCCGACTTCTCGGCCGGCATCGATTCACCGCTGAGCATGGACTGATTGACCTGTAGATCCTTGGCCCGAATGATGCGGACATCGGCCGGGATCATGTCGCCGGCGGCAAGCTGGACCACATCACCTGGCAGTAGTTGCTCGATCGGAATCTCCGCCGTGACCACGGTGTTGTTGATCTTGCGGGTGGCCGCGACGGTCGTCGTGACCATCGCCTTGAGCGCCTCGGCGGCGCGACTCGAACGGTATTCCTGCCAGAACCTCAGTGAGACACTGACAAAGATCATCAACCCGAGAGTGATGATGCCCTCGTAGGAGGGACCGTCCTCGGGGTCCGCCCAGACCACGTCGGTCCCCACCATGATCAGGGCGAGGAACACCAGGATCAGGATGAACGGATTCTTGAAGGCTTGCGCGAACTGCACGATCGCCGGTGCCGGGCGGTCGTGGCGGACATCGTTGCGCCCGTGTTGCCGACGAAGATCGTCGATCTGATCGTCGCGAAGGCCGTTGGCCGTCGTGGTCAGATCTGCGAGAACGGTGCGCGTGTCCGAAGCCGAGTAGTCGACCAATTCCTGTGCGCTTTCCTTGGCCAGGACCGTTGAATGTGCTTGTTGTGCGCTGTTTCTCGTGGGCCGTGGCCGCAATGCGAGAACGGAAAATGACATGACGAATCTCCTCGGCTGCCCGAACACGCCTGACCATGCCAGTACATGAGGGCAGCAGAATGCGCTGAGCGACAATGTAAGTCGTCAGCGGACGCGGCGAGCCGCGCAGATGAAACCGAGGATGCACAGAGTCAGTGGCTGAAGAGCAAAAGACCGGGGTGAGCATCGTCGGCAAGAACAGAAGGATGGGTCGAATATCGACTCGGCGGGTCGTCCACGATGGTCACCTCCTGAAGGTTAGGGCGTCCGATGACGCCACAATTGCGTGCGCACAGCACACGTCAGGAGAACCGAATATCGACGTACTCTCGCCTTCGCCGGAAGAAACCGGCATCAAGCTGCGAAAACACCTCCACGTCCGAGTTTTGGCACTGCACGACGTGTCCCGATCGAAACCGGGAAGCCACTTTGGATCACCCCTTAAGCCGGGGAGATCTGTCCTAACCTTGGGCGTCTCTCGACGTCGTGAGATCAGTGGCCTGTGTTCGTGCAGAAGCCTCACCTAACGAGGTACTGCACCCAGAGGGTAGTTCTCAAATCTGTTGCCTGTCAACCGAGCAACTCAGACTGCGGGCAATCCTGCCCGTGCGACGGCACCGGCGAAGAGTGCCGTCACGGCGGCACCCATGACGCTCTGATCAACTTCTTCCGGATCCACCGAGTGTTCGAGAACGAGCCCGGATATCAAGGCCATCAACGAGATTGCGGTGGTCCGTACATCGAAGGAATCGTCCACTCCCCATTCACGGGCACGTTCGCCGATCAACTCCACGAGTTGGCTGCGCAAGTGGCGACGCTCACGTAAGTACGCCTGAGCGATCTGCGGATCACGCCCGGCGAGCACTCCGAATTCGAGGACGAGCAGTGACCACCCCGGGTCGTCGACCATCCACGTCGCAATGGCCTCGCCACCTTTGCCCGCCGCATCGGCCGGGTTCATCCCGGCGATCTCGGCGAGCACACGGCCGGCCAGTTCCAGAGACCGTTGCGCGAACAGTTCTGCGAACAGATCCTGTTTCGACTCGAAGTTGGAGTAGACAGCCCCCTTGGTGAAGCCCGCTCGGCGAGCAACTTCAGTGAGACGTGCAGCACTGAATCCGCGCTCCGCAAACTCTTCCGCCGCAGCGTCGAGCAGTCTTTGCCGCACCACGTCGCGTCCGGGGCGGGTTACCGGCGTCCAGTCCGGTTGACGAGATTCAGTCACGATACCTAGAGTATTCAATACCTCGGGTATTGACAAGCTCTTTACTTTCGACAAGATCAGGACTCTTTCGTGACCACTACGCATCCGGCACACGCCGCACCAGACAACAGCTCCACCCACGACGAACACCACCACGACAATCTGCTCGTGAAGTACGGCGCACCCAAGGTGATGGCCGCGCTGTTCGTCGGCGTGCTCCTGCTGCAGATGGGCTTCATCCTCAGCTACGTCGCCGCCTTCCATCAGCCCACTCCGCGAGACATCGAAATCGCGGTCATCGCCGATCAGGGCACACCAGACGGTATGGACCAGCAGATCGCCGACAAACTCAACGCCATCGACGGCAGCCCGCTCGACGCTCAGGTGGTCGACAGCACGGCGACCGCTCGACGCATGATCAACGACCGCGAGATCCAGGGCGCGTTTGTCATCAATCCGGCCGGACCGGACACCCTGATCACCGCGAGCGCTGGCGGCAGCTCCATCGCGTCGTCACTCGAAGCGGTGTTCACGAAGGTCGAGGCGACGCAGGACCGACAGTTCGTCGTCCGCGACGAGATCCCCGTCGGAGCGCACGACAACCGCGGCCTCTCCGGCTTCTACCTCTCGGTCGGCTGGGTCGTCGGCGGCTATCTCCTCGCGGCAGCCATCGGACTGTTCATCGGTGCGCCGAAGACCCTCCGCCAGGCCGGCGCACACACGGGCGTGATCGCGATCTACTCGATCATCTCGGGAGCCCTCGGCGCCCTCATCACCTCACACGTGCTCGGAACTTTCGCCGGCCACTGGTTCCCGCTCTGGATCCTGGGAACAGCCGTGGTGTTCGGCACCGCCATGTTCACGCTCGGATTGCGCGCCGCCATCGGCGTTCTGGCAGTCCCGCTGGCCATCGCCGTCTTCGTGATCCTCGGCAATCCCAGTGCGGGAGGCGCATTCGGCTCCAACGTGATTCCGTCGTTCTATGCCGCCATCGGCCGATGGATCACACCCGGCGCCGGTACCGAAGGCGTGCGAAGCATCGTCTACTTCAACAACGTCGGCGTCGGCCAGCCTGCTCTGACGCTCTTCCTGTACGCGCTGATCGGTGCGGTCATGCTGTTCGGCTTCACGATCCGTCGTAACCGAAAGTCCACCGACACGACGCCGACTCCAGCTGTGGCGAACGCCGACTAGTCCTAGTCTGAACTCATGACGAGCCTCCTCCACCCCAACGCCTCGCACGTCGCCGAAACACTGATCTCGCGGGGTCACCACGGCGTCATCGTCACGCAGCCCGAAGCCACGCACACCGCGGCCGAGGCAGCGGCGGCCGTCGGGGTGGAGGTAGGCGCGATCACCAAGTCGCTCGTGTTCCTTCTCGACGACGACCCGGTCCTGCTGCTGGTGTCGGGCGCACATCAGGTCAACCTGAAGGCAACCGGAGAACGCCTCGAAGGCAAGCTCACGCGGGCGCCGCTGGAAATGGCGAAGTCGGCGACAGGTCAGCCGATCGGTGGGGTCGCGCCACTCGGGCATCCCACCAACCTGCCCACCTACATCGATACCGCCCTCGAGCAGTACCCCGAGTTGTGGGCGGCCGCCGGGCACCCGAACACGGTCTTTCGCACGACGTACTCCGAGCTCCTCCGAATCACCGCCGGCCTCGCCGTCGACATGGACTGACGCGCTTCAGCCAACCCGGTCCGAACCCACTCAGACGTGCGTCCACCTATAGTTGGACGCACCATGTGCACTGCAACCAGGACCCCGGCCGGTAACCACTGGCGTCGACGACACGTAGATCTGTGCCGCACCGACGCATGTCTGTGTATGCCGAGCGCAGTCACCTCGACCACACCGCACACCTCGAGTTCCAGCCGGAGAGTTCCCGTTGTCTGACAAGCCGAATGCCGTTTCCAGCCACACCACCCCCGACGTCCCCGAAGTAACGGCGACGCCCGAGTTGTCCACCGGCATCTGCGCCGGCGACTACCGCGCAGCGCTTCGCCGCCACCCCGCAGGTGTCACCGTCGTGACCCTCGATTCGGGTACCGGCCCGGTGGGTTTCACCGCCACCTCGTTCTCGTCCGTCTCCCTCGAGCCGCCGCTCGTTTCGTTCAACATCGCGGAGACGTCGTCGAGCATCAATGCACTCAAGGCCGCCGAGTCCTTGGTGATCCATCTTCTCGGCGAGCATCAGCAACATCTGGCCCAGCGCTTTGCGCGGAGTGCCGATCAACGTTTTGCAGACGAGTCACTGTGGGCGGTACTGGACACCGGGGAGCCGGTTCTGCACGGCACCCCCAGCTGGATGCGCGTCAAGGTCGACCAGCTGATCCCCGTCGGAGATCACACTCTGGTCATCGGACTCGTCACGCGGGTTCACGCCGAAGAGGACGACGAATCCGCTGCCGCACCCCTGCTCTACCACGAGGGCAAGTACTACCGCCCCACTCCGTTAGGTCAATAGACAACTGTGCGCCTTTATTAACCGCCCGCGGTTAATAAAGGCGCACAGCAAGTTAGAGCGCTACGTACTTGGTATCGAGATACTCGTCGATACCCTCGGTTCCGCCTTCACGACCGAAGCCCGATTCCTTGACGCCACCGAACGGCGCCGCAGCATCGGAGATCGCGCCGCGGTTGACGCCGACCATGCCGGTGTCCAGCTTGGCCGAAACGCGCATCGCACGGTCGATGTCGCGGGTGTAGAAGTACGCCACGAGGCCGTATTCGGTGTTGTTCGCCGCCGCGATCGCTTCGTCTTCGGTGTCGAAACCGACCACTGCCGCAACGGGTCCGAAGATCTCTTCCTTCAGCAGGCGCGCATCGGCGGGCACCTGGTCCAGAACGGTCGGGGTGAAGAAGAAGCCGGGGCCTTCGGGTGCCGATCCACCGGTGCGAACGCGAGCACCCTTGGACACGGCGTCGTCGACGAGTCCGGTGACGGTTGCGAGCTGCTTGGTGTTGATCAGCGGGCCGATGTTGGTGCCCTCGGCGTCACCGGCGCCCACCTTCAAGGCCGCAACCTTGGCGGTGAACTTGTCGGTGAACTCCTCGCGGACGGAGTTGGCGACGTAGATGCGGTTGGCCGCGGTGCAGGCCTCGCCGCCGTTGCGCATCTTCGCCAGCATGGCGCCGTCGACAGCTGCGTCGATGTCGGCGTCGTCGAAGACGATGAACGGCGCATTGCCACCGAGTTCCATCGACGTGCGGAGCAGCTTGTCAGCGGCGTTGCGCACCAACAGCTTTCCGACGCCGGTGGAGCCGGTGAAGGTGACCTTGCGCAGACGCGAATCCTCCATGAGCGGTCCGCTGATGGAGGCCGCATCGGACGTCGGGAGGATCGAGAGCACACCGTCGGGCAGACCGGCGTCGGCGAACACCTGACCGAGGAGCTGCATGGTCAGCGGCGTGTCCTCGGCGGGCTTGACGATGATGGTGCAACCGGCAGCCAGCGCCGGCCCGATCTTGCGCGTGCCCATCGCGAGCGGGAAGTTCCACGGCGTGATCGCGAGAACCGGTCCGACGGCTTCCTTGGTGACCAGGATACGACCGTTACCGGCGGGAGCCTGCGTGAAACGTCCACCGATGCGAACTGCTTCCTCGCTGAACCAGCGCAGGAATTCGCCACCGTAGTTGACCTCACCACGGCTCTCTGCCAACGACTTACCCATTTCCAGGGTCATCATCAGCGCGAAGTCCTCGGCGCGGGCATGCAGCAATTCGAAGGCGGTGCGCAGGATCTCGCCGCGTACACGTGCCGGAGTGGCCGCCCAGTCTTCCTGCGCCGCAGCGGCGAGGTCGAGCGCGCGGATACCGTCGGCAGCGGTGGCGTCGGCTACCTGGGCGAGCTCCTCACCCGTTGCCGGGTTGTAGACCGCAAAGGTCTTCTCGGCCGGGACGAGCTTGCCGCCGAGCCAGAGACCCTTGGGGACCGAGTCGAGAAGATCCGAGACGTTGGACATGTCAGTTCCCCTGTGCTGCAGTGCGGATGGCGGTCTCGAGGACGGTCAACGCGTCGTCGAGCAGCTCTTCGGAGATGACCAGCGGCGGGAGCAGACGGATGACGTTGCCGTAGGTACCGCAGGTGAGGATCACGACGCCGGCAGCGAGGCATTCGGCGGCGATCTTCTTGGTGATGTCTGCGTCCGGCTCCTGCCCACCGGGCTTGACCAGCTCGATGGCGAGCATGGCGCCGCGGCCGCGAACGTCACCGATGACGTCGAGTTCCTTTGCCAGTGCGTTCATTCGGCCGACGACGGTCGACTCGATGGTGCGTGCGCGGCCACAGAGGTCGAGCTCACGCATCTGGTCGATGGACGCCAATGCAGCGGCGCAGGCGACGGGGTTACCGCCGTAGGTGCCACCGAGGCCGCCGGGGTGGACGGCGTCGATGAGCTCGGCGCGGCCCGTGACAGCGGCGAGCGGCATGCCGCCTGCGATGCCCTTGGCGAGCGTGACCAGGTCGGGCACGATGCCCTCGTGATCGCTGGCGAACCAGGCGCCGGTACGAGCGAAGCCTGCCTGAACCTCGTCGGCGATGAAGACGACGCCGTTCTCCTTGGCCCACGCGACGAGCGTCGGGAGGAATCCTTCTGCGGGAACGATGAATCCGCCCTCGCCCTGAATGGGCTCGATGAGGATGGCGGCCGTGTTGGCAGCGCCGACCTGCTTCTCGATCATCGTGATAGCGCGCTGTGCGGCCTGCTCACCGGTGATCTTGGAGCCGTCGACATTGAGGCCCTCGCGGTACGGGTAGGACATCGGGACGCGGTAGACCTCGGGGGCGAACGGACCGAAGCCGCTCTTGTACGGCATGGACTTCGAGGTCAGTGCCATCGTGAGGTTGGTGCGGCCGTGGTACGCGTGGTCGAAGACGACGACTGCGTCGCGACCGGTTGCGTGACGGGCGATCTTGACTGCGTTCTCGACAGCTTCTGCGCCGGAGTTGAACAGCACGGAACGCTTCTCGTGGTCACCGGGGGTGAGTTCGGCGAGACGCTCGGCGACCTCGACGTAGCCCTCGTACGGAGCAACCATGAAACAGGTGTGGGTGAAGTGTGCGACCTGATCCTGAACTGCGGACACGACGGCAGGGTTGGAAGCGCCGACGCTGGTCACCGCGATACCGGCACCGAGGTCGATCAGCGAGTTGCCGTCGACGTCGACGATGACTCCACCGTCTGCGTCGGCGACGTAGACCGGAAGGGTGGATGCGACGCCGGCGCCGACGACCTTCTTACGGCGTTCGGCGAGCGCAGCCGAGCGCGGGCCCGGGAACTCCGTGACGATGCGACGCTCCTGCGGAAGCCGGTATTCGATTGCACTCATGTGACCACCCTCTCGGTTGTGTATTGCATTCGAGTATGCGACGCGCGAAGCATCGCAAGCACTGCCGAAATGGATACCCGGAGCTTCGGGGCTACTCCATATCGGCAACGACAGCTAGCCTTGATCAGGTGACGGTTCCGATCTCGTGGCTCTTGCGCCAGAAACACCTCTCGCTGGCTCTGCTCACCGACCGAGCAGCTGCCACCCACCCCGTCACGTTTGCGCAGGCCACAGAGCTGACGGACCCCACACCCTGGCTTTCCGGCGGCGAATTGGTGCTCACCACCGGGCTGGCGCTGGTGGGCGCGGACGCCACCGACTACAGCGAGTACATCGACCGTCTGGCCGCCGCAGAAGTGTCGGCTCTGGGTTTCGGGACCGGCCTTTCCCACGAGAGTGTTCCCGCAGACCTGATTGCCGCCGCCCGCGGTCGCGGACTCCCCCTGCTGGAAGTGCCGTTCACGACCCCGTTCGCGGCGGTCACGCGCGCGGTGATGACTCGATTGAGCCAGCAGGAATACGAATCGGTACTCCGCGCGGCAGAAGTGCAAACACGCATCACCCGCGTTGCACTGCGTGGTGGCGTGTCGGCGATCGTGCGTGAACTGGCCACGGCCACAAAAACTTCCGTGGCGTTTGTCGGTGATCGGATCACCGCGGTGCATCCGGCGAACCAGAAGTCGTTGATCACCGAGGTTCGTGCGGTCGCGGCCACCACCCGCGATCCCAACGCTCCGGCGTCGATCTCGCAGAGCACACCCGAGCGGACGCTGACGCTGTCACCCGTCGGAGTGACCGACAGTTGGCACGGCTACCTCGCCATGGCGGGAGCCGGGCCCCTGAGCAACATCGACAGGGTGCTGCTCGGACATGCCGTCTCGCTGCTCACCCTCGAACTCGAGAAGCCGGTTCGCCTGCGGGCCGAGCGAACCCGACTCAATGCCATGGCTTTCGGGCTTCTGCTCGACGGCCGAATCCCCGAGGACGGTGTGCCGTCGTACCTGGACGAAGCGAGCGACACACACGGCAACGTTCGCCTCGTCCACGTTCGCGGATCCGGACTCGGCCCCGTCCTTCGCGAACTCGACAACGCTCTCGCCCGGGCAGGTCGGCCACTGTTCGCACAATCCGAGGACGGCGCGCTGACCGTACTCCTTCGCGGAACCGACACGATCGACACGGCCAAAACGCTACTGGCGCAGCTCTCCCCCACCGAAGCGAAAGCTGTGCGTGCCGGAATCAGCACCCCTCACCGCCTTCTCGACGCACCCCGCGCACTCGTCCAGGCCCGCGCCGCGGCCAACCTCACGACGGCCACGGCGCGCATTCTCGAGTTCGACGCTCTGAGCGGGTCGACAATTCTGGCGTCCGAGCCTGCCCGCGAGGCACTGATCGCAATGGCTGCGGACACCATCCCGGTGTTGACCGAACACGACCAGACACACGGGACGGCCCTGGTCGCGTCGTTGCGCGCCTATCTCGAGGCGAACGGCCAATGGGAGTCGGCGGCAGCCGAACTCGGTGTTCACCGGCACACCCTCCGAGGTCGCATCGCGCGCATAGAAGAACTGCTGCAATGCGACCTCGGTCAGGCCAGGGTCAGAGCTGAACTGCTGCTCTCACTACTCGCCTGGGAGGGCCGCTGAGCGCTCCGCAGCGTGCACCGAAGCGAAGCTGGACGCACCGCGAACGAGCAGTTCGAGTTCGGCGTCGACCGTGCACAGTCGTGCCGTGTCCAGCGCTCCGCTGCGACTCACGCTCGACATCAAAGCCGTGAACCGGCGCACCGCTTGCGGATTGGCGGCGGTCCACAACTCGACTACGTCCGGAACACCTTCACCGAGTGCTCCGGACACGAGATCCGCGAAACGCGCCGTCAACCTGGCATGCACGGCGGCGCTTCCCATGACCTCCCAATGCGAGGCACCGACGGCAACGTCGACGCCTCCGAGAACATCACCCAGGTCGAGAGCGTCGGAGAGTTCCCGGTAGATCGCGGCAGCGGCCGCGACCGTCGTATTCTCCTGCAAGGCAATGTCCGCCAGGGCGAGCGCTCCGAAGGACGCCTCGATACGGTCGCCGGCCGACAAACCTTCGGTGAGAGCTCGCACCGGAGCTGCCCATCGATCGATGTCGGCGCGCGGGTTCACGGTGAAGCGTCCGGCAGCGCCCGGGCGGCGCAACACCCAGCTCATCTCGGATTCCAACAACTGCTGCAACCGATCGAGAGCCTTCAACTGCTCGGTGGCACTGCGATCCGAGTTCAGGATTTCGCGTCGAAGGTCCTCGGTACCAAGCACTTCGCTGACCACCGCGTAAGCGAGAGCCGCTTCCGGACTGCGAACTCCGAGATGTTCCTCGAGCCGGAACAGCACGCCGGGGCCGACGCGGTTGACCAGTTCGTCGACCACCGAGGTGATGATGATGTCGCGACCCAACCGGTGTGCACGAACTGCGTCCGGTGCGGCCTCGACGACGGAGAGCGGGAAGTATTCGGCAAGGCGACCGGCGAAAATCTGATTGTCCGGGACGGTCGAGGCCCCCAATTCCGCTGTCAGCACGTTCTTCGACTGCGCCACCAGCACAGCAAGTTCCGGTCGAAGCAGACCCTGACCGGCACGCGCCCTGACCGCCAGCGCCTTGGCGTCGGGCAGAGATTCTTCCAGTCGCTTCATGGCACCCGCCGAGACCAGGTTCTCGATCAACCGCTCGTGCTGATCGAGCAGTGCGGGAGCTCGGTGCTCGGCCAGGCTGATCGCGAGGGTCTGATCTTCACTGGCCTCGAGTACTGATGCGGCCACCTCGTCCTGCGCCGCCGCGAGCAGCTCGTTGCGCGCAGTCGCGTCCAACTCTGCGAGTGCGATCTTGATGTTGACTTCACGGTCCGAGGTAGCAACGCCGGCGGCGTTGTCGATGAAGTCGGCGTTGATTCGGCCACCGCCAGCGGCATATTCGATGCGAGCACGCTGGGTGAAACCGAGGTTGCCGCCCTCACCCACCACCGTCGCACGCAACTCGTCCGCGCTGACGCGAACTGCGTCGTTGGACGGATCGGCCGCGTCGACGTTGCTTTCGGTCGACGCCTTCACGTAGGTACCGACGCCGCCGTTCCACAACAGGTCCACCGGAGCGCACAGGATCGCTCGGATGAGTTCCTGCGGGGTCAGCTTCTCCTCGGTGATTCCGAGGGCCGCACGCGCCTCGAGCGGAAGGCGGATCGACTTCGCGCTGCGCGGCCAGACGCCACCACCCGGCGACATCACGGTGCGGTCGAAGTCGTCCCAGGACGAGCGCGGCACGGTGAAGAGTCGAGCGCGTTCGGCGAACGTCGTCTCGGTGTCGGGGGTCGGGTCGATGAAGATGTGGCGGTGATCGAATGCCGCGACCAGACGGATCTTGCGCGAGAGCAGCATTCCGTTACCGAACACGTCGCCGGACATGTCACCGATGCCCGCGACGGTGAAGGGATCGGTGTCGACGTCGAGGTCGCGCTCGGCGAAGTGGCGTCGTACCGCTACCCAGGCGCCGCGAGCGGTGATGCCCATCGCCTTGTGGTCGTAGCCGGCCGAACCGCCGGAAGCGAAAGCGTCGCCGAGCCAGAAACCACGCTCGACGGCGATGCCGTTCGCGACGTCGGAGAACCGTGCTGTCCCCTTGTCGGCAGCCACGACGAGGTAGGAGTCCTCACCGTCGTACTCGATCACTTCGGCCGGATGTACTGCTGCGCCGTCGACGATGTTGTCCACCACGTCCAGCAGGCCGCGAATGAAGGTGCTGTACGACTCCTGCACCTGCGCCGGAGTCGGTGACGACGTGCCTCGAACCACGAACGCGCCCTTGGCGCCCGAAGGAACGATCGGCGAATTCTTCACGCTCTGGGTCTTCATGAGACTCAGAGCCTCGGTGCGGAAGTCCTCGTATCGATCCGACCAACGCAGGCCACCACGGGCGACGGAGGAACTACGCAGATGCACGCCTTCGACATTGGGTGCGCTGACGTAGATCTCGCGGAAGGGAACGGTCTTCTGCGGAGTGGAGAGCAACTGCGAGTCGATCTTGAACGACGCGTACGGCAGCGGTTCGCCACTCTCACCGCGCAGGTACCAGTTGGTGCGCAGAGTCGCCTGCAGGAACGAACGCACGCCGCGCAGAACACGGTCCTCGTCGAGAGTGTCTGCACCGTCGACTGATTCGTCGATGGCTGCCGTTGCGGTAGCCACAGCTGTCTCACGCACACCCGCCACGGCGGGGTCGAAACGCGCGGTGAAAAGTTCGATCGCCTGCCGTACGAAGAGTGGCTTCGCTGCCAACACTCCGACGATGTAGCTCTCGGACAAACCGATACGAGCCTGAGCGAGGAAACGGCACGCAGCCCGCAGCAACTCTGCATCGCGCCAGGTGATGTCTGCTCGTCCGATCAGACTGGAGAACGCGTCCATCCGGGTCTGTCCGGCGATGACGGCTTCGAAGGCGTCCGCCATCTTCTCCAGCGCACTGCCGTCGAAGGTGCTCGGCTCGAAGGTGAAGTAATGCGCCGAACCCAGAACGGTCGGAAGCGGGCGGTGCGTCGAAACTCGGAGTCCGAGAGACTCGAAGTTCTCGCACAGATCGGAGAGGGAGGGCTCTCCGGACGGCCACAGCACCACGCAAGTCAGATCGTCACTGTTCTGGTTGTCACCCTGACGGAAGACGAGTCGCTGGCCCGCTGCGGCCAATTCGGCGACCAGTTCGAGCGCCGGGTCACCGGATCGATCACCGCCTGCCGATCTCGATTCTGCAGCTGCGGTCTTGGTCGCCGATGATGTGCTCGCCATTGAACACCCTCCTGGAAATTATTGGATCCGAACACTTTCCAGTGTTGCGTGGATCACCGGAAAGAGGTCGTGCCCGATAGGAGTACCAACCCCCATCGGGCACGACATTTCGGCAGTTGCGGTGAGCTCAGTCGCCCAACCTGATCGGAGCGAGCTCCTCGAACACGTCGCCGGGTCCGGGGTTCTCGGTAGGCGCAGCGCCGCCGAGATGGTTGACGACACCCCACACCGCGTTGATCGCGGTCTGGATCGCGCCCTCGGCCCAGCCGGCGGTCCACGACACGTCGTCACCGGCGAGGAAGATTCCCCGATGACGCGGTTCGAGATCATTCTGCACGAAGTGCGAGAACAGGCGTTCCTGGTAGCGGTAGTGCCCCGGAAGATTCGCCTTGAACGCACCCATGAAGTCGCGCTCGGTCTCCCACGACAGCGTCACCGGGCTCGAGATGATGTGGCTGCGGAAGTCCACGCCCGGGTAGATCTCTTCGAGAGAGCGCAGCATGATGTTCATGCGCTCGGTGGCGTCGAGCGCCAGCAGCTTGAGCGAGTCGTCCGACCAGGTGTACGACAAGCAGATCAGGCCGGGCTTGCCCTCACCTTGATCGAGCAGGTACGTGCCACGACTCATGCGGTCGGTCAATGTCATCGACACCGAATCACGCCCGGTCTCGGGATCCTTGTCCTTCCAGAACGGGCGGTCGACGAGCACGAACACCTTGGTCGAACCCATGTAGTGAGTCCGCTCGATCGCAGTCCAGTGGTCGATCGGGAACAGGTCGTCGTCACACCTGATGTTGTTGAGCAGCATCCAACTCTGCACTGTCACAACGGCACTCGCATAGGTACGAATGAACCCGTCGGAGTCGGTGACCGTGATGTTGCCGGGCTCGGTACGGCGGAGTTCGGTGACGCGGGGACGGGTCTTGCCGTCGTTGAGCGAAGCGACCGTCGTACCGGCAGGCCAATGCGCCATCTGCGCCGGGGCGCGGTTCCACAACCGCATCGGCAACTGCTGCGATCCACCCACGATGCCGCGATGGTCGTCGTCGGCGGCCGTGATGACCACACGAAGGATTTCGAGGATCGAGTTGGGGTAATCGGTATCCCAACCGCCCGTACCGAATCCGACCTGCCCGAACACTTCCCGCATGTGGAAGGACTTGAAGTGCTTCGACGCGGCGAGGAATCCGTAGAACGTCTGGTCGTCGTAGCGCACCACGAGGTCGTTCCAGATCCGCTTGATTTCTGCGGTGTCGCGGTCACGAATGGCCTGCTGCAACGGAATCAGATCTGCATGCTCTTCGAGAGTGCGCTGCCAGGCCTGCGCCACCTCGGTGTAGATCGGCGGCAGATCCTCGAGAGTGTGCGCGTAGTGGCTCTCACCCTTGAGATCGATGACCGTGCTCGGTGTGACCTCGGCAAGGGGATTGGGGAACTCTTCGGTCTGCAGACCCAGTTCGTTCAGGTAATGGAACAACGTCGTCGACGACGGCGGGAAACGCATTGCGCCCATCTCGGCGACAACCCCGGGGTGCCCGTCGAACTCGACCGACCGCATCCGGCCGCCGATCTGATCGGCTTCGTAGACAATCGGTTTGAGACCGATCTTGAGCAACTCGTAGGCCGCGATCATGCCGGAGAGTCCGCCACCGATCACGGCAACCTCGGTACCCAGTGCCAGGTCGGGCACCGAGCCGAGTCCCGCCGGACTGGAAACGTAGTCGTCGTACGGGAACGGAAAATCCGGTCCGAACATCGTGAGGGGCGGCTGCTTGCCGGGTTCCGAGGAACTGTCCGGAGCTACTGGGATGGTCATCTACGGTTCTCCTTGGAGACAGTCGTGACAGGAAGGTCTGGATACAGATCGAGGCGTCGATCGTCGAGATGTGTATTGAGAGTGCGCGATTGCGCGACGGTGGCGGCGGCGATGTCCGCGAAGAGCAATTCCTGGTCGCCGCCGGCCCTCGCCAACTCGGCACCGTCTGGTGCGATGGCGCACGAGAGACCGCAGTAGGTCAGCTCGGTTTCGGCACCGCAGCGATTGACGTAGGTGACGAACATCTGACTCTCGTAGGCGCGGGCCGGAACCACTTGCTGCGCAATGTGTTCGTAAGGAGTCATCAAGCCTGTCGGCACGATGAGCCATTCGGTACCGGCGTCGGCGTGTGCCCGAACCGCTTCGGGAAACTCCACGTCGTAGCAGATCAACAATCCGCAGCGGATACCCTCGAAATCGAACCCGACCACCAAGGTCTCACCTGGCCGAAAGTGCTCACGGTCGAGCGTGCCGAACAGATGCGTCTTGCGGTAGTGCGCAAGCGAGGTGCCGTCGCGGCCCACCACCTGCACACTGTTGTAGACATCTCCCCCGTCGAGTTCGGGGTAGCCGTAGACGATTGCGATGCCCGCACTGCGAGCAATCTCGGCGACGGAATCGAAGATCGGGCCGTCGGCCGGTTCCGCACGCAGCGACACCAGTTCGCCGATGTCGTAGCCGGTTGCAGACATCTCCGGGGTCAGAAGGATCCTCGCGCCGGACTCAGCAGCCTCACGGGCAGCGGTGTCGATCGCAGCGAGGTTGAACTCCACCGACGCAAAGGTGTCCGGTGTAGTGAGCGGACCTTGGAACAGGCCAACTCGAACTGAATCGACATGCATGGTGCGCTCCTTCAGGAGTTCCGTGACGCCAATTTTCGACGGTGTGTGTGACGGGGACAACTACCAGCGTGACGGGTGCCGCCAATCATGTCAACTCTTGTTTCCTAAGAATCAACATTCACGGATTCGAGCCTCACGAAGGCGACGCGCGTGGCCCTTCCGGCAATGCCGGATTCAAGACCCACAGAACCTTCGCCAGAACCGAGCCTTCGGCCTGAAAACTATGGTTGTGCGTCGGCGTGAATGTGAAGGAATCGCCCGCCGCAAGCACGACGTCCTCGGCGTCGACGGCCTCACCGTTCGGATCCGTCCGACCGCCCTCGAACGAGACCCGCAAGCCGCCCTCGAGCACGTGCACGAAGTTCACGTCGATCGGCAGACTGTAGAACTCCTGACCACTTCCGCCGCCTGGTTCCAGCTCGCCGAGCAGCACCTGAATTCGACGCTCGTTGGTAGGCGTGAGCAGGTATTCCGTCATCTTTTCGCCGCCGAAGCTGATTTGCGGCATGGCATCGGCACGAACCACTTCACCGGCAGATGCGTTCTCGAACAGGGATCCGACAGGGATCTCGAGTACCGCACACACTTTGATCAGGGTTGCCACCGACGCATTGACGTGATCGCGCTCGAGTTTCGAGAGATACCCCTTGGTCACACCGCAGGCCTCGGCCAGGTCGTCGAGGGTCAACCGCTTCGATTGACGTGCCGCCTTGAGCCTCGCCCCGATGCGCGGACCGACCGGCTCGACCGCTTCCTTCGCCTTGGCCACTGAACCCACTCCTTCACGACCGCCGTGTCCCTTTCAGGAAACAGGGGTTGACAACCGAGCCTCTTGAAGAAACCATACTTGCTCAGAGAGCTACATCACTGAAGGGCGCCCGGTGTGCGCCGAATCGAGAGCAGGGACCTCTGCACATGGCAACCAACAACCCCGGATCGTTCATCGGACCCGTCGACGCCACGCGCGTCCCCCGCTACGCCGAGCCGACCACTTTTGCGCGTCTCCCGCGCCTGGACGAGGTCTCGCGCGCCGACGTGACGATCCTCGGCATTCCCTTCGATTCGGGTGTCAGCTACCGCCCCGGCGCTCGTTTCGGTCCGGGCCACATCCGCGCTGCGTCGAAGCTGCTGCGTCCGTACAACCCGGCGCTCAAGGTCTCCCCCTTTGCCAACCAGCAGGTAGCCGATTTCGGTGACATCGGCGTCAACCCCTTCGACATCCAGGAAGCTCTCACGACGGTTCAGTCCGCCGTCACCGACCTGCGTGCCGACGGTTCATCCGTGCTCACGCTCGGCGGCGACCACACCATCGCACTGCCGATCCTGCGCTCACTGGCCCGCGATCACGGCCCGATCGCCGTCCTGCACTTCGACGCTCACCTCGACACGTGGGACACCTACTTCGGCCAGCCCTTCACCCACGGCACGCCCTTCCGCCGCGCCAGCGAAGAGGGCCTGATCGACATGGAGCGTTCTCAGCACATCGGTATCCGAGGACCGCTCTACAGCGAGAAGGACCTCGAAGACGACCGCGTCCTCGGCTTCCAGGTGATCCGCAGTGACGACTACGAGGTCGACGGCGTCGCCAGCATCGTCGAGCGCATGCGTAAGCGCCTCGACGGTGGCCCGGTGTACGTCTCCGTCGACATCGACGTACTCGATCCCGCCCACGCTCCGGGTACCGGAACACCCGAAGCGGGCGGCATGACCTCTCGCGAATTGTTGAACACACTGCGCGGATTGGTCGGACTCAACGTGGTCGGCGCCGACATCGTCGAGGTAGCGCCGGCGTACGACCACGCCGAGATCACCGGTATCGCAGCGGCTCACGTCGCTTACGAGCTGCTGTCGGTACTCGCGCTCAATCGCTGAAGCAGCACAACGGTATCCGTGGTGTGATGCATCTCGGGGTTCACGGGAAGATCTCGTGCCCGCGACTCCGAGACCAACACCTTCCACCCGTCCGTGAACAACGACTCCACATATTCCGGGGTATGGAGCATGGCCCGATGATGCTCGGTCGGCGACTCGTGGGGTGAATGACCCACGATCAGCAGATGTCCGCCCGGCGCGACCAGATCTCCGAGAGCTCGGAACAATTCCCCGCGCGCGGGTTCGAGCATGTGGAAGAACTGCGCGGACACCAGATCGAACGAGCGACCCTGCGGATCCCACTTCGTCAGGTCGGCTTCCAGCCATTCGATGTCGACGCCCTCGCCCTCGACGTGTGCCTGGGCACGACCGAGCGCCACCGACGAGATGTCGGTGCCGGTGACCTTCCACCCGCGACGCGCCAACCACAATGCGTCGGCACCTTCGCCGCAACCGACGTCGAGTGCAGTGCCCGGTTCGAGGTCGGAGGCCTCGGCAATCAACTGCGGGTTGGGATTTCCGCTCCAGCGCGCGGGGCGTTCCTCGTACAGCGAGTTCCAGAATTGTGCGTCCGCCTTGGCGTACGGGTTCTCGGTCGTATCGGAGTTCTCGTGGTGATTGTGGTGTTCATGGCTCATTCGTCCAGGATGAACACCTCCCACAATTCACGCAACCATCTTTGCTGAAACAGCAACTTCTCCATCTTGACGCTCTGCTAACGTCACGCTTCGTGGCCGGTGGATTTCCCGTGTTTCGCCTGTACTGCAACTCGGAGAGCTCACACGTATTGTGTTGCGCGCATTTTCCCGAGTTCAGCGGTTCGAGCCCGGACGAAGAGTTCAGCGTCCAGCGGAGTTTCGACCGCACCGTCGAGAAGATTCTGCGCGAGGCATCCTTCGATCCGACGACCTTGACTTTGGTCGGCGAGCAGCAGGGATATCCCGTCGGAGACCGACTGTTCGATGCGACAGTTCCGCGCACCGGGACTGTCTCATACGCGTTTCAAGAAGCCGGACCGCCGTGGATCGTTCTCGGCCTTGATGTTTCGGTGGACGAATTCTGGTCCGAGATCGATGACGACGAAGACCTCCACGGTCTCGGCCCCACCTCCCCGTTGAGGTCAGTTCCAGCAACCGTGCTCACGGAGACCGAGTGGCCACGACGAAGTGACCTCGACTCCCCGTGAACTGAACCAAAACTTCAACCTTCGTGAAATCGAACAAAAATCCGCCCGATTTTCGTGAAGATCGACCGAGATGCCCGTCACGTCCTACGCCAAGATTTAGCGGTCACACTCGACTGCGCCCTCACGATTCGTCCCGGGGCCCCGGCTCCTTCACGGAGGCACAATGAAACACCGCTCCTATTCGACGCTTGCCGCGACCGCGGGGCTCGCGCTCGTGTTGTCGGCTTGCAGCTCGGGAGGCACGTCCTCGGGCTCTGGCGGCGGTGAGCCTCTTACAGACGGAACCTTCCGGTACGCGTTGCAGGGCGATCCGGGTGCACTCAACCCGATCATGTCCGGCTCTGCGGCAACCGCGGAAATCTCGAAGCTGGCGTACGACTCCCTCGTCTACCAGGATCCCGAAACCAGTGAATTCAAACCATGGTTGGCCGAGAAGTGGGAAGAAACGCCGACCTCCGCGTCCTTCACCATTCGTGAAGGCGTGACCTGTACCGACGGGTCGACGCTGACCGCACAGACCGTCGCAAACAACATCAACTTCGTTGCCGACCCGGCCAAAGGTTCACAACAACGCGGCACCACGGTTCCCATCGGCGCTTCAGCCACTGCCGATCTCGCCACCCGCACCATCACGGTCACCACTCCGGCGCCGACCCCGTTCCTCCTCCTCACCATCAGTCGCCTCCCGATCATGTGCGACGCCGGACTCGAGGATCCGACCGCCTCGAACAACAAATCGCTGGGCTCCGGAATGTTCGAAGTCACCGAGGTCTCGGCCAATGACCACTACACGTTCGAGCGTCGTGACGGTTACAGCTGGGGGCCCGACGACACCACCTCCGACACACCGGGTGTCCCCAAGACAGTCATTGCTGTCATGGCACCCAATGTCAGCACCGCAGCAAACCAGCTCCTCTCCGGCGAACTGAGCGCATCTCCGATCGCCGGTCCGGACAAGGATCGCATCGATGCCGCCAATTTCGACTCGGTCCAGCGCCCACTTCCCGCCGGTCAGATGTACTTCAATCAGATTGCGGACAATCCGACCAGTGATCCCGCCGTTCGAAAAGCTCTCGTCCAGGCTGTCAATCTCGACGATCTCGCTGAAGTGATCACTGGCGGCCAGGGCACCCGTGCAACAAGTCTTGTCTCCGTCGAACCCCGCGCCTGCGTGTACGACTCTGTCGCAGGCAATATTCCGGACTTCGACCTCAGCGCAGCGAAGGCAACCTTGGATGCGGCCGGTTGGACCGCCGGCTCTGACGGCAAACGAAGCAAGGACGGAAAGCCGCTGGCCCTCCGCCTCTTCTACGCTGCCGGCGAAGATGCACGCAGCGCGGCAGCCGAGCTCACTCAGTCGGCATGGTCCGACCTCGGTGCGACCGTCGAGGTGACGGGAGCCGACCAGACCAAGGTTGTCGACGTCATGCTCAGTGGCAAGGACAACAACCAGTGGGACATCGCGTGGATCCAGATCAACAACTCGGTTCCCAGCGGGTTCGTCCCGTTCTTCTCCGGTCCTGCCCCGGCAGCCGGTAAGAATTTCTCTTCGATCAACAACCCCGCCTACGAAGCTGCCGTTGCCAAGGCATCCGGCTTGACCGGCGACGCAGCATGCGCGGAGTGGGCGGATGCCGAGTCGCAGATCACCAAAACGGTGTCCGCAGTCCCGTTTGCAGATACGGTCTTGAGCTTCTACTTCAACAAGGCCGGACTCGCATTCGGTAAGACCTTCATCGGGTCTGCACTGCGTCTCTACCAGTAGTCCGGTCGATCGAACGCTGTGCGTCAGCGAGATACGTCAGGTCAGTGCGATCTGACGTATCTCGTTGTTACACCGATTGTCTCGTTGTCGAGCTCGAAAATCTCCGGCCAGGCACCGCCCGCCAACCGCTCGGCACATCGATCGACGGACTCGTCCAGGGCGTCCGTGTCTACGAACCATCCACGTTCTCCGAGTTGGTCGTCCTCGAACGAGAACCCCACTCGCATCGTCACGCGAAAACCCTCGGCGAGCATCAGCGGCGGTAAGTTTTTCGCGTCCCGCACCGGCGCCGGAAGCCGCTGGAAACCCTTGTCTCACAGCGAATGTACGACGGATCTCGACTCTGAACATGCCCACCACGGTATCAACGTTCATCGAACTCAGCTCTACGAGCGAACCAACCGCGCAATCGCGTCGTTCGCTTCCTTGATCTTCGCGTCCGCCTCGGGGCCGCCGGCAACCGCAGCTTTGACGACGCAGTGGCCGATGTGGTCCTCGAGCAGGCCCATGGCCACTGCCTGGAGAGCCTTGGTCATCGCCGAGACCTGCGTGAGAATGTCAATGCAGTACTTGTCCTCGTCGACCATGCGCTGTAGACCGCGCGCTTGGCCCTCGATACGACGCAGACGCGCCAGGTAGTCGCCCTTGGCGGAGATGTAGCCGTGCGAATCACTCGTGCAGCACGCATCGCCGGTCGTATCACTGCCTGGGGCACTACCTGGAGTGCTGCCAACTTCTGCCGCTTCCGACATTCGATGTCCTCCTGTTCGTCAACGCGTGACGTCGCAACAATTCTCATTCCCGGGGCGATGTGCGGATACTCTTCGGCTTCCGTTGTCCTGCAGAGCAATCACTGCGCACATCGCCACGCACTTCGCTACTGCACGAACAGATGGGTGCATGGCGATTAGCGATGCCCGTTTTCCCGCTGCTGCGAATCGCATACGGTCTCAGTGCCCGTGGTGGGCGTGATGCGCGCGTTCGGACTCAGGCGTGGTCGCGTTGTCGGCAGTCAGTGTGAATTCCGCGGTACGCACCACATCGCCATGTTTGAAGTCCAAGAACAATCGGTAATCCTCGGCGCTCGGCATGTTGGCGTAGAAGGTGATTGCCGGTCCGGCCGGTGTGACGCCGTCACCGGGGTAGCCGTCCGGATGGACGTGGAGATACGCGAGGTCGGAGGCACGCAACGCGACCAGATGCCCGTAGGCGGCAAGGTAGGGCTGCAAGTCCGTGACGGGGATTCCGTCTCGACTGACCGAGAGTGTGAGCTTCGATGTCTGGCCCGCATGGGCTTCACCTTCGACAGAGACGGTGTACCCGTCGACCGTCGTGACACTAGCGGCGGCAGGCAACGGCCGAGGTTCGTAGGAGCCGGCGACGCGCGCATCTGCGCTCAGTGTGATTCCGTCACCACCGACCGGCGTGAAGTCCGCGAAGACTCGATAGTCGCCTGGGTGATCGAAATCTACTGACACATGCCAGTTTCCGTTCTCATCCAATTCAGGATGCACGTGCTGGAATCCGGTCAGGTCCAGGCCGACCACGATCAGATGCAGCTGCTTGTCGTGGGTATCGGTGTACCGAGTCAACGGAGTTCCCGCCGAATCCAGGATCCGAAACTGTAGAGGCACATTGCTGCCGACTGATGCCTCCGACGTTGCCAATTCCAATGTGTAGCCGTTATTGCTGGACATCTTGCCCTCCCGAGCCTAGGTCGGCAGCACTTTCGTTGCCGTTTGCGTTGGGTTCTGCGTTCTTCGAAATCGAAGCTGTTGCAATTTGTACCATACCCCCCTAGGGTATGCAACGAACTACTCGAACACCGTGAATTCACTCGAAGGAGATCCGATGCGCACCCACGCCGAGCGTCGGCCGACCGAGTTCGAAAAGCGCCCCTTTCCCGTGCATTTCCTCGCAGCACTGCGCCGATGTCGCAGTGGCTCGCTCATGACGCCACCCTGACCACGCAAGCATCACCTATACCCCGTACAGGTAAGGAATTCAGAATGTCCACACAACCGAAATCCACACGTAAGTGGTGGGCGTTGGCGTTGATCGCCGCCGCTCAGTTCATGGTCATCATGGACACGTCGATCATCGGTGTCGCTCTCCCCCAGATGCAGAGCGACCTCGGCTTTTCCCAGGAAGGCCTGACCTGGGTCTTCAATGCATACGTCATCGCGTTCGGCGGGCTACTCCTCCTCGGCGGCCGCCTGTCCGACCTGTTCGGCGCTCGCAGAGTGTTCTCCGCTGGTTGGCTGATCCTGCTGATCGGTTCCGTTGTCGCCGGTGCCGCCGGTAACGTGGCCGTCGAACTTGCGGGCCGCGCAGTTCAGGGCGCAGGCGCAGCACTCATCGCCCCCTCGGCGCTCACTCTGCTGATGATGCTGTTCGGCAGCACGCAGAAGGAAATGACCAAGGCGCTGTCCATCTACGGCGCTGCCGCCCCGGCAGGCGGTACGGCCGGCGTGTTCCTCGGCGGCGTCATCACCGAATACACCAGCTGGCCTTGGGTGTTCTATCTCAACATTCCCATCGCCGTCGTCGCGCTGATCGCTACCCCCTTCCTGATGCCGAACGCACCGGCACGTACCGGTTCGATCGATTTCCTCGGCGCACTGGCCGTCACCGCAGGCCTCGCTGTCGGAGTCTTCGGCATCGTCAGAGCACCTGACGTCGGGTGGGGATCCGGGCAGACCTGGCTGGCGCTCGCCGTTTCGGCCGCTCTGTTGGGCGCATTCGTACTGATCCAGTCCAAGCGTCGTGAACCTCTCGTGCGTCTGGGAATCTTCAAGGCGCCCAACCTCGGTGCCGCGAACATCGCTCAGCTCGTGCTCGGCGCCGCCTGGATACCGATGTGGTTCTTCCTGAACCTGTACCTGCAGCAAGTGCTCGGATACAGCGCCTTCCCGGCCGGTGCAGCGCTGCTGCCCATGACCATCTTCGTCATGCTCGGCATGATCGTGGTGGCACCACGGGCCATGGCGCGATTCGGCGCGAAAGCAATGATCGTGGCCGGATTGCTGGTACTGGGAATCGGATTGGGGTGGATGTCGTTGATCCGGCCCACCGGCAACTTCTGGGTCGACGTACTGCCGGCGTCGCTGGTGGCTGCTGCAGGTATGACGCTGGCGTTCATTCCCTCACTGGGTACGGCGATTTCGGCCGCACGCCCGGAAGAGGGCGGATTGGCCTCCGGCATCGTCAACGTCAGTTACCAGGTCGGCTCGGCTGTCGGTCTCGCGGTGATGACCGCGATCGCAGCGGTGTTCGGCGCCGATCAACTCGGTGACCTGACGGAGTTGACGAACGGGTTCTCCGCGGTATTCCTCGGTGCAGCCGCCATCGCCGTAGTGGGCGCAGGTATCACCGCGGTAGTCATGCGCTCGCCCAAGGTCGACGAGTCTGAAACCGCTAGATCCAGCGTCAATTCTTGACCAACTCCGGTGGTGGGTTCGGCCGACGATCACCGGCCGAACCCACCACCGTCGGAACCACTTAGGACTTGTCATGCCTCGCCTTGCACCTCTCACACCGGCCACCGCTGTCGGCACATCCAAAGACCTTCTCGCCGAGCTCGTCAACCGTCACGGACAGGTCGGCGACATGGTCGCGGCGATGGCTCACTCGCCCGCAGTGCTGGGCGGCTATCTGGAACTCAGCCGCGCAATGAAGCGCGCGAAACTCAGCCGCAAGATCACCGAGCGAATCTCGATCGCTGTGCAGGTCCAGCAAGGTTGCGCCGTGTGCCTAGAAGCCCACGTTGCCGCCGCGCACGCCAACGGCGTCGAGTTGGACGAGATCGAGCGCGCCCGCGCGGGCACATCGGCCGATCCCGCCATCGCGGCGATGATCGACCTCGGACTTCGCGTCTATCGGGAACCTGCCTCGATTTCGGACGAACACATCGCGGGCCTTCGAGCGTACGGCTACGGTGATCGCGAGATCGCCGACGTAGTCGGAATCGTGGCCCTCAATATCCTGACCGGAGCTTTCAACCTTGTCGCGGGAGTGAAACCAGATGAACCGGACCGCTAGGACCGCACCGGAGCGGAACAGCATGCGTCTGTTCTTGATTCGCGACTATCGCCTGCTCTTCAGCGCCCAGATCATCGCGCTGTTCGGCACCGGGTTGGCGACGGTTGCCCTGGGTCTACTCGCCTACGAACTGGCCGGACCCAGCGCCGGAGCGGTGCTCGCCACCGCGCTGACGATCAAGATGTCGCTGTACGTCGTGATCGCTCCGCTCGCGGCGGCGTACGTAGACCGGTTGCCGAGACGGGCTTTCCTCGTCGCGCTCGACGCCATACGCGCAGCGGTTGTGCTCGCCTTGCCCTTCGTCAGCGAGATCTGGCACATCTACGTGCTGGTAGGCGTTCTGCAAGCTGCGTCGGCAGCGTTCACTCCCACGTTCCAGGCGGTGATTCCCGACATCGTGACCGACGAGGCCGATTTCACCCGTGCGCTGTCGGCGTCGCAGGTCGCCTACACGATGGAGAGCCTGCTCAGCCCCGTTCTCGCCGCGATCGCGCTTTCCTTCATGACATTCAACCTGTTGTTCGTCGCCACCTCCGCGGGCTTTGCCGTCTCGGCACTACTCGTGCTGGCCACTCGAATCCCCAACGCTCGTCCCAGCGCTCACGGAAAGGCGTGGGATCGGATCGCGTCGGGAGTGCGAATCTTCGTGACCACGCCGCGACTGCGCGGCATCATGGCCCTCAATCTCGTGGTGGCAGCGGCCGGCTCGATCGTCGTCGTCAACACCGTCAA
Organism: Rhodococcus baikonurensis; assembly: GCF_040489275.1. Lineage (NCBI taxonomy): Bacteria > Bacillati > Actinomycetota > Actinomycetes > Mycobacteriales > Nocardiaceae > Rhodococcus > Rhodococcus baikonurensis. Next base: position 43,066 of record NZ_JBEUOQ010000014.1, on the reverse strand, counting down.
CTACGTCCGCGACGAGCTCGGTGGAACCCAATCCGACGTGGCGTGGATGCTTGCCGCGTCAGGCACCGGCACGTTGGTAACCGCGCTGCTTCTACCGCGCGTCCTCGACAGAACCGCCGAACGAACAGTGATGACAGCAGGTTCCATTGTGCTGGCCTTCAGTGCCGGCGCCGCAGCCTCCCTCGCCGTGGCAGGAATATTCACGTGGATACTGACTGCCGCAGTGTGGGCACTCGTCGGCGCCGGGATGGCCATGATCGTCACACCGACCGGAAAGGTGCTTCGGCGCTCCGTCGAACCCGCAGGTATACCGGAGGTGTTCGCAGCCCAGTTCTCCCTGTCCCACCTCGCCTGGCTCGTCACCTACCCGATCGCCGGGTGGGTTGGTTCGAGCGCGGGATTTGCGGTCACCTGGACCATCCTCGCCGCCCTGGCCACAGTGGGAGCCGTTGCAGGGTTCGCACTTTGGCCCCGGGAGACGGGCACCGAGACGCCGGCATCATCGAGCGCTGTTGCGACTTACGAAACGACGCAAGGAGAATGCACCCTGGCCGCGACCCAGTGCGCCTGCGCTCGCACCGTCTGATTCGGCAGCCTGCCCCCAAGGAATCACCGGTTGCGCCGGCAGTGCCGAATCACTCTGCAATAGAACGAAATTCGATGGGTTGCAACCCGAAAAGTGCGTCCACACCATGGAACTCCAGGTAAATGGCCGCTCCGGAACCTCCGGAGAGATTCATGACCAGGATTTCTCCCTCGGGGGTTTCGTTTGGTGCAACCGTGTACGGGCTTCTAGCCTCGATCCCATGACGACATCCCCGCCTTCATCCCGCACCGTTGCCGGCCGCCGGCTTTCCGTCGCAGCGTTCGTGGCCCTCGTGATCGTATATCTCGCTGTCATTCAAGGATTAGGGTTCCTGCTGACCCGAGACGAAGAAATCAGCTACGCAGCTCCGACCGACATCGACCAGTTGTGGCGTTCGCTCATCGTGCCGGTCGGAGCGTCGTTCGTCCTCGTATACGGGGCAGTCGCATGCCTGCGATGGTGGCGTCCGGTGTGGATCGACGACCGACCGGTACAACGCTGGTTGATCGTCGTACCGATCATGATGGTCATTTCGATCGCTGTGGTCACCGACTACCCAGGTCTCGCCGACCAGGACCTCACGTTCGTTGCACTCCTTCTTCTTACTTGCCTTCTCGTCGGCCTCACCGAGGAGACGATGTTCCGAGGAATCGGAATCACCTGCTTCCGCAGCAACGGCTTCTCCGAAAAGAAAGTTGCCCTGTGGAGCACCGTCATCTTCGGGTTGGCGCACTCGACCAACCTGTTCTCCGAAGGCCCCAAAGCTTTTCTCCAGGTGTTCAGCACCATCGTGGCCGGCTACTTCTTGTACATCATTCGGCGACGTACCGGGGGCCTGCTGATACCCACCGTGGTGCACGGCTTGTGGGACTTTTCCTTGATCTCCGGTATGACGACCCCGGATCATTCGTACCCGCTCGCGATTGTCGCCGTACTGACCATGCTGGCCCTGGCGATCGTGCTCTTCGTCCGCCGCAAGCACATCGAACCTCACGATACCGAAGCCGCGCGAGGCCGACACGAAACATCGAACACATAAAATCGTTGCTGCAGTGAGAAATTGAAGGGATGTGGGCATCTACGACGATGCCCAAGCGATCGAGCAGATCACGAGTTCTTCGGCTACCGTCAGTCGATCTGACAGCGCGCCACGTGACCTGTCTCCACCATTCGGCACGTAGGACGTCGGCGCGGAGTAACGGCGCAACTCATTCACTGCACTGACGGAAGAAAGTGGTGGTGCAGGCATCGCCTGCACCACCACTTTTTACTCAGCTCGCGTTGGCATACTTCCTGGGATTTGCGTCGAACCGTGGTCCACAACCCTTGCAGCAGAACCAGTACCGGTTGCCTTCGTAGTCACGAAACAGGCCCTCGGCCTCGGCACGCGTCTTTTCGATCACGCTACCGGGCATGACTCGACATTCGACGAGTTCGCTACTCCCCGAGTTGAGTAGGTCTTCTCCACCGGGTGGCATCGCCGTACCGACAGCGCCTACAGCACCGTTGTCGTCTGTCGTCGGGGTATTGCCACAGCCACAGCTACTCATTGCGATTCCTGTTCTCTAACGGACGGACGTGACCCGGGAAGCGAGCTCACACATTCCGAGCATACCCCCTATAGGTATGTGAGCCAGAAACCATAGGAGAGTCCTGTCGACATTTCACTCCCCTCGATCATGTAAGCCACTGCAGGAGAACGAAGAATCGATCACCCAGCCCTCACTCGCCTCCCACGCCACAAGGATGCGACATTGATACCTATAGGGGGTATAAGTTAGGTCAGTACACAGACCATACCCACAAGGTCTTCGACGAAGAGGCTCAATGAAGAACTGGAAAGCAATCGGTGGCAGCCGATTCGCCGTAGTTGGAGCTTTGCTGTTGGTCGGCGCGCTCTGGGGAAGCTCGTTCCCCCTGGTTGCTGTGGCGGCACCAACTCTCGGCGCCGTCGGCACGACGCACGGCCGCTTCATTGTTGCAGCGTTGGTTCTCGCGCTGATAACGGCTTCCAGCAGATCGACCTGGCGTGCGGTCGGTTCCCGGTTTCCCGCATTCCTACTGCTGGCAGCCCTCAACGTCGCCGGCCCCCTCACCCTCGTTGCAACTGCGATCGTCGGCCTCAACTCGTCGACGGCGTCGATCCTGAATGCCACGACGCCGATGTTCACCGTGTTCGTTGCCGCGTTCTGGCTTAGGCAAAAGATCACCTGGCGAAAAGTCTCGGGTGTCGCGATCGGCATTGCCGGCGTCTCGGTGCTCGTCGGCGGGATTCCGTCAGCGCTCGACAGTCGCGCAATGCTGGCCATCGGCGCATCTTTGACTGCGGCACTGCTGTACGCGGTCGGTGGTGTCTACACACGAAAATCGTTCCAGGGCACTCCACCGATGACACTTGCCCTCGGCCAGCAGCTCGCCGCGGTTGTCCTACTGGTACCTGTGTCCGCCATCGCTCCCCCGCCGGGGCCCGTGACCGTCGGTCCACTGATCGCAGTGACCGCCCTGGGACTGGGGGCTACCGCCGGTGGCTACCTGGTGTACTTCTGGATAATTCGCCAGGCGGGTCCTGTCGCGGCTTCAGCCGTCACTCTTCTGGTTCCGATTTCGGCGTCGGCCATCGGAGTGCTGTGGTTGAACGAGCCTGTCACCTTCGCGCTCGTCAGCGGGCTTGTCATCATTCTTGCCGGAGTCGGCCTGCTCCTGGATCTTCCACCGACACGGGGTCCCTTGGGCAGTGCCCCTCCCGAACTGTTGGACAGCGCCGGAGAACGGTCGGTCAGCGGGTGATCGGGGCAGTCCAAAGACCCACCAGTGCGTCGACGAGGTCGGTGGTGAAGTCTTCCCACGACGTGACCTCGCCCGGCCCTGATTCTGCAAGTGCGCGCTCACGTTCGGCGAACATGTGCACGATCGCATTTCGTCCGATGTCTGCGCGGGCACGTCGAACACTCATCGGCATGTCAGTCAGACAGGCCGAAAGTCCACGAAGGGTCTCCTGAAGAGTGGGCGAGGCCAGCACCTCGTCGTAGACGATCTTCCGCAGGACCGGATCGGTGAGAATCTGCGCACTGAACCGCGCGTACCACGTCGGGCCACCCATTTCGGCGTAGTGATCGGTCGACGCCCGAACCAGACACGAAATCCAGTCACGAACATCCTCGGACCCTTCGATCTCACGCAGCAGTTCACCACGCTTCTTCTCCACCTGCCGAGAATGTTTGTTCACGATCGCCCGGACCAGATCGGTCTTGGTCCCGAAGTGATAACCGACGGCGGCGTTGTTGCCCTGGCCCGCCGCCTCACTCACCTGACGGTTCGACACCGCGAAGACTCCGTGTTCGGCGAACAACTGCTCGGCGACGGCGAGGATGCGGTCTCGGGTTGCGGCAGAACGCGCGGAGTTTGCCGCGCCGCCGGCGTCGGCCGTCGCATCCTCAGTCCTCGTAGTCATGTCCACCATCATCCTCGACCGTCCGAAATTGCTCGGTACCGGAGACGTTCGTCACGATCGTCGACACACCCTTCCATTGAGTCAGTCACTTGATTTAACTTTAGTTCAAGCAACTGACTTAAACCATAATTCGTTCTTCCTCCGATGGAGTTACCGCAATGTCGTCAACCACTTCTCCACCACCGACAACGCCGCCACAGACGACGAAGTCACCAGCCACCACGGCAGTGGTGGCTGTACTGGCGTTTTCCGGAATCGTCGTCTCGCTCATGCAGACGCTGGTCATCCCGATCATCCCGCACCTGCCCGAATACCTGAATGCGCCGGCGTCCGATACCGCGTGGGCTGTGACCGCCACGCTGCTCGCCGCCGCCGTCGCCGTCCCGACCATGGGCCGCTTGGGCGACATGTTCGGCAAACGCCGTCTGCTCCTGATCAGCATGGCGCTGTTGGTGACCGGTTCGGTGGTCGGCGCACTCAGCTCGAGTGTGATCCCGCTCGTTGCGGGCCGAATCCTGCAGGGCCTTGCCGCCGGCGTCATCCCGCTGGGTATCAGCGTGATGCGCGACGTGCTTCCGCCGAAGAAGCTTGCCGGCGCCGTTGCCATGATGAGCGCTTCGCTGGGAGTCGGTGGTGCTCTGGGTCTTCCGATAGCGGCTCTGATCGCGGAATACGCAGACTGGCACGTTTTGTTCTGGGCTTCTGCAGTTCTCGGCGCACTCGCGGCCTGTCTCGTTGTCGTCCTGGTCCCCGAATCGACGGTTCGCACGGGTGGCACGTTCGACTTCGGCGGGGCAATCTCGCTTTCGGCAGCCCTCATCGCTCTACTCCTTGCTATTTCCAAGGGTGGCGACTGGGGTTGGACGAGCACGCTCACGCTTTCCCTGTTCGGCGCCTCGATCGTGATATTCGGATTCTGGGCCTGGTGGGAACTACGTACCCCCAAGCCCCTTGTCGATCTACGCGTATCCATCCGCCGCCAGGTGCTCTTCACCAACCTCGCATCCATCGTGTTCGGATTCGCGATGTTCGCCGCCAGCATGGTCTTTCCCCAGGTCGTCCAGTTGCCTGAAGTCACCGGTTACGGCCTCGGCGGTTCGATGCTCACCGCAGGTCTGGTCATGGCTCCCTCCGGCATCATCATGATGCTCATCTCTCCGCTGTCCTCACGCATCACCAATTCGCACGGCCCCAAGGCGACGCTCATGCTCGGCGCCGTTGTGGTCGCAATCGGTTACGGCATCGGTATTTTCGCCATGCACTCGATTTGGGAACTGGTTGTGATCGCCGTGATCATCGGTGCAGGCACCGGTATGGCTTACGGCGCAATGCCCGCTCTCATCATGGGCGCTGTTCCTCCGTCCGAGACCGGAGCAGCCAACAGCTTCAACACCCTGATGCGCTCCCTCGGTACATCATTCGCCAGCGCCATCGCGGGTGTCGTCATCGCCCAGATGACCATGTCCATCGGCGGGGCAACGCTGCCGTCGGAGAACGCTTTCCGCGTCGTCATGGCTCTCGCTGCCGGATCCGCCGTCATCGCGCTCGTCCTGGCCGGCTTCCTCCCTCGGTTCAACAGCTCCAACTCCCGCAAGGAGATTGGTAGCGATCACTCCGATACCTCCCCGACCACGTCGAAGGAATCCGTCCCGACGCACTGAGCCAGCGAGCAAGACGCATTGTCGGCCCCGGCGGAGTTCAACTCCGCCGGGGCCGACGCGTTCGAGGCGTTTTGCGGTTGATACACCTGCGGACGACAGTTTCGTGACATGCTCCGTTGAGATGAGTGCTCGTTCGATACTCGGGGAAAGGATGCCGCGATCGCCGCTCCTCGTGCTGACGTCGCCCTTGCCGTCGCCGCTGCTGCCGTCCTCGGCATAGGCGTCGGTGTTCTACTTGCCGATGTCGTCGCCGGCCTGGCTGCAGGTGCGGGTGCCGCGGTGGTATTTCGGTTTGCACTTCGGATGATCAATACCCGAAAGTGAGCGTTAGCGGGTGGTCTACTTCAAGACCCGGATCGCCGAGCCCGGGAGGATTCCGCTCGAAGGTGGGTAGATCGACGTTGCTCCGTTGAAGAACATGTGAGCAGGTGTCGTCGACACCGGAAGCAGGTCGATGTCGTTGAACAATGCCCGCTCACTTTCCTCCCAGATCTTGCAGGACTCGTCGCCGGGAAGAAGCGAAGCCTCAGTGGACAATTCGATGTACTTCTTGTTGTCGAGGGAAGCGAAGTTCACTCCTTCGGGCTTCGGCGGGCCGGTGAAGTACTTGGCAAAGATACTCGGCGTATCACTCCCCAGCGTCAAACCGATGGAAACGTCCCACGACGACAGGTCGGTGGTGCTGAACGTGTTGGCGATGACGAAACTGTAGTCGCCGCCGGTCAGCTTCACCTTCGCACCCAGTCCTTCCCACTGGGTTGCCACGTATTCCGCGGCGGCAGAGTTCGTATCGCGCGAGTTGTTGAAAATCACGTTGAGTGCAAGCGGTCGCCCGTCCTTCGTCAGGACGCCGTCGGCCCCTGCCTTCCAGCCTGCGTCGGACAACGTCTTCTTTGCCGCGTCGACGTCGAATTCGGGGATCGTTCCTTCGACACTGTTGTAGTCGCAGGCAAGGGGTTCCGAAACCGCAAGGGCGCGTGCGCGGGTTCCTTTTCCGCCGGTGGTGATCTCGGTGTAGTCGTCCAGATCGACTGCTTGAACGAGCGCCTGCCGCACAGCGCGGTCCGACGTGGGTAGAGACGCGAAATGATTGAAGATGAACTCGCCGGACAACGTGGTGTAGGTCTTCGAATCCAGACCTGCGGCCAAGACTCGTTCCTCGTCCGAACCTGTCACTGCCGCGGCATTCACTCCGCCGGTGAGAACAAGATTCGCGGTCGTACTCGGATCGGTGACAATCTTGATCGTCACCGTCTTCGGTACCCCGAGAGTGTCGGAAGTGGTCTCCCCGTTCGGACTCCAGGTGTAGCCGTCGCGGCGTTCCATCGTGATGTGATCGTTGGGAACAACTTCGGTGACCTTGAACAGACCCGTTCCGTTACTACTCGAACGGATACTGGCCGGGTCGTCGAGCGTCGCAGCGCACGGCAGCCGCAACGCGCCGATTCGAGAGAGCAAGAAGGGTGCCGGTTCGGCTGTAGTCACCGTCAGTTCGTCACCGTCCGCGGACGCGACCGTCGACAACGGTACGGTGGATCCGCGTAGCGGTGAAGCGTTTTCAGGGTCCATGACCCAGTTGATGTCATCGGCCGCGGTCTGTGCGGTGAAGGAAGTGCCGTCGGCGCACGTAATACCCTTCTTGAGCACGAACTTGAGTGTGTTCCCTTCTTCACTCCAGCTTTCTGCCAGATACGGACGCACAGTGCGTGTTTGCGCGTCTATGTCGATCAACGAATCGTACGAGTACGCGTTCACGATCTGAGTCGACGTAAGATTGGTGATCAGAGGGTGCAGATTTCCCGGATCGGCGTTGATGACGGTCGTGAAACTGCCGTCCTGTGCATACTCACCGACCGAACCTTCGGGACTGGATGCGCCGCCACACCCGGCCAGGGTGAATACGCCAACGCTGATAACTGCTGTCGCGGAGACAGAACGGGCTTTCATACGAGCCGCCATCTACTAGAAGTTGCCATGGCGACAATCGTGCGGGACTGACGTGGTCTGTATCTCGTTGAAGTGCCCCATACAGTCGGTCGTACTCTGTTCGATTGTCACTATCGACCGAGCGAGCGCAGAGGCTAAGTACGACGCTGTCGTTGACGGCTAAGTACGACGCTGTCGTTGACGACTAAGTAGAACGCTGTCGTTGACGGTGATTCGCGACGTTGATTCGATTGCCGCACAACGCAGGCATGCAGTAGCGGCGTCGCCCTCCCCGACTGGTATCGACGAACACCCCGTTGCATGTCGGCGACGCGCATGGGCGGAATCGTTCGTACCCCAATGTGCGCAGAGTTCCCAGCAACGAGTATCCGATCGACAACGTGAGTTCACCCGCGAGATCGATTGTGCCGTCCGGTAGTGCATTCCACCGATAGTCGTCCTGAAAATCAGGCACGAGCCGAACGTGATGCGGGACGGTTTGCAGGAGTCGATGAGTGCGATCAACGAGCTCGTCGCAGGTCGGAGCATCGAGAATCGAACGAATCTCCTCTCTGAGCGCCTGCACGTCGGCAAGTTCACCGCGGGTAGGCCGACGCCCGTTGGGGAGCGCATCCGGCGAGAGTCCGTGTTCACCGAGTAGATCGTGAAGCGCCTGAGGGTCAGGCAACGCGTCCCCTGCCTCCACCCACACTCGGGGTGAGGTATTGACCAGGTCGGTCGCGAACGACGCACCGGCGACGTAATCGTCTAAAACTACTTGCATCCCTTACCGCCCTGCTTTACCGTAATTGAATAACCCAACTTTACACCTTACGAAGGCGGCGGGATGGAACACTGCGTAGACCACAGACTGCCGGAGATACTCCTCGACACCCATCACCGATTGCGCCGCGCCGGCACCGTGGCATCGGAGACACCCATCGTCGCCGCCGATCTCTACTGGTCGATCGGCGCACTCGCCCAATGCCTGGCCGCAATGGACGAGGTCATTTCGCAACTTGGCACCAACGCCCGAAAGCAGTTGCGAAGCGGAAAGTTCGACATCGAGAGCGGGCCGTTCGCAGGCGAACCCGACGCCGCCCTACTCACCGCGATTCTCGCCCTCGCCAGAGCGTCGAGCAGTTGCGAACCAGTGCAGACGGCAATCGGCAATGCGCAGATCGCGGTCAGCGATCTCGTCGCCACAAGGCACATCAGAACCTGACACACGCCGCAAGCGTCCCGACTCAGTAGAGACTGTATGGTTGGTTTTCGGGAAACCTCCAAGTACATCGAACAGCAGGAACCGGGTTATCACTGTGAGTGCAGGGACATCGACCATCTACGAGGACAGGACGGTCCGGATCGGCGATCAGGGCGTCACGATCCGCCACTACTACTTTCCGTTTGTCAGCAAGTTCGTTCCGTACTCGCAGATCGAAACCGTCGACCTCGGCGTCATGTCATGGCTGAGTGGACGCCTACGAATTTGGGGAACAACAGATTTCAGCTCGTGGTACAGCCTGGATCTTTCACGCCCGTGGAAGGAAACCGCGGTGGTACTCACCCTCGCCGGTCGCGGAGCGCCTTCGTTCAGCCCCAAAGATCCGGATCGTGTCGAGACCGAAATCCGAAGTCGCATCGGATCACACGCCGCGAACTGACTAGCTGAACTCGGATTCGACGGTGACGATCTCACTCCAGTCGGTTCGATCGAACAACCGCGCCAGTGCAGTGAACAGAACTTCCGGGTCGATGGCGCTCTCAGCTGAGTGCACACCGACCCGATCAGAGATCGTTCCGTCGGCCAGCCGCGACACCACCTGAGCAAGGCCGAGCGCCAAGGGGATTCCGGTTGCACCGGCCATGTCCGACAGCAACTCCGATACCGGTGAATCATCAGCGATCCGTGCCACGACGCGCGTCTTTCGTCCATCGAGCACCCCTGTGGCCGAGGCGAAGAACGACGGCAAGGATCCGTGGTCGGCGCGCGTGAGCATGCGAGGCGCAGCACGGATCATCCGGCTGAGCGAGGGCTTGCCCAATTCTTCAGCGGCCGAGTCGAGATCGATTCTGCCCTTGTCGATATCCGAACGTAGAACGTCGAGAAACGCAACGGTTTCCGGTGTGATCACCATCAGATTTGCCGAATGACCTGAGGGGCGGAAGGTTCGATGAAACATCACCGGCTCCGGATGCCCGACCACGTAAGCGTTTCCGCGGCGTCCGCCGGGCAGTTCCAGTGCAATGGAACGCAACGGTGCTTCTTTGACGATTCGTCCCGCACGAACGACCGGCACCTTGCCGCTGATCTGCTGCATCCAGTGAACGGCGGCTGCACTCAATGTGTCTACCGACTCGTCCTCGCCTTCGACATCAACCGGCCAGGCTGTGTACAGGTCGTCGACCACGTCCAATCGCGAGACTGCCATCGCGGCCAGGAGATTACTCATCCCGGGACTTGCGCCCATGCCCACTACCGCACAGATTCCGGCTTCCCTGGCAGCGCAATTCAATTCCAGCATGTCGACGGCCGGTTCCCAGTCGTCGCAGATGTCGAGATAGTGAGTCCCGGTCTCGATCGCTGCCTGGAGAATGCCGACACCGAAACGGAAGAACGGGCCTACGGTATTGATGATCACGTCTGCGTCGTCCAACAATTCACGTAGCGTGCGACCGTCCGTGACGTCGATGCTGCGCGCCTCGACTTGCGCTGATGCCTGAGCCAGGTCAATTGAAAGACGATTCGCAGCATCGATATCACGATCCGCGACTACTACGCTGCCGATTCCCGGCAATGTTGCAGCCAGTCGAACTGCTGCCGAGCCCATCGCACCGGCGCCGCCCAGAGCGACAACCGTAATTCCGTCAGCCACGAATTCCCTCCAAGAATGCAGTCTGATCCGCTAGATAACCAGGAGCGAAGATCGAACGGGGAGCAAGAACGGCTACCAGAGCCGACATCACTTCCGAGTCTTCGAGGTTCTTGTCCACAATCGAATGGGTTGCGTCGGGATACTTCTCGACCACCAATTGCCCTGGAGCGTCGAGCACTTCGCGATACACCCTTTCGGTGTCTGCCACGTCGACGTTGACGTCTTGTCCGCCGATGATCAAGAGCACCGGAACCCTCACGGTTTCGAGATCGGCTCGCGCATCCGATCGGTAGTTCTTTCGGATGAAGTTCCATCGGTCTTCGGTGAGACCGTCGGCCTCGCCGGAGGCCACGAGATCGCCGAACGTTGCATCACGGGCCAACTGATCCAAGTTCTTCGCACGATCGACCCGCGCTTTCTCGAATTCGTCGGCCGACGCATTTCTCTCGGAAAGTTCGGCAAGAGTATTGAATTCGCCTTGTTGGAGCCAGTTGATTGCCGGACCCACGGCAATGACGAACGCTACGTCCGGATCGAGGTTCACCACCTTGGGCATCACCCACCCTGCCTGGCTCGCACCCCACAGACCGATACGAGACGGATCGACGTCCGAACGGCCCCGTGCCCACTCGATTGCCGCTTCCGTTTCCGCCGCCCGATCGTCCATGCTCTGATCGAGCCAATTGCCCGGTGCCCCATTCACCCCCGGCTTGTCCCAGGAGAGTGACGCGTACCCGGCCTTGGCGAACGCCTCCCAGACCGGCCTGTAAAAGGTCTCGTGTGTTGCATCGACCGGCCCGTCTCCGTGGACGAAAACCACGAGCCCGAAGGGACCGTCACCGTGTTCGGGCAGTGCAAGGACTCCCTGGAGCGGCACCGATCCCCCGGAGATCGTCACTTTTTCCTCACGGATGTCATAGGTGTTCTGGTACAGCGTCCAGCCCACCAGACCCACGATCAGAACAACGACCACTGCCAGGGAAGTAACCATCCACCTGCGTAAACGATGGCCACTCTTCCTCTCACTCACCGATCCCACTGCCATCTTCCCGCCTAACGTACGAATTTGAAACGATCGTATTGCATTCGATAGTACAGTTATGGGCGAAGATGTCGAGAGGCAAGGAAAGGACACGGCAATGACGGACAGGGACGTCGATGTGCCCACGAGGATCTTGATCGAGGGTCTACTGCGCACGGACGGAACTGTCGACGGGCGCACCCTCTATGCCACCGCCGACGCCCTCGACAAAACAGATCAACAGGTTCGGCTGTGCATCAAGCGGTTGGTCACCGAGGGGAAGTTCACTCAGGAAGGTCGCGGGCGGCAGGCCACGCTACGAGCAACGCCGAAAGCCGTGCGCGAGATGGAACCCGACGTCGAATTCGTTCGACTGGCCTATCAACAAGATCGCAACACTGCGACACCGTGGGACGGGTATTGGCATCTGGTCGGATTCGCAATTCCGGAGTCGTCACGGAAAGCGCGAGATGCGCTGCGCACCAGGGTCGTATACCTCGGCGGCGCGCTCGTCCAGGGCGGTCTGTACGTCTCGCCGCACGCCTGGGAACCGTACGTTCTCGATGCGGCCGCCGAACTCGACGTCGAACAGCACCTGTCTTCTCTCACCACTCGGGATCTGAAAGTGGGCAGGCTCGAAGACCCCGTGAAAATTGCCGCACAGTTGTGGCCGCTGGACGAGATCGCAGCCGGATACGAACGGCTGCTCGACGTAGCGACTGTGCGCCTGGAGAAACTGCAGAACACTCCGGGCACCGATGCTGTCACGATGACCATCGAACTCGCGGCGGAATTCACGCGAGCCATGGAGCCGGACCCTCTGCTGCCGCCGGAACTGCTGCCCACCAACTGGATCGGCACGCGGGCGCGCTTCGTCACGGCACAGTGCTGGGCGCTTCTGGCACAGGTGGACGGTGCAGACGAATTACCGTCGCTGTTCCACCTGTACGCAGATGCGATCGGTGATCAGGACGCGAGCGTGCGCTGACGGGGCGGCAGTCCGAAACGACCGAGCACTTCGTCGACTGCGGTGGACGGTGTGACAAGTCCGCGATCCTGGAGCCACGGAATGGTGCTGTCCACCAGATGTTCGAGTGTGCGGGGCAAGGCGAGGGGGAGCAGCGTAACGCCGTCGGCGACCTCGGCAGCTCGGATATCGGCGATCAAACTGCCGAGCCCGGAGGGTGTTCCGACGTAGTGAAGCGAAACCGGGACCCGCGGAGCAGTCAACGCACTGTCCAACTGTGCAAGCTCTTTTCGGGCGGAGCGAGCTTCCGGTGCGATCAGAATCTCGAGATCGACCAACACTGCGACGCTGTCGGGATCGCGGCCTTCTTCGGCGACAACAGCACGGATCCGTGCGCGTTCGAGCTGCGCCTCACGCAGATCCGCAGCGCGAATCCGAACCACATTGGTAGGGAATGAAGCCAAATCGAGAGCCCTGTCGCTCTCGGTGAGGTCAACCCAGTAGTCGCCGCCGATGATCGGCAGGTTTCCTGGTGCGCCCTCAGCGGCCGGATGGTGACCGGATCCGGTCAACTCGACCGCCACGTGCAGAGAATGCGAAGCGAGTGAAGACATGTGCGACCTCCGAAAATCAGAAAAGTGTGGGATGAGCGAGACGAATCGTCAGCTCGAACACATTCCTGACGAGGTACGGCACAGATCGACATGACGACGGCACCACTGACCGAGAGTGATGCTCACTCTCGAAGGGGTGGCGGGAAAATCCGCTGGTGCCATGGCTGCCATGCTAGTTGTCCATTCGAGTTTTCGGGGACCGAGCTCAGCTCAGACGCACTCGGCTGCGCCGGCGTTGTCGTCGGCAGCTCCGAGGAAGGGGCGGGTCTCGGGCACGGGGTTCCACGCTCCGGCCGTCTTCGCGTACTTCCAATCACGCTGATTCGAAACCAGGATGTTCACGGCGTCGACCAAGCGCGTCACGTCGTCCGAACTGCTACCGAGCCCGAGGCTGGCGCGGACGGCGCCGCCGGAGAGACCGAGGCGCGCGAGAACCGGGTGTGCGCAGAAGCGACCGTCGCGAACTCCGATGCCGTGTTCTGCGGACAGGAATGCGGCGATCTCGCCGGCTTCGAATCCGTCGACGGTGAAGGTGACGATTCCGACGGCGTCCGGTGCGTCGTTCCACAGTCGCACCAACGAGACTCCCTCGATGGCGGATAATCCGTAGGTGAGCTGTGCGGTGAGTGCCTTCTCATGCTCGGCGATGACGTCGAAGTCCAGGGCGTGCAGGGTTTCGCATGCGGTCGCGATTGCTGCCGCACCGAGCACGTTGGGGGAACCGGCCTCATGACGTGCAGGCGCGCAAGCCCATTCGGTGGACTCGACGGTCACCTCACGCACGGCGCCTCCGCCGGCGAGGTACGGCTGAGCTTCGTCGAGCCAGTCACGGCGTCCGACCAGTACGCCGGCGCCGAACGGCGCGTAGAGCTTGTGGCCCGAGAACGCCGCGTAGTCGACGCCGCATTCCTGCAGGTCGATGCGACGGTGGGGAGCCAACTGAGCAGCGTCGACGAGAATACGTGCGCCGCAACGGTGCGCGATGTCGGCCAAGCGTGCAATCGGCAGGATCTCGCCGGTCACGTTGGAGGCGCCGGTGATTGCGAGCAGCGCAGCAGGCTTGGTGCACAGTTCACCGATCAGCCGCTCGATCGTCTCTTCGATGGTGTCTGCAGCGGTGACGATACGAGCGTCGTTCCACGGCAACAGGTTTGCGTGATGCTCGACGTCGAGGACAACGGTGCTGCCGGGGACGCACTGGGCCAGCAAGTTCAGCGAATCAGTGGTGTTCCGCGTGAAGACGACGACCTGATCGTCGGCACAGTTCACGAAACGGGCAACGGATTCACGAGCGTTCTCGTAGGTGAGCGTGGAGATCCGGGACGCGTAGCCGGCACCGCGGTGAACACTGGCGTACGTCGGCAACAACTCGGCGATACGGTCGGTGACCTGGGCCAATGCCGGCGCGCTCGCGGCGTAGTCGAAGTTGGCGTAGGAGCATTCGCCGCCCTGAACCAGCGGAACCTGCAGGTCGGCACCCGAAACCTTGGCGATCGGAGCGGTGCAGCAGGTGTCGGCACTCAATACAGCAGTCATCGAAGACAATCCTCACGTTCAAGGACTCGTTCGTCGGGAGATGGCCCCGGAAGAGTCCGCGCTTGCCGCATTCGTTTTCGAACGCAGCCGGGTCGTCACCCGGAGCACCCCACCGCGGAGGAGGGTTGCCGACCAGCAAGCCGGGGCTGAACACTGGTACTCGTGACCTGGCAACGAGGATGGCAGGAACCTCCCGTGCTTGTCAAGACGAAGCTGGGAAGACCGTCGTCACGGCGCGATCGTCCGACAGGCGAGGTGGAGCGCAAGCCTGGTTTCCGGATCGGCCAGATCCACCGAGAGAAGTCGCTGAATTCGATCGATACGACTCGATACGGTGTTGCGGTGCAAGCCCATTCGAGTGGCGGTATGAGCCAGAGACGATTCTTCGTCGAGGTACGTCGAGAGCGTCTCCAGCAACTCCCCACTCGCATCTCGTAGCGGCGCGAGCAGTGCCGCGGCCGCGGGCTGAAACGTGTCGGTTCGCGTCCACGCCAGTAGCAACTGCGCCAACCCCAGCCGGTCCACGTGCAGGAATCGGCCCGTTTGCGACCGGGAACCGGCGAGCCGAGAGGCATCCCCCGCCTCCGACAGAGACGCTCCGATTCCGGCTGGCCCATCGTGCGCGCGTCCCACTCCCACCCATGTCTCCATGGTGGGCCCCAATCGGGCTTGACCTGCACGAATACTCTCGGCAATCCTGGTGATCGCCTCCGGACGCGGCTCACCTGGCAGAGTCGTCCACGCCGCCCAGCCGTCAGCCTGTTCGACGACAGTGGCGTCGATCCCCTCGGCGGCGAGGGCGTCTGCAACTTCACTGCGCCTGGCGACCAGGTCGACCTCACCCACCGCCAGGACTTTGATGCCGATGTGCCATCCGTCCAGCACCCAACCCGCGTCGAGTGCGCGCCGGAGCAGTCCGGGTGTGGCGTCTGCGGACGTGTCGATCAGTTCACCGAGCAACGCGCTGCGCCGGCGCGCTTCACGCTCGTCGACCATGCGTGCAACGGCCAGGCGGTGCCCGACAGCCAACGAGGCAACGTCGAGAACCACTGAGAGAGAGGCCTCTTCGACGCTCTGTCGCACCGGAAGCAGTACAGCCAGCCAGGGCTCTCTGGCCGCGCCGGACATCACCGGGCACGCGATCAGGACCCCACCGGAGTCCAACTCGACGGTGGTCGGTGCCCCACGACCCGACAAAGTACCCGCGCCTGCTCGATCAGCCTCTGACAAGAGCTCAGCGCCCGTCAGCGGACGTCCGGACGAGTCCAGGAGAATGAACGAACGCTGAAAGGTGTTCAGTAACACCGACAGAAGATTCTCGACGCTTCCGCCGGCTCGTTGGCCCGCGTGTGTCGCCCGCAGTACTGCGTCAGCCATCACCGCACGCGAATTCGAGAGAAGATCACGAAGATCCACGCTGAACTGCCAAGGGTCGGAGACCCCGAGCACCACCAGCCCGAGCCGATCCGCGAGCAACGAGAGACTCACATCCCCGGCCGCAGTGCTGTGAACAGCGACTACCTGGCACCCGGTCGCTGCCGTGCGTCGAAGGAGCGCATCGAATCTCCACTCCCCCACATCGATTCGATCGAGAATCACCAGAACCGATCCCGAACCCGCCGCACCCGACACTGCCTCCGCCGACTGTGCCGATTCGCCGGTGAGTGCCCCCACTGTCGTGACGACGGGGTCGCCCTCGCCCGCGAGTCGATACAACCCGACAAAGACCGGGTTGTTCAGCAACGCCGAAACACTCGCGCTCATCGCGCCTCCATCAGCACCGCGTCATGGTCGATTCCGAACGCCCGCGGGCCGACAACCTTCAATCTGCCCACCTCGTCCGCCCACCACGGTGGGCCGGGCAGGACCAAGACAGCTACATCCTGACCCTGGTGCACGGATTCACACGAGACGAAGGCACCGGTCCGGACGTCGAGCAGCGTCACGATGTCCGGGCATGTTGCGATCATCTCGCCATCCAACGCGACGGTCAGGAATTCACTCTCGAATTCGACTCGCATCACCGCAGAATCGTGTTCGAGAATCACGTTGCCTCGACGATCGTCTGCGCCCGGGCGGCTACGACGCACCGCACGCACTCGGCCTGTCCCCAGCACCCGCGCTCCGGCGCTTCCGGCGATCTCCTGCCAACTGCCGAGGGCACCGATATGCTGCCCCAGTTCGTGCGCTCGGGAGAGAGTTCCCGGAATACAGGCCTCCCGCACGGTCCGCGCATCGATCGACGCGATCGCCAGAGCGCCCCAACCGCTGGTTCGCCCGATCAGAGAGCGCACTGCTACCTCGGCGCCCAGCACATCCACTCCGTCAATAACGGTGATCAGGCCGCCTGGCTGGGCGAGGGTGACCGGGCACAATTCCAATCCGGCTGCGGCGAGAGAGAAGTGATCGAGCCGCGGCATCGCCCGACCGAGCAGGTCCGCGTCGACGACGGGAACTCCCAACGCCAGCGCCGCCGCAATGCCGGAAAGAGCGTTGAGTCCACCGCCTTCGAACGTCATCACTGCGGTCGGACGCTTCCCGGTCCACCGAGTCAAAGCTGCTGCAGTATCGGAAAACTCACGCCCGGATGGCAATTGCTCCTCCAAAGCCAGAGCCGATCCGACGATTCCCAGCGGCATGACCAGTGCCCCGTCGGGCAACTTCTCCGGCGCGACGACCTCTACCGAAGTGGACGCAATGAGTGGACGAAGCATCTCCACGAACAGGCGTGGATCGCCGCCCCCGCCGCAGCCCAAGACCACCGCCCCCGCTGCGATCGCGTCGAGGTCGGCCTCCCGGACCGCGTGCAGGCTGCTCACGGCTCGTTATTCTGCCAGCACGGGTTGCTCGAGCGTCTCCACCGGCCGGAACGGCCGATCGAGTCCGAAACTCGCCGGACCGAAGACCGCCAGTGCCTCGGGTGTTCTCATGATGGGTGGAGTCGCGATCCCGATGACCGCGACGCGCTGCCCGTACCGCAAGCCCTCGGTGGTGATGGGTTCGGCAGTGTCGGCCTCGACGATGCAGATCAAGTCAGGCACGATGGCCACCAGCACTCCGGATTGCAGTACCCCAGAATGCAGTACTCCGGAATGCAGGGCGATCAGATTCTCGTTCTGGAACTGGACTTCCAGCTCTTCGTCTCCGACGCCGGCGATCCGCACCGAACCCCGAGCGAACCCCTCATCGGTTCGCCGGTCGACATCGATCACCTTGCCGTGAAAGAGAACTCGCCCGTATCCGTAGAGCGTGTCGGACAGACTGTCCACCAGCGCCTGGACGGGGTCCACCCGCTGCTCACGCGAAGCCCTGATGGACCGACCGATGGTCAGGGCCAATGACAGAGTTCGTGGGATAGCCGTGCGCTTCACATCTGCACCCGTCATCGAGTACTGAGCGATGTGCGCCATCCCACCGAACCTCGACGTCACCCCGCGGGCGAGACCTTCCAATCTGCTGTTGTCGCTGCCGGTCTCGAAGATCGCCACCTCGTCGTGCTCGTTCGCCATGGCGAGCGGGCTGGCCGAAATCCCGTACACCGAAAAGGTTTCCATTTCGAGCTGAGGAAATGCCCGTCCCATCCCGTCGGCATCGACAACCGGAAGTCCGCGCCGTGCGGCCACCAGCAACGGGATCATCGAATTGATTCCCCCGCACTCCATCGGCATCGTCGCATCCGCGGTTCGCCCCGAGTGCCGCTCCAATGTGATCAGTGCCAGCTCGGGTTCCGTTCCGCGTGGCATTTTCTCGACCACAACGGTCGGTGCACCCATCTGCGCGACAGGGATCACCCACGCGTCGTCGTCGAGTTCCTCCGGATCCAGAATCGTGATCTCACCGGCTTCACCGAGCGCCTGCGCGACCAGCATCTTGCCGACAAACGGATCTCCACCGCCGCCGGTGCCCAACAGAGCTGCGCCCCTGGCGAGGTCGTCGAGGTCTGCCGTTCGTAGTGTCCAACTCATCGTGAGCCCTCCTGACCGGTGGAGACCAGACCACTGTGCAGTGCCAGGTCACCGACTGCCTTCACTCGAATACGTGTTGCGTTGCCCGGCAGGTACGGAATCGGGACCTCGTCGAACTCCACGATCTGCACGGACTCGGGTCGTGCGCCTGCGGCCACCGCCCGATCGATCGCCTCTTGACGGGCGTCGTCGGCAAGAACGTGACGGTGACCGTCCCGCACCGCTTCGACACGATCGACTTCACCACTGACCTGCGCGATGGCGGCGCCGATCGCGTTGGCGACGTCGAAACGCTCAGGGCGAATCACCGTGCCCAGGCCGGGAAGTTCACGCTCCAGCAATACCGATCCGCCCCCGACCGCCACTACCGGTAGCGGATCCGACGTGGTTCGCATCTGCTCCACGGCGTCGGCGACTCTCCGCGAGATCCGTTCGAGCGCCGTCGACACCAGGCCGCGGTCGAGGTGCGCCACCGCATGGCGATCACCGACGTCGGCCAAACCTGCCGCGACGGCGATGTCGGTGGCCGTCAACGTGTCTCCGCCGAAGACGAGTGCCCGTGAACCCAATTCATATCCCACCGATCCGGGCCCCACTGTGAGTCCGTCTGCATCCACCAACGAACCACCGCCGATGCCGATCGAGAACACATCCGGCATACGGAAATTGGTCCGCACCCCGGCCACGGTCACCTCGGTGGTTGCTTCTCGCGGAAAACCGTTGGTCAGTACACCGACGTCCGTGGTGGTTCCGCCGATGTCGATCACCGCACAGCTCGCCAGACCGGACAGCACAGCGGCACCGCGCATGGAGTTGGTCGGTCCCGACGCGAAAGTTGCTACCGGATAACGCCTTGCGTACTCGATGTCCATCAAGGTGCCGTCGTTCTGGCTCAGATACAGCGGTGCGACGATGCCGTGCTCGACCAATGAACGGGCGAGTCCGTCGACGATGTGATCGGCGAGCTCGCGCAGAGCAGCATTGATGATGGTCGCGTTCTCACGTTGAAGCAGACCCACTCGACCGATCTCGTGCGAGAGCGAAATTGCGACGTCCGGTCCGAGTTCCTCTCGGATGATTTCAGCGGCAGCAACCTCGCATTCGAGATTGACCGGAGAGAACACCGAAGATATTGCGACCGAACGAGTACCACTGCGAGCCATATCGGCAGCATGGCGACGAATCTCGTCGGGATCCAGCGGCGAGATACGACGACCGTCGAACTCGTGCCCACCGTGAGCGAGGTAGTGTCTTCCTTGCACAGCGGAGACCAGGTCTCGCGGCCACCCCACCATCGGGGGCAGCGCGGCAGTCGCCGGAAGTCCCAGTCGCAGCGCCGCGGTGGGGGCAAGCCCGCGCTGCTCGATGAGAGCATTGAGAAAGTGCGTCGTACCGATCATCACTGCTTGAACAGCATTGGGAGAGAACGAGTACTGCTGCTGCAGCGCCGTCAGCGCTCCGCCGATTCCGCCGGTGATGTCCTTGCTGGTCGAGTGTTTGACATGCCCGATGACGGTGGTCCCGTCCATCAGGACTGCGTCGGTGTTGGTGCCGCCGACGTCGATTCCGATTCGCATCGCGAACTCCTTTCTACAGTTGTAGTGCTAGTGCGTGAGTGCAGACGAGCCCGAAGGCTCTTGCGGCGCTTCGGTTGCGGTGCGTCCGACTCCGCGAATCAGGCCGAGTCGACCCGCGACGACATAGAGAACAAATGCCGAGGCCACCGCGTTGATGGATGGCAGTCCGAAGGTGCTGTAATGACCGATCAGCGCCGAGACGATCCAGATCACCAGCGTGGCCGGTACCCAGGTGGGTGCCGAACTCGGTAGGGTGCCGGCGGCGCGACTCTCGTCCAGATCCTTGCGCCAGGTCTTGACGATGAAGTATTCCGCCACCATGATCCCGGCAATGGGCGGGAAGCCTACGCCCAACAGGATCAGGAAGTCGGTGAACGAGTTCAGGATTCCGGCGGCGGCGAGGACCGAACCCGTGACGCCGACGACTGCCGTGACAACGGCGCGGTTGATCCTTCGACCGAACACGACGTCGATGAAGTTCACGATGCCGAGACCCGAACTGTAGAGGTTCCAGTCGTTGATCTTGAAGGTGCCGAGAACGATGATCAGAACGCCGACCCAGCCGACCGACGAGAGAATGATCGTGGCGATGTCGGAGCTGCGAACGGCATGCGCGAGAAGTACGCCGGTCAGCCCGATCACGTATTCACCCAACGTGATTCCGACGAGCGTCTGCTTCACGACGTCGCCTGCCGTGCGATTGAAGCGCGTCATGTCGGGTGTGATCACCGCGCCGGCGATGAAACCGCCTGCGACAATGGTGGTTCCCGCAAGAAAGCTGAGCTCCGGCCCGGCCGGAGCAGATGTCATCAGATCCGACAGCGAGTGATTACGTAGTTCGGATATGACGGCCCATCCCACCAGGATCAGGAACAGCGGAACGGTGATGTTGGCGATCAGCTGCATGGAGCCGAACCCGCGCAGGACTATCGCAGTGATCAGGAGACCGAAAGCCAAAGCCCACGCCCATTGCGGCAGGAACGGCATGATCCCGTGCAACCCTGATGCAGAGACGGCCGATTGGATGCCGAACCAGCCGATCAGGCTGACCCCGATCACCAGTCCGATCACCGCCGAGCCTGCATGACCGAACCCGCACCAGCGCGCGACCACCGACGTGTTGAGCCCCTCACGAACTCCGATGATTCCGATGAAGATACAGACGACTTCGAGGATCACCGCGCCGACTGTCAATGCCCAGAAGGCATTCCAGAACGTCATACCGTAACCGAGCGTCGCACCGAGCAGGAACTGCGCGAGTGCCGACACCTGACCGAATCGCTGTACTGCCACCGAAAACCACGAATACCGTGCTTCGTCGGGTACGCGGGTGAGCGCGTAGTCGTCACCGTCGGACACTTCGCCGCCGCCGGCGGTTGTCGATGCTTTGTTCATGACGGACTCCTCGAATAGTTGGGAAGTGTTCTCGGAGAAGACGGTACGAATGTGTCCGGGGTCACACCTATGGGCGAATCGACGTTTCTTCGTGTTACGACAATGCATTTCGCACAGTCTCGATTTCACGCAGTCGCGATTCCACAGTCGTCATGTGGCACGGGTCTAGCGCAACGCGTACCCGCCGTCGGGGTAAAGGGTGGAACCCGTTGTGTACGTGTTGGTGAAGAGATAGAACACTGCTTGTGCAATCTCGTCTTCGTTCCCGACGCGGCCGAGGACGTTGTTCTCTGCACTCCACGTGAAGGCCGACTCTCGAACCTCTGCCGGGCGCTGAGCCCAGAGATGCCCGTCGATGGTTCCGGGCGCGACGGTGTTGACGCGAATCGGCGACAGCTCGACCGCCAACCCGCGTCCGAGCCCCTCGATTGCCGCATTGGCTGCCACATATGCCGCAGCGGCCGCTGGCGGCCGCACACTGGCAGCGCCGGACATGAGGACCACCGACGCGGTAGGGGTCAGCTTGTCGAGCGCAGCGTGTACGACGCGGTACTGCCCCCAGAACTTCGATGTGAACGGCGACGCCGCATCCTCGACACTCTGTTCACGAAATGAGCCGACCTGGTAATCGGCAGCCGTGGTGAAGAGCGCGTCGACGCTGGGGATGTTGGTGAAGAACGCTTTCACCGAGTCGTCGTCCGAGGTGTCGACGGTGAACCAGTGTGCGGCTTCACCCAGCTGCGAGGCCGCTGCTTCGAGTTTGGATGCGGTTCGGCCACCGAGCACAACCTGCGCGCCGGCGTCGACGGCAAGCTGCGCCACTCGCAGCCCGATGCCCGTTCCGCCGCCGATCAGGACGACGGTCTTGCCTGAAAGAAGAGAAAGTGTAGTTGTCATGCAGTGACTGTAGAAGCCGCTAAAACGACCCGATATGTGCAGAATGCACCGATTTCACGACCACACGGGGCAAAGTGCCCAGACTCATGTGGTCCAGCGTCCTGGCGGAGGTTCCGCAGATGTGTCGTCAGCGAGCGGAAGCGGTTGGTCGCCGAGAAATGCCTCCAACAGCCCTCGACGACGTTTGCTGCGTCGACGTTGCCATCGCATCTGCTCCCGTTCGAGTTCGCTTGTAACAAAACAACTCCCACAGCCGAAAACATCGGTGAACCGCAACAGCGAAGGGAAGTAACGAATATGGGATCAGCAGACGTAATGGCCTGGCTCGCCGAGGGTTACCTCGCCGGCGATCCGATTCGCTATCCGCTCTATGTCGGATCGATGTTCCTGGCAATGCCGTTCCAGCTGATCGGCGTGATTCTGGGTCACCCCTTCTGAATCGTCACATCAGGCCAGGGCGGTCGACGTAGAACGGCCAGAGTCGCGATCACGGCGGCCGCCAACCCGATGAACTCCCCCATCAGAGCCGCCCGGGTGTGATCGACAGCCGGTGACCACGACGGCTCACCCTCGTGGATCGAGAACACTCCCACTGGCACCGGTATGGGGTCTCCGCGCCACCGCCGATGCAGACGCGAAACCGTGATGATCGTCGTTCCGTCGCTGGTCTGGTGCGGTTCTCCGAAAATCGTCGAGGCCCCTGATTCCCCTCGAAATCGCTCCACCGCATCACGAATCTCCATGATCTCCATCGTCGCACCGAAACAGCACCCCTGTGCGAGTATCGATCGATGGCCGAGTGGTGGAATCCGAGCAGGCGCGTCGAGCGATGGTGGCAGACGATCACGCTGGCTTGGCTGCTCGTTTTCTTCGGCCCAAGCGCCATCGACAAGGTCATCACGGAACCCACAGCTTGGAATTGGGTATGGTTCGCGATCTGGCTTTTCGCGACGGTCGGATCTGCTTACTACACCGTCCAAGCCTGGCGAACCAGGAACAATCCGCAGCCGGCGTGGCAGGACGGGACAACTGCCCCCTCCGAAGTACCCGCCGACGACGTCCGCAATGCACTCGCGTCGACTGACGACCGCATTCCGGCAATCAAGGCACTACGCGAACTACATCCGGGCTTGGGCCTGAAGGATGCGATGGATCTGATCGACGCCCAACGAGGCGAACAGGGCCCGCAGCACTGATAGTTGCGACCATCACAATCACAGTTAGGTATCGGCGTCTCACTGCCGGGATCGAGCGAGCACGCCAGGAGTTAACCACCTGACAGACAGGCTGTTTCACCGAGTTTGACAGATACGATCGATCAGTGAGCGTCGACCTGACCGATGCAGCTCACCGTACCAATCGAATTCGTCTTTCGGCGTTCCACGAACAGCTCAATTCGGCTATTGTTCAACGATTTACAACAAGATCAGCGTCTACCCACGACAATTTTCGCGACAGTGCAGCATCATTCGCTCAGTTGAGTTTGACCGAACCTTGGCGTTACGTTGAATTTCAAAGCAATAGCCCGGTCTTGACTGCGATGGTGTGAGCGAAACGCCCACCTACGCGTGACACGTGGCCGCCCTGACGGGCGCTGTGAATGCCTGAACGTTCGAGGAGTGGAATGACTGCGGTCAAAACTGCGTGGCGTGAACTACGGAAACCCGTGTTCATTCCCGCGTCGATAGTGATCTTTGCCCTGATCGCCTTTGCCGTGATCTACGCGGGAACCGCCGCGGATGCTTTCGAAACACTCAACAACGTGATCAGCGACGGCGTCGGCTGGTGGTACATCCTCTCCGCGACCGGGTTCGTGATATTTGCTCTCTACTGCGGAATCAGCCGTATCGGCAACATCCGATTGGGACGCGACGACGAGCAGCCCGAGTTCGGAATGCTCTCGTGGTTCGCGATGCTCTTCAGCGCAGGCATGGGTATCGGCCTCGTGTTCTACGGAGTAGCAGAACCGCTTTCGCACTACGTGACTCCTCCCGTCGCCGGGCAGATCGCCGGATCCACGGATGCCGCGGCCAATCAAGCAATGGAACTGACGCTGTTCCACTGGGGCCTGCATGCATGGGCGATCTACGTCGTCGTCGGTCTGGGTCTGGCGTACATGACCTACCGCAAGGGTCGTCCACTGTCGATCCGTTGGCTGCTCGAGCCACTCCTCGGACGCGCTCGCATCGAAGGAAAGATCGGCCATGCCATCGACGTCGTCGCCATCGTCGGCACGTTGTTCGGCGTCGCTACGTCGCTGGGATTCGGTGTCCAGCAGATCTCGGCCGGCCTCGACTACCTCGGCTGGGTGGAGACCGACAACTGGTTGGTCATCACCATCATCGTCATCGTGACGGGCATGGCCACCTTCTCGGTGGTCTCCGGCGTCACCAAGGGCCTCAAGTGGCTCTCCAACATCAACATGATGCTCGCTGCAGCGCTGGCCCTGTTCGTCCTGATTTTGGGACCGACACTGTTCCTCATGCAGTCGTGGGTGCAGAACCTCGGCGGATACGTCCAAGCCTTGCCCGAGCTGATGCTGCGCACGTCCCCGTTCGCCGAGGACGGCTGGCAGGGCGCATGGACCATCTTCTACTGGGGTTGGTGGATGAGCTGGGCACCGTTCGTCGGCATGTTCATCGCGCGCATCTCACGCGGCCGCACCATCCGCGAATTCGTCTTCGGCGTGCTGCTCGCCCCCACGCTGGTCGGTTCGCTGTGGTTCACGATCTTCGGTAACTCCGGCATCCTGCGTCAGCGCAACGAGGGCACGATGCTCGACGCATCCGGCGCCGTGGACACCAACACGTCTCTGTTCACGCTTCTCGACGGACTTCCGCTCGGAACGATTTCGAGTGTCCTCGCGATCGTCGTGATTGTGTTCTTCTTCGTCACGTCCGCGGATTCCGGCTCGATCGTCATCGACATCCTCGCGACGGGTGGCAGCCTGGAGACGTCCAAGATCACGCGCGTCTACTGGACGTTCCTGTCGGGCGCCGCCGCCGCGGTTCTCCTCATCGTGGGTGGCAGTGGATCGCTGACCGCGCTGCAGACCGTTGCCATCGCCACCGCTGTGCCGTTCTCGGTCATCATGGTGCTCGCGTGCCTGTCGATGCTGAAGGCGTTCCGGTACGAGGTCGCTTCGGCACCGCGCTACCTGCGAGTTTCGACCAATACCCCGGCGTCGACCGACGTTCCACAACCCACCGAGAAGCGGCTCCGCGATCTGAAGATCTCGTCGACCTTCGCCGGTCTGACCCCGTCGCAAAACGGGATCACGACGGAACCCTCCGACGCCCACATGCTCGTCGCGGTGCACGAAGTTCCCGCCCATGCGGTCAACATCGACCCGGACACCGGCGCCGTCGACTTCTCCGAGGATTCGAAGGTCGTCGATCCGCTGGGCGGAGAGGTGTTCGACACACCCGAGTTCGCCGACTCGGCAGAAGGCCACGCGCAAGCTGCCAGTACGGACTGACCGGCACGTTCGGCATGTTGCATTAGGCATATCTGTTCACCAACTCGCAAACTTGTCATGAGACTTTCAACTCGACAGTTCGCAGGACTCTAAGTTTCGTGAGTAGAACAGGACCAACGGGTTTGCCACTCCAGTCGCAGTCGGAGACGGAACAGTCTTTCGGGATTCCGTCCGTATTCCTACGGTCGGCGCATGCACCTGCGCCGCGCACGCTCATCGACATCGTGCGGGCCTCAGCCGAGGCCAACCCGGAAGCACCTGCCATCGACGACGGCGACACCACACTGTCGTACTCGGAGTTGCTCGACGAGATCGAGCTCGGCGCACGCTGGCTCGGTGATGCCGGTGTCGGCGCAGGTGACCGCGTCGGAATCAGGATGCCGTCAGGTTCACGGTCGCTGTACGTGGCGATCCTGTCGATCCTCGCGGCGGGCGCAGCGTACGTGCCCGTCGACGCCGACGATCCGGAAGAGCGCGCCGAGTTGGTCTTCGGTGAAGCGCAGGTAGCGGCGATCATCACCGGCGACGGTATCCAGCCGGGGACGGCGCCGAAGCGGCTCGAACATCCGCCGGTTCGCGAACCCGAACCCGACGACGACGCCTGGATCATCTTCACCTCCGGGTCTACCGGCACCCCCAAGGGCGTCGCGGTCACGCATCTCAATGCCGCGGCGTTCGTCGACGCCGAGGCGCGCATGTTCCTCCAGGACGAGCCCATCGGACCTGGTGATCGCGTCCTCGCGGGACTGTCCGTGGCATTCGACGCGTCCTGCGAGGAGATGTGGCTCGCGTGGCGTCACGGCGCCTGCCTCGTTCCGGCGCCTCGTTCCCTGGTCCGCAGCGGCATGGACCTCGGCCCGTGGCTGGTCTCGCGTGACGTCAGCATCGTCTCCACCGTGCCGACCCTTGCCTCGCTGTGGCCGGCCGAAGCTCTCGAAGCCGTTCGGCTCCTGATCTTCGGTGGCGAAGCCTGCCCACCCGAGCTGGCCGAGCGCCTCGCCGTCGAGGGCCGCGAGGTCTGGAACACATACGGGCCCACCGAGGCGACCGTCGTGGCCTGCGGCGCGCTGATGGACGGCAAGAGCCCCGTCAGCATCGGACTCCCCCTCGACGGTTGGGACCTTGCCGTCGTCGACGCGCAGAGCAATCCCGTCGCAGTCGGTGAGGTGGGCGAGCTGGTGATCGGTGGCGTCGGCCTGGCCCGTTACCTGGATCCCGCGAAGGACGCCGAGAAGTACGCGTCGATGCCCTCGCTCGGGTGGGAACGCGCCTACCGAAGCGGCGACCTGGTCCGTCTCGAGACCACCGGCCTGATGTTCCAGGGCCGCGCGGACGATCAGGTCAAGCTCGGCGGCCGGCGCATCGAACTCGGTGAGGTCGACAACGCCTTGCAGAACCTGCCGGGCGTCAGCGGCGCTGCCGCCGCCGTGAAGAAGACGGCTGCCGGCAATCAACTCCTCGTCGGGTACATCGCGAGCACGGATCCCGACTTCGACCTCAAGGCAGCTCACGCTCTGCTCAGCGAGCAGCTACCCGCGGCCCTCGTGCCGCGTCTGGCGTTGATGGACGAACTTCCGACGCGCACGTCGGGCAAAGTCGACCGCAACGCGTTGCCCTGGCCGTTGCCCGGTGCCGGTGAGGACGCCGGGGCCGCGTTGGGGCTCGACGGCACCGCTGCCTGGGTTGCCGGTCTGTGGGGTTCGATCCTGGGCGCGCAGATCACCGGACTCGACGACGACTTCTTCGAAGTGGGCGGCGGATCCCTCTCCGCTGCTCAGTTGGTCACCGCCCTACGCGAGCGGTTCCCCGAAGTGACCGTCGCACAGCTCTACGACCATCCACGGTTGGGGTCGCTCGCCGAATACCTGGACGAATTGGCGCCCACCGCAACTGTGGAGCCCCGCATCGTCGCTCCCACACCGTTGAAGACTCAGCTGGCGCAGATCGCCGTCACCGTTCCGCTCACGACGCTCACCGGACTGCAGTGGGTGACGTGGCTGGCGATCGCGAACAACGTCCTCGGCTGGTTCGTCGATGTCAGCTGGGCTCCCACCGTCTCGTGGTGGTGGATCCTGTTGGCGTTCATCGTGTTCATCACGCCGATCGGGCGCATGACCATCGCCGTCGTCGGAGCGCGCCTGCTCCTGCGCAAACTCGAACCGGGTACGTACCCGCGAGGAGGTAGCGAGCATCTGCGTCTGTGGATCGCGCTGCGGCTCACCGAAGCCAGTGGCGCAGCCAATCTTTCGGGTGCTCCGTGGATGCTCTACTACGCACGTGCCCTCGGCGCCGACATCGGCAGCGGCGTCGATCTCCACACGCTTCCCCCGATCACCGGAATGCTCGAACTCGGTGACGGCTGCTCCGTCGAACCCGAAGTCGACCTCTCCGGCCACTGGATCGACGGCGACGTCATTCACATCGGCGAGATCAAGATCGGCGACGGCGCCTCCGTCGGTTCACGCTCGACGCTTCTGCCCGGCGCGCGTATCGGTCGGGACGCCGTCGTCGAACCCGGATCTGCGGTGTTCGGTCGGGTGAAGGCCAACCAGCAATGGGCCGGATCCCCCGCCACCAAGATCGGGAAAGCGAATCATCCGTGGCCTGCCGAACATCCGAAGCGCGCACCCGGCTGGGTACCGGTATACGGCGTCACCTCGGTCTTCCTGGCCGGTATGCCGATCTTCGCTCTGATGGCCGGGATCGCGTTGATCGGTTGGTGGATTCGCGACACCGACACGCTCGCGAGTGCCGTGCTCCAATCGCTGATCATGCTTCCGGTCGCGACCATCTTGAGTTTGCTCGTCTTCGCAGTCATCACACTGGTGGCCGTTCGTCTTCTCTCGATCGGGCTGACCCCCGGTTACCACCCTGTCCGCAGCCGCATCGGCTGGCAGGTGTGGGCGACCGAACGCCTGCTCGACTCGGCCAGAACCTTCCTCTTCCCGCTCTACGCGAGCCTGCTGACGCCGGGATGGCTCCGCCTCCTCGGCGCCAAGATCGGCAAGAACGTCGAAGCATCCACCGTGCTCCTCCTTCCCAAGTTCACGACGGTCGCCGACGGCGCATTCCTCGCCGACGACACCATGGTTGCGAGCTACGGCCTCGGCGGCGGCTGGATGCACATCGAACAGGCGAAGATCGGCAAGCGCGCGTTCCTCGGCAACTCCGGTATGACCGCACCTGGTCGACGCGTCCCCAAGAACGGTCTGGTGGCGGTTCTGTCGGCTACCCCGTCCAAGGCGAAGTCCGGGTCATCGTGGCTGGGTAGTCCACCGGTACGACTGAGAAGGGCTGCCGGGGACACCGACGCCGCCCGTACGTTCAATCCGCCGATGCGCCTCAAGATCGCCCGCGGAGTGGTCGAAACCTGCCGACTGCTCCCCGTGATGGTCACGTTCGGCATCGGTCTCGGTGTTCTGTTCGCCCTCGAAGCACTGGTCGGTGCAGTCGGATTCTGGTTCGCTGCGCTGCTGAGCGGGGTAGTTCTGCTCGTCGCCGGAGCAGTGGCGGGCGCGATCACCATCGCCGCCAAGTGGATCGTCGTCGGAC
This sequence comes from Rhodococcus baikonurensis, assembly GCF_040489275.1. Classification (NCBI taxonomy): domain Bacteria; kingdom Bacillati; phylum Actinomycetota; class Actinomycetes; order Mycobacteriales; family Nocardiaceae; genus Rhodococcus; species Rhodococcus baikonurensis. Next base: position 13,564 of record NZ_JBEUOQ010000014.1, on the reverse strand, counting down.
GCATCGCCAAGGTCGAGCATCCGCTGTGGAGTTCGTTCGTCTGGCGCAACGAGGTAGCCGACGCATTCGTCGAGACCGTCGCAGCGCCGTGGTTCGCGCGGGCGGCGACTGGTACCGCCGTACTGAACATCTTCCTACGTGGGCTCGGGGCAAAGATCGGCAAGGGCGTTTGGTGTGAGTCGTACTGGCTACCCGAGGCAGATCTTGTGACTTTGGGCGACGGAGCAACGGTGGAACGGGGGTGCGTCGTGCAAACTCATCTCTTCCATGATCGGATCATGTCCATGGATACCGTCACCCTGGGAGCAGGAGCAACGCTGGGACCGCACTGTGTCGCGCTACCCGCAGCCGGCATCGGCGCGGGAGCGACGGTAGGGCCTGCATCTCTGGTGATGCGAGGTGACACCGTTCCGCCCTCCACCCGCTGGCAGGGCAATCCGATTGCGCCGTGGGTGGCGTCGTGAAGCCGAACAGAATGCTCGAGGAGCCGATCGATCCGTACCTGCCACACAACGGCAACCGCGGTTACCGCGTGTCTCGGTACGAACTGGAACTGACCTACAAGGTCTTCAGCAACCGGCTCGCCGGCAAAGCTGTCATCACCGCAGTCACCACCGAGAGCAGATCCAAGTTCAGCTTCGACCTCGCACAGAACCTGCAGGTGTCGAAGGTGTCGGTCAACGGTGCCCGCGGCACGAAGTACGCGCACCAGAACAACAAGCTGACCGTCACGCCGTCCGCCAAGATCCCCGCCGGCGGTGCATTGTCGGTCACCATCGCCTACAACGGCAATCCCGAGCCGATCAGGAGTCTGTGGGGCGAAGTCGGCTGGGAGGAACTCGACGAAGGAATCCTGGTCGCAAGTCAGCCCAACGGCGCGGCGTCCTGGTTCCCTTGCGACGACCACCCGATTTCCAAAGCGTCGTACCGCATTTCGATCACCACCGATTCACCGTTCTACGCTCTCGCCAACGGCAAGCTGATCCGCAAGCAGACCCGCGCGAGTCAGACGACGTGGGTCTACGAGCAGACCGAACCGATGGCAACCTACCTGGCCACCATTCAGATCGGCCAGTACGAGCATCGGCAGGTGAGCGCCGGCCCGGTGCCGGTCTTCGCCGTTCACCCGCCGCGGCTACGCGCAGCGTTCGACATCGATTTCGGACGTCAGCCACAAATGTTGGAAGTCTTCGGAAAACTGTTCGGCCCGTATCCTTTTGCCGACTACACGGCTGTCGTCACCGACGACGAGCTCGAAATCCCCATCGAAGCGCAGGGGCTCTCGATCTTCGGAGCCAACCATTGCACAGGTAGGCGCGGCTCCGAACGTCTTGTCGCGCACGAGCTTGCCCACCAGTGGTTCGGTAACAGTCTCACTCTCGGACAATGGTGCGACATCTGGCTACACGAAGGCTTTGCCTGTTACGCGGAGTGGATCTGGTCCGAGAATTCCGGTGGCCCGTCCTCTGACCAACTGGCCGCCAACGCCTATCAGGGACTCCGGCGGAAACCCCAGTTCTTGATCATCGGCAATCCCGGGCCCGCCCACATGTTCGATGATCGAATCTACAAACGGGGCGCGTTGACTCTGCACGCCCTGCGCGGCGTTCTCGGAGACGAGAAGTTCTTCGAACTGATCCGCCAGTGGACCACGAAGCATCGACACAGCACGGTCAGTACCGAGCAATTCACCGATCTCGCTTCACGTTTCACCGATACTCCACTGCGGCCTCTGTGGGACGCTTGGCTGAATCAACGCCTGTTACCGCGGATGTGACGTACTGGATTTTGACGAACAGGCTTCGACGAACGGACCTCGACGCACGCCGCCCGATGATCTGAAACAGTCGGGCGGTGTGCATGTACGGCCAGCACGCCGTCGGCTACCGGCGCCATCACGGCAGGCAGTGCGCCGATCCCTTTCAGAAGATCCAGCACTTCGCTGTTCACGAAGTCCTTCGATGCACTCACGCCAGCGGCATCGGCACGACCTGACGCAATGTCGAGCATCGCCGGGCAACAGTCGACCGGCGTGACCTGATTTCCGTTCCGCAACGAGCCGCTGCACACCACGCCGAAACATTCCGAATGCGCCGATTAGCTTTGTCTTACCTTTACTATATAGATGGGCCGAGGGACGACCCCGACGACAAAAACTTCAGGGCGCGCTTCCTCGACAGGTAGATCGGGGGATCGATGTTCGTTGTATTCACAATATGTTTCGTGATCGGAGTTGTCGCTCTGATCGGAGCCTTTGCCGTCGGCGAGGTTGCGGATCTGGGCGGCGGCCACGCAGACGGGCTGCCATTTCTGAGCCTGACAACGTTGGCCACAGCACTTTTCGGTTTCGGTGCCGGCGGCGTTGCTGCCACTCTCGCGGATGCTCCGACGTTGGCAACAGTGACTGCAGCACTCGCACTCGCCGCCGTTCTCGTTGTCGTCACACGCGGCCTTCTCCTTCCCTATCTCCTTGAACAACAAGATAATTCGCACATCGGGCGAGCTTCATACTCCGGGCTGTTGGGCACGGTCACCCTCACCATCGCAGCCGAAGGTTGGGGAGAAGTCTCGTTCGTCGACGCCGAAGGCAATCGCGTGCAGGCCAAGGCCGTCAGTGCACAGCCGATCGCGCTCACCACCGGCACCACCGTCTACATCGCCGATGTAGACGATCAATACCTTCACGTCGTCACGGTTGACGACGCGATCTAAGGACTCGATACATGCTGCCAATCATCATCATTGCGGTTGTAGTCGCGGTAATCATCTTCATCGTTCTCCCCGCGATCTACGTGAAGAACTACGTCAAGGTCCCGCCGAACGAAGTGGCGGTCTTCACCGGTCGAGGCAAGCCGAAAGTGGTACGCGGCGGTGCCCGGTTCAAGATTCCCGGCATCGAACGCGTCGACATCATGTCGCTCGAGCCGTTCAACGTCAGCATCAACCTCAAGAACGCGCTCTCCAACGACGGTGTTCCGGTCAACGTCGAAGCAGTCGGATTGGTACGGATCGGCTCCGCTGACGAAGCGGTTCAGACTGCCGTGCAACGATTCCTGACCTCCGACCTCGACGAACTCCAGCAGCAGATCAACGAAATCCTCGCAGGTAGCCTGCGCGGAATCACCGCAACCATGACCGTCGAGGACCTGAACTCCAACCGCGACTCCCTCGCCCGCAGTGTTGTCGAGGAGGCCGGCGGCGACCTCGCCCGCATCGGCATGGAAGTCGATGTCATCAAGATCGCGGGAATCTCCGACTTCAACGGGTATCTCGAATCGCTCGGTCAGCGTCGAATCGCCGAGGTCAAGCGTGACGCCGCGATCGGAACCGCTGAAGCCGAACGTGATTCGCAGATCCAGTCGGCAAAGGCGCGCCAGGCCGGGTCCGTCGCACAGGCCGAAGCCGACACCGCGATCGCGAGTGCGAATCAGAAGCGCGACGTCGAACTCGCTCGTCTGCGAGCACAGACCGAAGCCGAGAACGCCGAAGCCGACCAGGCCGGACCTCTCGCGCAGGCAACAGCGGAGAAGGCCGTCGGCATCGCACGTGAGCAGGCCGAGGCGGCCCGTGTCGAAGCTCGCACCGAGGTCGAGCGTCGACGCGCCCAGCAATCGGAAGCCGCATTGCAGGCAGACGTCATCGCGCCGGCCGAGGCCGAACGGCAAGCTTCCATCGCACGCGCAGAGGGCGAGCGACAGGCTGCGATCCTCCGCGCCCAGGCACAGGCCGAGTCCGCGAGGCAGGCCGGTGGCGCTCAGGCCGATGCACGAAAGCTCGTCGCCGACGCCGTTCGCTCCGAGCAGCAGGCTGACGCAGACGGTCTGCGAGCACGTCTGGAAGCCGAAGCTGACGGCCGCAAGGTAGCGGCCGACGCAGTTCGCGCCGAGCAGCAAGCCGAGGCAGATGGTTTGCGCGCCAAACTCGAAGCGGAGGCTGCGGGTAAGCGTCAGATCGCCGAGGCACTCAACTCCTACACCCCGCAGGCCGCGCAGTTGCTCACTCTGCCTGACGTTCTGGCGGCGCTGGTCGACGCCACCGCGGCGGCAGCGAAGCCGGTCGGCGACATCGATCGCATCTCCATCGTCGGGGGAAGTGACGGGGCGCAGGGTTCGATCGGCTCGATCCTGGGCATCAGCCCCCAGGTCATTGCCGGCGTCATCGAAACTCTGGAGAGCTCGGGCGTCGATATCACCGGATTGCTCAACGGCTTGAACAAGACCGCATCGGTTCCGGCTGGTACGGCACACAGTTCGGTTCACAGTTCTGAGAACGGGTCCGCAACTGTAGACGCGTGATTGATCCCGGTCCGCCGACTCTCACCGGAGTCGGCGGGCCGGCGGCATCAGAGAGCCGGAAGATGCGAACGTGACTTGAAGAGGATCAGCACAAGGCAAGCAGCCGCGGCAACGGATCCGAACAGGAGCGTCACCGTATAGCTCAGCGCCGGAATGCTTTCCGACAGCATCGCCAGCAGTGCCGGCACGGCAAATCCGATATAGGTGATCGAGTAGAACACTGCCGTCAGCCCTGCCAGATCATCCGGCCCCGCAATTCGCTGGATCTCCAGCAATCCGGACACCAATGCCATGCCGTACCCACAGCCGAGAATCGCTGCAGCGACGATCGCAACCGCCACGGTCAGCGTCGACGCGACCAGAGCGGCAGCCGCCATACCGACCACCAGAAACACCAGCGCCACCAGAGCGCCCCGCGCGCTGCGGTCGGTATCGATCTTGCGCCCCAATGACTGAATCGCGAACCCGCACGTCAGCGCGACCATGCACAGCAGAGCCGAAAAGGCCACGGGCGCATCGCCACTGTGCCCGGTCATCAGCGATGGAATCACTGCATACGCGACACTGGCAGCACCGAACACCCACGGGGCCAAGGGAACAATGACGTAGAGGAATCTGCGATGACCTGCCGAGGGGATCTTGAGGTCGTCGATCAACCTGCGTCGCTCGGATTTCTCCTGCGCCGGCCGGGTTTCGGGCGCACGCCACAGCGCCACGCCCGCAACCACGGTGATCACGATGTGCAGCACGTACGCCAACGCACTCGGCATGGGCGCCCACTGCGCCAAGATTCCCGCAGCACCCGCACCCAAAGCGAAGCCGGCGGTCAGACTCATCGCCGCTCGCCGGGCGCCCGCACCTTCCGACGCCGCCGAATCCCAGGGCTGCGTGGACAACTCCTTCACCCACGAACCGCCGACGGCCATTCCGATCCCCAAGGCGATTCCGCAGAGGATCCTTCCCAGAATCAGGACGGCGGCGGAGTCGGCACCGAAAGCGAGGAGCGTCGAGCCGGCGATCGCGATGATCGGCGCCGGAAGCATGATCGGGCGTCGGCCCAATCGATCGGACAGCGGTCCGCCGAGCAGGAGAGCCGGCACGATCCCGACCACGTAGGCGAAAAGGAAGAAGTCGACCATCACCGGCGAATAGCCGTGGTCGAGTCGGTACATCACCAGCAGTGGCGTGAACTCGTTACCACCCCACGCTGCAGCGAACATGCTGGCGGCGACGGTCAGCCACAGCCATTTTCCGCCGTCGGCGCGTGCACTGTCGAGACGAGGTTCGGCCGCGGTCCCAGCGCCCATCGTTTGGGTGCTCATCACAGAGTTCCTTCGAAGCCGAGTCCATGCACCTGGCGCATGTGCGTGAGTACGGCAGTGTTGTATCCGTCGGCATCGCCTGTTTCGACAAGGTCGGTCAGCGCGGTGTGATCGACAAGGATGCGAGAGAGTTGGCCGGGGTCGCGTGAGATCGACCGCGCTGTCATCCGCCGTTGCCTGTCGCGCAGACTCGCGTAGAACGAGTCGAGCAGTGGGTTCCCACCGGCGGCAACGATCATCTTGTGAAAATCCGCATCGATCGCGCTGAACGCGGCAACGTCCCCGCGATCAGCAATCTCACGTTGCTCGATCAGGTTCGCGCGCAACGCTGCGACAAGCGCTTCGCGTGCGTGGGGTCGGACCGACACCACTCGAACACTCTGAGTCTCGACGAGTTGCCTGGCACTGACCACATGTTCCGCCTCCCCGTCCGCGACCGGGACGATCAACGCCCCCTTCTTCGGGTAGAGGCGCATCCAGCCTTCCGCTTCCAGTCGCAGAAATGCCTCACGCACCGGCGTTCGGCTCACATTGGTCTGTGCGGCGATGTCACCCTCACTGATCAACTCCCCTCCGGCGAGCTCGCCGGACAGGATCAGTTCCTTGACTTCGCGGAAGACGGTTTCGGAAGCGGAATACAACATAGACACAAGATGTATTTATACTCCACGCTGGCCCAACCCAGACATGCGGGTCGCCGATCCGAACATCTCGGTCCAATGCGGCATCGATCCAGTTAGCATTGCAAGGTGCCAGACAGCCGAGGAGTCAGTTCGCGATGATTGGCGCACGCTCCCGCCTTCGCAGACTGAAGCACTCATGACGTCGCAGATGAAGTCCATGAGGACGCTGACCCGCGAGTGGTTAGCTCTTCCCGATCAATACGACCGCTTCACTCGCTATCTTCGCGACAACGGCCTCACCACTGCCACCCGGCTATTACTTGGCATCATCGTCATCGGGTTGGGCGTGTGCGCGCTACTCAACAGGTTCAGCCCCGCCGGTCCGACGAGCACTATCGCGCTGTTCTTCAACTCTGTCGTCGTGATCTCGTGCTTCGTGGTCGGAGTCTCCTGGTGGGTCTTCGGCCCGACCAAGCGGCGTTCGTTCGGATTCGTGGTGTTCTGCGATATCGCAGTCACGATCTCCGTGGTCGGGGATTCCTCGCAGCTTGCACGATTGCTCACCTGCGTCATTTTTGCGCTGATCGGCATCTACATCGCCTATTTTCACAACCCGAAGCTGCAGGTTGCCCACCTGGTCTTTTCAGTAACGATAATCGGGATCGCGGCGCAGCCGATACTGTTCGGCCCGGACCGCGATCCGGCACTGGGTGCTTCGAAAGTGCTGGTCGTCGTCACCGCACTTGTGGTCTGCGCGTTCATCTCACAGATCGTGCTGACGATGCTCAGCATGGACGCATCCAGCTCCGACCTCGACCCCCTGACCGGCCTCCTGAACCGTCGCGGCCTCGATCGCCACGTCGAGAAGGTACTCGCGGAGTTCCAGCGCCAGGAATCGGCAGCCCTACTGGTGATCGCAATCGACATCGACAGGTTCAAGACGATCAACGACGTCCACGGTCACGACGTAGGCGATCGCATCATTCTTCGGGTGGCACAGCGCTTGTCGTCCTGGGCGCATGCCGATGCTGTCGTCGCGCGGGTCGGCGGCGACGAATTCATCCTCGCTCAAAGACTTTCCGTGCCGGCAATCGGTCCGATGCTCGACTCGATCGGGCCTGCCATGCACTCGAATACCGACGAGATCCCGTCGACGTCGAGCATCGGAATCGCCGTGCGCACCCACAAATTGACCGCAGGTGAGGAGCGGGCAACCGCGTTCACGGATATGCAGAAAGTCGCCGATTCGGCGATGTACGAAAGCAAGAGACTCGGCGGCGGACGCGTGCACACGATCGTCACCACTTCGAACAGGTAGCAGTACGCGAGTTTTCAGTAGTAGACCGGCCCCGGCACTCCTCCGCCCGCTGCTACTGCGTCACCGGTGATGGCGATGCTTCGCGGCGATGCCAGGAAGGTCACGACGTCAGCCACCTCTTCCGCGTCGATGATCCGGTGTATCGAGTTCGTTGCGATACCCCGCTCCACCTCGGCCGGCGAGCGGCCCGACTCTTCCGACTCGCGGGTAATCCGTGCGGTCAACCTTTCGGTTCTCGTCACACCCGGATGGACGACGGTGACGTTGATTCCCTTGGGGCCCAGCTCGTCTGCAAGATTCTTGGTCAGCGCAGAAACACTGACGTTGCGGATCGTGTGGGCGATCGAGGTGGCCTGCCTCGCGCCCAACCCACTGATGTTGATGATCCGACCCCAACCCTGATCGATCAGATACGGCGCCACAGCCCGTGCGGTTCGCAGGTACCCGAGTACTTTCACTTCGACTTCGTCTCGCACGACGTCGTCGGTGGTCGCCTCGAAATCCGTCGGCTTTCCGGCGCTGAACGGAGTCGCTGCGGAGTTGACCAGAATGTCGACACCGCCGAACTCCTTTACTACTTGCCGCACCGACGCCTGAACCGCGTCGTCGTCGCGTGTATCCGTCACGACTCCGATCGCACGAATTCCGAACTCCGAAACCAAATCTCGTGCAACGCTTTCGACCGTTTGCTCAGTGCGTGCGAGTATCGCGATGTCGACACCTTCAGCGGCCAGACCCCTGGCGATTGCCAGACCGATCCCCTTGCTACCACCGGCAACGATCGCACGCTTTCCAGACAGGTGAAGATCCATACCTGCGACACTATCCAACGGGCACGATTTCCAATGCGTCAGACCATCAGGTCCGCGTACAGATAGACGTTGTCGGCGTAGTTGCCCACACCATCCTCGAATTGCAGTTCGCCGCCGCAGGTTACGACTGCCAACTTGCGAGGGCCTTCCGGGCCGGCCAGCACGCTTTCCTCCACACCATCGGCCTTCGGGCGCGTCGTAACCGCAGTCACCTTCCACGACGTGCTCTTGCCCGTCGCGTCTGATGTACGGATCACTTCACCCGGCTCGATCGTGCCCAGGTCGAACAGCGCACCGTTACCCTGGCCGGTCAGATTGACGTGTCCGGCAATCAAGGTCGTGCCGGTGGCAGAATCGAGAGATGCACCATCGAGCCAGATTCCGACGTTCTTGACGTTCTCCGGCGGAGTGAGAACTCCTTCCGGCACGGTGGCGTCCACGATCGGCGCCTGAACCCCGACCGGGTCGAGCGAAAGGGTATTGGGAGTCATCAACTCATCAGTGGGCGCTGCCGGATTCGCGGAGTGCGACATGACAACTCCCGGACTCGGCGGGATCGCGGCACTGTCATCGGATGATCGCAGGCCGACGAAGGCCATGGAAGCACCAGCGACAAGCACCGCGACAACGGCCAGGATGTACGCGACACGACGCCCCTTGCCGGTGTTCGCGGGCAGATCATGGTTGGGATCGTCGTATGGATTGGATGGATTGGGATCCGACTCGTACATGGTCATCGAACTGTCTCCTGCGGGATGAGGTGCCCCCCGGGCACCTCTTGCGAATTGACGCCCCCTGCGTCTGATCAGTGCCGGCACCGATCACACAGCCGGTGATCGGTGCCTACGTCTACTGCATGTGCCTGGTGTCAGGAACGCTTGCGTCGGAGAGCAACTGCTCCGGCAGCAGCCATTCCGACAAGCCCGAGGCCGGTCACTGCGACGGCGACGTTACGGCCCGAATTCTGTTCAGCAGCACCACCGTCGATGGCAACCGGGCGAGGTCCGGTGGCAGGCTTCGGAGTCGTCGGCGCCGGAGTTGCAGGCGTGGCAACGGGCTGCGAGGGAACAGGGACACCCGGAACTACCGGCACGACCGGAACAATCGGAACGATGGGCACGATCGGAACAATCGGCACGATCGGAACGACCGGGGTTACAGGCGTCGTAGTGGCCGGGGTCGTCGTCGACGGTGTCGTGGTTGCAGGTGTCGTTGTTGCTGGTGTCGTTGTTGCGGGTGTCGTCGTGGGCGCTGCCGCATATCCGACGGTGGCAGACGCATTCATCGAAGCCGGCCGAACGGTGTCGAACGACGCGAAGATCTGGCACTCTGCCCCGGCCGTGTTCCAGTGCAGGTTCTCGACCGAATCCGGAATGACACTTGCGGTCACGGAGTAGTCCCCGGCGTTTGTGGCGGCGAGGCAAAGATCAACGGCAGTCGGTGCATCTCCGCGACCGTCAACGGTCAACTGGTTTCCACTCAGCGTCGCCTTGGCATTGTCACCACAGACAGTGAGTTCCGTTCCCGCCGAGGACTGAACAGTGATCGGCTTCCGGTACATATTCGTGTTCAGAGTGAAGACGGCGGTCTCCCCGGCCTTCAGAGTGCCCGTCGCCGGCGTCTTGCGGGCAAGATCAAGCGTTTGCGTCACGTTCATGATCTCGACGATGCGAGCTCGCTCGTCGGCGCCGATGTTCCTGTCGCACAGGCCTTTGAAGTCGGCCATCAGCGGATTGTCGTAGTCCGAGACACACCACACCAGCGTCTGGCGGGCCGAACGTGCATTCTCACTGCCATTGCCCGAAACAGTGCCGTCGAGTTTGGCGGGATTTTGCAGCAACCAACTGATGACAGCGAGATCGTCGGCCGACAAATCGGGATTGCCCGAAGACGGCACCGTCGCGCCCATCTCGTCGTTGTGCTTGTCGACCGGCAAACCATTTTCGTCGACGCCGGAACACGGATCGAGATCGAAGTCCGTGCAGTACATCCATTCCGACTTCGCAATTCCGTCGACGTCGCGGACACCGCAGACCGGAGCATCCACCGCCGTCGAGGTACCTCGATCGGTGGTGCCGTACATCGGCACGATGTTGCCGTCGTTGTAATGGTCCAGTCGAACGCCGGAGATGTCGAGCATCTGCTCCGAGGGTGTGTACTCGGTGCCCTCGCACAACCCGGCGGTGAACGCCGGAGCGGCAGCGGTTCGCACCGGCAGTGGCGCGGAGACGGCCGGCGAAGCAAAAGCAACGCTACTGCCGGCCACCGTTACGGCAATAGCTGCGGTTAGCGAGAGTCGGAGAGCAAGCGGCCTCCGCCGTGAACCAGACACAGTCATCAAAGCTTCCCTTTCAAGACATTTCGGTAGCGGGGAGGTTGCCTGGAATCCCAAGACCACGCCGTCCAGCACTCACTTCCGAGAGGATCGGCCAGCTACTTTTGGCAACCGGCCAGTTACTAGATGGCAATGTAGTGCATGTTTCAAGAAAGTCCACCCATGCTCCGGGCAGGCGAACGTCGCGAGGCACTACGGGCGACAAGTTAGCCAAGTCGGTGACTGGAATCTTGTCCAACCGCACAACCGTCACGATCAACCCAAAAATGGCTCACCCAACCCCGAAGATCACGGCAATCCTCGACTGCTAGCCAGTCGATAACTCACGGTTTCCCGGGAAACCCACAGGAAGGGGCGCTTTCGGTCCGCACACAAAAGAAGGGGCCCGCATGGCGGGCCCCTTCAGTGGATAATTCAACAGAGACTGCTTTGTCGGAATCCCGACAATCTGCGGGCGTCCGGCATAGCCTTCCGACCAAGGCTATGTGATTTGCATCACATTCAAAGATTCAGTCGGTTTTGTTCACAGCAGAAAGCAATCTTTTGGTCCTCTTTGGAGTGATTGCCCAGATCTCCGACCGAGACAGCCGGTCGCCGATCGCACGTGACGAATGCGGCTCGGGGTCAGCTCCGTACCGGCGGCGCCTTCCTCGTGGTCACCGCGATGCGATTCCACGCATTGATCGTCAAGATGACGCTGATGAGCTGGGCCAGTTCCTCGTCCGAGAACTCTGCGGCCGCCTCGCTGTACACCTCGTCCGGAACGAAACCGTCGGTAAGGACTGTCACGGCCTCGGTCAAAGCGAGCGCGGCGCGTTCGCGATCGGAGTACATCCCTCGCGCCTCTTCCCACGCGTTCAGTAGGTAGAGCTTCTGCTCCGTCACTCCGACCTTCCGAGCATCACGCGTATGCATGTCCAAGCACCACGCACAATGATTCAGCTGCGACGCGCGCGTGAGTACCAGCTCGACGAGCGTCGGCTCCAGCCCCTTTCGCGCAGCGGCATCCAACGCAATCATGGCCTTGTAGACCTCGGGCGCCAGCTTTGCGATATCCAGTCGTTGTCCTGTTGCTGTAGTCATACTCAAACCGTAATCCCGGAAAGACCCCGAAACATGGTTCAATCCGGTGATGAATTCATGGGCCAATCTTGGGTTCGATCTACATATCGAGTTGCCACAGGGAATCGGGGTTCGCACTGCGCTGCTTCAGACGCTTCGCGACGCGATCGACAGTGGACTGTTGAAGCCCGGCACCAGACTCCCACCTTCCCGCACACTCGCAGTCGACCTCGGAGTTGCCCGAAACACTGTTGCGGACTGTTACGCCGAGCTCGCCGCAGCTGGGTGGCTTGTCACACGGCCGGGTTCCGGAACCGTGGTCGCCACGCTCGCCAGCACACACAGTCGCGAGGTCGAGCCGTCACCGACCCGACGGCGCTTGACCTACAGCCTTCTCCCCGGATCGCCGGACGCGTCGGCGTTTCCCCGCACTGCATGGATTTCGTCCGCCAGACGTGCTTTGACCACCGCGCCGACCGACGCATTCGCGACCACTGATCCCAGAGGCCGAGTAGAACTCCGAAACGCCCTCACCACATACCTGAGCCGCACCAGAGGCGTTCGCGTCGATCCGAACCGCATTGTGATCAGCGCCAGCTCGGGTCACGGGATCTCCCTCCTTGCCCGCGCACTCGGAGGAACGATTGCCGTCGACGCCTTCTGCCTTCACCTGCACCGGCAGCTACTTGTCGACGAAGGGCTTCTGACGATTCCCATATCGGTCGACGAATCAGGCACTTGCACAGACGAATTGGCGTCAACATCTGCTGAGAGTGTTCTGCTGACACCGACCCATCAGTTCCCCCTCGGAGGCCCCCTCACAGCGGCGAGGCGCGCGACCGCTCTCGAATGGGCCGCGACTAGCGGCGGCGTCATCATCGAGGACGACTACGACGGCGAATTCCGTTACGACAGAAAGCCTGTCGGCGCACTCCAAGGAATTGCGCCGCAGCACGTCGCGTACCTGGGCACTGTCAGCAAGACACTGTCGCCGGCCATTCGCATCGGATGGATGGTGTTGCCGGACAGGCTGATCGATCCCGTCCTCGCAACAAAGGGACCCTACGAACGCTGGGTCAGTTCAACGGATCAATTGACCTTGGCGGACTTCATCGAGTCCGGAAGATTCGACAGTCATATTCGAAAGATGCGGACCTCGTACCGACGACGACGCGATCAACTGGTTGCGACCCTTGCGCAGCGAGTACCCCAGGTCAGGGTCGAGGGGATCTCCGCGGGACTTCACGCTGTGATCCGTCTTCCCTCCGGCACCGAACAATCTGTGCTTGCAGCGGCCAAGGCGCGCGATCTCGGGCTCGAAGGGCTGTCCGTCTTCCGACATCCCGACGTGTCGTCAGTCGGCAGTGACGGCATCGTCGTCGGCTACAGCACGCCGACGCAGTCGCAGTACTGGAGGACGCTGGACGTGCTCTGCGAGGTGCTGCAGGCGGCTCTGCGATAACGCCTGTCGGTTCTGTCCAGCCGTTCACCTGCCCTGCCCTGCCAGGATCGAGTGAACGGTACGTTCGGTCGATCTGAGGCGACGAAGGTACCGTTCGCTCGACGTCGGGGGTGGTGAGCCGGCCGCGACGGTGCCGCCAGTGCCTGCCCTGATCGTGTGAACGGTACGTTCGGTCGATCTGAGGCGACGAAGGTACCGTTCGCTCGACGTCGGGCGGGGTGGTGGGTGTGTTTTGGGTACGAGAAAGCCCCCCAACCATGACTGGTTGGGGGGCTTCTCTTACGTTGTGTTCGGCGGTGTCCTACTCTCCCACACCCTGTCGAGTGCAGTACCAT